>JBMNGW010000011.1:0-88030 GCA_050950025.1 Sphaerochaetaceae bacterium | reverse complement strand
GACAATCGAGCACCATTCAATGACCAGTTTTACTTATAGCGGACTGGAAAACCTTGAACCTACTAAGCCGTATCTTTTTGTCAGTAACCACCGCGACATCATCCTTGATTGTGCATTGCTCGATTATGCTTTAATCCAAGGCGGCATGTCGACCTGTGAAATGGCTATTGGCGATAACTTACTGGTCAACCAGTTTGCCACCGATATGTTTAAGCTCAACGGCGGTATTACCGTCAAACGTAATTTGCCGATGCGCGAACAATATCAAGAGTCGCTACGCCTTTCGCGCTACTTTGTCGAATTGATTACCCAAGGGGGTAAGTCGATTTGGATTGCTCAAAAAAGCGGAAGGGCAAAAGATGGCATAGACGTGACCAATCCTGCCATCATTAAAATGCTCTACCTCTCTTATAAAGATTCAAAGCTGAGCTTTGGCCAATTAATTGATTCTGTTAATATTGTTCCTGTGGCTATCTCCTATCAATACGATCCTAACGACATCAATAAAGGACGGGAAGAAGTTTCTCGCAAGCTCTACGGCACCTATCGCAAGAAAAAATATGAGGATGTAGTTAATATGCTGCGGGGATTGCGTCGTTACAAAGGAAATGTCCATGTCAGTTTTGGCACCCGTTTAGGCGGTGAATTTGCCGATGCAACAGAAGTCGCGGCTGAAATAGATCGCCAGATTCATACCAATTACAAATTATGGGATACCAATTATTTTGCTTATGATGTGCTTCATTCTTCGGAGCGCTTCAAAGCTGAATATGAGAAACTCCATACCAAGAAGTTTTTAGCCCGCTACAAAGCCCTTGCCGATGAACTGCGAGAGTTTGTCCTCTCTTCCTATGCCAATCCTGTTAGAATGCAGTTGCAGGTGCTTGGAAAGTAACGTATGAGGCGCCTGTGGGCTTTGGTGGGGATTTGTCTTGGACTTTTAGCTTTCAGCAGTTGTGATCGCAAAAGCTTCCATATTTCCTCGATTGAACTCTATCCGGCGGCCATAGCCTCTCACAACAGTACTTTACGTCTTTCCACTCTTTCAGAAGGTTTGGTTCTTCTTCTTTCTGATGGCACATTTGAAAACGACTTGCCTTATGAAATGAGCCTTGTTTCACCCTCAAAAACCTATAGCTGGGAATTTAGGGCCCAAGCAGTCCCAGTTGGAAGCACCTTGGCTCTCATCAAACAAGACTTACTGATGCCAGCTGACATTCCTTTGGAAACAGGTGAGTACAATGTGTACATATGGCTACCTGATGGTAGGGAGTTTACCTATCCTCTCTCTTTTGTCCGTTCTGATGTACAGATGAAAAATCTGCTGAATACTGTTTCCCGTTATTCTGCTGTTCACTGGATTCAAAGGCAACAGGAGATTGCTCTTCAACTGCCTATCTCAGATTATCAATGGAGTGTGCAACTACTCGACTCAGTGGGTACTGTAGTGCTTCAATTGGATGAGCAAAGCGAAGTGGCTGTTGATAAGAAATTTCAAGATGCTAATTTTCGCCAAAGCATTACGGGTGTGAACCTTCTATCTTTTAACCAAAGCAAAGGAGAGCTGACTTTAGTTAAAACGATTAGCTTAGAGTGCGATCCACTGAACTGAAGAGCTGTTCTTTAGTGATTTCAACAACAAACATTCTCCCATGGGGGCACACCGGGTGCTCTAAAGTAAAAACATGCTCAATTAACGCTATAGCTGTGTGTTGGTCAATAATATCACCATCTTTAATAGCTGAGTGGCAGGCTATGGTTGCATAGAGCCGTTTTTCCAACTCTGCAGTATCAGTAGAGGCAAAGGAGCTAATAAAGGCAATCACTTGCTGTTCAATGGGCTTAAATAAAGCGGGAATCGTCGATAATGACCACAGTAGATCTCCACTTCGACTCAGCTCAAGACCATAATTAGCATATTGGGGACTGTTAGCTAATAAAAAATCATCAATAGAGCGTTCCACTTCAAATTCAAGCGGGACCATCAAGCGCTGAATCCCTTTCTCTTCTTTTAATTGATCGTACAAAATTCTCTCATGAGCTGCATGTTGATCGATAATAAACAGTGAGTTCCCTTTTTCAACCAACAAAAAGAGGGAGAATAATTGCCCATGGTAGGTAAAATCGGGCAGCTCCTGTTTTTGGGGTTTAGCCGTTGGTTGAGCTTTGTTTTGGAGAATCTCTTTAGCCTTGGCAAACCACAACTCATCAGTCGGTTTTTCACTGACAATGGGCGTAGTCTCTGAAGAGCTAGATGGGCGGTAAGAGGGTGGGGATTTGGCAAAGGTAAATTCATTTTGCTCTTTGGCCGGGCTTAATGGGACAGAAGCCACTTTAGAAGGCAATCCGGTACGCAACATGGCAATGATAAGCTGGTGGATTTGGGCCATATTGCGCAATTTCACTTCCCGTTTGGCAGGGTGAATATTAAAATCGGCAAGCTCTGAGTCGACTTCAATAAACAGATAGCAGTAAGGAAACAGACCCCCAGGAAGGATTGATCCATAGCCATAGGTAACAGCTTGAATAAAAGCATATTCTTCTATGGGACGCTTGTTAACGTAGATGTTGATGCGACTGCGATCTGTGCGCACTGAAGAGCCACTAGAAGTAATAGCACGCAGGGAAAATCGTTGGCCCTGCTCAGAGAGCTCAATCATATCAGAGGGGGTAACCCGTTTATCAGAAGCTAACGAGGCAAGAACTCGTTGATGCAAAGTGGCTTTGGGTAAATCAATTCTGAGGGATTTCTCGTCATACAGCCTAAAAGTGATGTGGGGAAAAGCCAAAGCTTTTTCAATAAAGACATTGCGACACATCGTTAATTCAGTAGCTGGACGTTTAAGAAATTGCTTGCGAGCCGGAATGGAGGCAAACAGATGTTCCACATCGACTTTAGTCCCTACTTGCGGCCCAGTGGCAATAATTTCAACTTGATTGCCATTATCAATGCGTAATGTTGCTGCTTCTGAATCGGCTCGTTTAGAGGCAATAGTCAAGGTAGCTACGGCACTAATGGTATATAATGCCTCTCCTCGGAAACCCATGGAAGAAAGGTGGTACAAATCATCCAAGGTACGAACTTTACTGGTCGCATGTGAGCGGCAAACAAGAGGTAAATCTTCAGAAGCAATACCATAGCCATCGTCAATGACCGTGATACGTTCTATACCACCGCCAATAATTTCAGCTGTAATAGTTTGCGCTCCTGCATCAATGGCATTGTCTATCAGCTCACGTAGAACCGAAGCAGGGCGTTCAATTACTTCACCTGCTGCAATGCGCTGGGCAACTAAAGGATCAAGAATTTCAATTCTGCTGTACTGGTCCATAGCGTATCCTAGCATAAAAAAGCCGCCCCGTTGAAGAGGCGGCAATAAAGAACAAAGTGTTTTTAGAAAAGACGGATATCGACTCCCAAAGACAAAGCGGGAGTAACAGAGAGGAGCTTTTGATTGTTCCATCCCGTATCCTTTTCATAGCGGGCCAAAGAAGAAAGCTCAGCATTAAACGTAACCGCTCCTTGGGTTACTGCTGCTGCTAGGCTGAAGATAGAGTCACTAGCAAACAGGAAATCACGAGCTTCATCCACAACATCGCTAGTGGTGGAAATAACCTGCTGTATTCCATCAATAAAGCCTTGTTTGGCATAGGTAAGTGACAGGTTAACCCACTTGAGTTTCAACTCGGAACTGAGGCTTAGCAAATCGCCAGCAGTATTGGCAACCAGTGAATCAGAAAGCGGTAAAAGATACGAGGCTTTGAGATTTAGTTTTTCCGATTCCCAGCCAATGGCAGCCGAGGCTGTATAAGAGAGCTCTTCAGAAGCTAGTGTATCCCAAGGTTTAGCAAATGTAGTCAACACATCAGCTCTTTGGCGTTTGAAAAAGGAGTTAAACATGCCGTAGGAGAGAACACCTTTTTGTACAGCCGCATCCACATCAATTCCCAATGAGCCTGCTTTCAAAGCAACTCCGACCGAGGCAACATAATTATCTACCGCTATCGAGAAGATTCCTCCGTCACGCAGAATGCCAAATTGTTTAAAGCCTAAAGCAGAGTCATATCCCATGAAAGTCGAGACAAATCCGTGTAGCTCAACAGTATCTCCTACTGGTAGATTCAAACCAAAAGTGGGGATGAAATCAAAGCGTTTAGCCGTATCTGTGAGTATTGATGCACTGATTAGCGATTCAAAGACCACGGCCATTTCATAATTTTGAAGTGGTTTAACTGCCAATGAGATTCCACCAAGTTGGGCTCGTAAAAGATCATTAATAAAGAGATCGAAACTCACGTGTTTGGTGTTCACCGAAGAAGTAAAAGCCAAGGGGCTTTGCAAAGTAGATTCCCCAACACCAAGTTGGCTAACTAAGGCTCCTTTGAATTGCCGCTCTGAGCGTGAAATTTCTAAATTGAACAGTGAATCGGAATTCCCGATAACAAGGTGATCGACAAATCCCAACACATCAGTGGCCAAATCATAGATGCGTGCATCGCTGGCATTTTCATCTCTACCAAAACTAAATTCATCACCCAAATCGGAATAGAGCTTAGTTGTATTGGCATTTAACGCTAGGCGAGGCCCAAGTCCCAAAGAGAAGGAGTTTGCTTTTGCTATCTGGAATACCGGTCGTACTGTCAAATAATTTTCATCCGAAGAGCCGTCTGTGGCAAAGGCGCGCACATAGGAACCGCCAAGATTCATACTTGTTTTCCACGTTGCATCTTTTTTAGCACCGGATGCTAGGAGCGTTCCTCCTGTTGTACTTGTTTCATCGGCAGCTTTAGCTCCCAGCGTAACACTGGAGATAAGGCTAAATCGAATTTGATCAGCTAAAGAGAGTTCTCCGGTGAGAGCCAAAGCTCCTGTGGTGTAACTAACGGAGGCATATGGCTGTATTTGTTTTCGTTCAGCAGAGCTGCCACCTAACAGAAAGTCTTTCAGGTGCTCAGCTACGGTATTCATTCCACCCGTTACATCCAACAATTCCATTGCTCCTGAGAGGAAGCCGACTCTTCTATAACCCAAAGAGGCAGACAGATGAGAGCCGCTGTAGCTTCCTTCAATAGCGAAAATGTCTCCTTCAACAGTTGAGCTGTCAAGAGTTACTAAGCCGCTGAAATCTTTTTTAAGGGGAACTTGGTATGAGGAGCCAAAGTTTAAGCGTTTGCCGTTAGTACGGGCTTCTGCATACAGAGTATAAAAGAGGTCTGAGTTATCAAGCATGGAAGTGCCGCTGTACTTGGTACTATTCAGACTGCCAAACGAAAGTAAATCGAAGTCGTTTGTCCTATTTTGAGCGGCAGCAGCTAAGCGGAAATTCCATTTCAGTGTTCTGAAATCGAGGCCACCGGCAAACAAGAAGTTGGGGAACATTTGTTCAACGGTATTTCCTTGAGCATCGAAGATATCATCCGCATCAATGTCATTAAGGTTCAAAGCCGTAGCCAGTGTGCCAAAGAGCTCAATGCCCAACTTGCGCTCGTCTTTCAGTTTCCAATTCAAATCGAGTGTGGGATAGGCAATATAATCGCTGTTTCTGCCAGAAGCAAAGAGAGCTCCTAAAGCTAAAGAGAAAGGTGAATTGGGAGCAAAGATTAACCGAGCTCCGGCATGTTGCTTATTCCCCTCAACCCAGTTCGTCAAATAAAGATCGTCTAAGAATAACTCCAAGCCGACTGCACCGATGGCAGCTTTGGCTGTCAGTCCAAGATGTTGGTGGTACGGCCCCGAAGCAACGCCCAGGGAGTTGACCAACACACGGTTACCCCAATTGATGGGAGTAGATTGGTCGGCATTAAGGTAGAAATTATCATCGGGGTGTCCGATTCGTACATAATCGATAAAGCGGGTGGCCATCCGAATCATTTCGGCTGTATCACCTTCGCTGTCCCATTCTAAATTAGAGTATTCCCAATCTTGGTAAGAAAATAGCGAGTCTTTTGTTAAGAAGAAGGCTTGCAAGCCTAAATCAAAGCCATTTGTTTTAACAAACGGATGAATAGACAGACCCACCCGAGGTTGTTGAATGCCGCTTAAGCCGTCTCGGGTGAACGAGAAGCGAGAAGTAAGGCCCCAAAGAGGAGGCTCTTTAGCTTTTGGTTCTTCAACGCTACTGATGATTCCTACAGGAGCTTTGATGGTCAGCGCATCACCATCTGCTGGTTTTACTTGGGTAGGTGGTTCAACAAAAGTGGGCTCCTCTTCTGTTTTTTGCTCGGCAACCAAGTGAATTGGTGGTGGTTCAATAGCTTTTTGCAGTTCAGCATACGCATTTTTCACCCCAGCGACATAGGAAAGCACTGCGCTATCTTGGGGCACCTGTTCAATTCCAAAAGCACTAGCTAAAGCACTTTGAGTTGGCTCAAGCACATCAGATGCTGTAATGCGCAGCGCATGCATCGATGCTGCCGTATCGCCAATTACATGGACTTCCACAATGCCTACACTTTCCAAATTGCTGTCAGTGCCAACGATAAGTGTGTCACCTACCTGTTTGCCGCTTTCTGGCAGAGGGGAAGCAGAACCGTCAATAATCAGGTCGATACCGGTAACAGAGGCGGCAATGTCAGAGCTGCTTAGTTCAGTTCTACTGCCGATGTTTCCCAGTAGGACGACAAAATCACTTAGTTCAGCTACTTCATCGACCAACGCTTGGGCTTGGTTAACAATGGTTTCATTATAAAAGGTAAGTTCGGTTTCTGATGCGGGGGGGATACTGATGCCAATGACTCCGATTGTAAAACCATCCAAATCATACAGTCTATAGGGAGTAAATAGGTGGTTTCCCCCCTGATCAAGCACATTGGCTCCCAAAATAGCAGGAGTGTCAGTGGTCTTGGCAAATTGGGCCAGTACATCATACCCGTAGCGGTAATCGGCAGGACCAGGAGCTGCAGCATCGTAACCAAGCATTTGCAGCAATGTTGCCGCCGGAACACCGTTAAATGTATCGACTAACGAAGTGCCGCTGATAGTGTTGCCTGCATCAAGTAACAGCGCACGGTCTGTTATCCCTCTACCCCAATCAAGGAGGGTGGCAAAGCGAGAAATTCCGATTCCTTGTTCATCAATGTTACCCAGGATATCAGATGTGTGGACAATGTAAAAATCAAATTGTGGTTTTTCAACCACGATTTCGGGGACTTCTGGTTTGGCAGGAATCACAGCAGGACTGTCGGCTATAAGCTGTTCAACTGATGCCAAGGGTTCTGGTGCATCGGTAAACGGCGTTTGTTCATCGGCTTCGTAGCTAATCAGTTCTGTTGTTTCTTCAGTGCGCTGATTGATGGACAAAGCGGTGTATGTTTGTAAAGAAATGCTTTTTATGGTGGCAAAAGGATCGGCCATATTAAGGTAACTATGCTCCGGAATTGTTGAAATTCGACGGGTAATAGCATTAGTTGCCTGAACCGTAGATTGCAGTGAGAAGACCATTTCCGACACGTCACTTGTAATGAACATCTCCCCTGGGTCGCTGAGTTTATAACGCCCGGCGGCCGTGGAAACGGAGAAAGTACCGCTAAACGGCGGTTTGACTAAAAAAGAACCGCTTCCTGCCATCAGATAGAAAGCAAAGTCGTTGCCGGCAGTAGAGCCAATACCCAGCATACTCTCAGGTTGCAACACAATCGTGAGCAAAGAGTTGCTGATGGTCAGTGGCTGTTGATCTGAAAGAACAATCCATCCCTCTTTCAGTTGAGCAGGCACAGGTTCGGGGTGAATTAACACGCCCTTCTCATTAAATTGATAAAAGCTTGCTTCCAGCGGTGCTTGGACATGTAAATAGGGGACTTCTGCAGCAAATAAGGGAATGAGCAGTGCTGATACCAAGGCACAAATAACAATCGTTTTCCTTACGTGTTCCATTCTACAACTCCATAGCAATACATTACTGTAAAAGTTCTTTCCTCGCAACACTGTTCGATTCAGACTCAATGAAGCTCATTGTGTATCCTATAATTGAATTGATGAGCTTTGTAGATATGCTCGCGGGCATCGGGGTCGATGCGCACCAAATCTCTGACGATAGGTTTTATTTTCGAACGAATGTTGGTTTGATCGTGAGGGCAGACGGGTTTGACTGCCGGCAATTGCCATTGCTGTTTAAGATGAATTAACGTGTGTTCATGCACTTCAATCATCGGGCGAATAATATGGAGCTTGCCTTTAAAAAATTCTTGTACCGGGGCCATTGTGGAAAAGGTTCCCCTGCTACCAAGATTAAGTAGTGTCGTTTCCACTAAATCATCCAAATGGTGCCCCATAGCAATGAGACTGATATTATGCTTGTCGGCATATTCGAACAAGATGCGGCGCCGGTTACGAGAACACAAGTAACAGTTGAACTCTCCGTTAAAACTTTGCGGATACTGCAGCTCATCCGTAATGAGCAATGGGATATTCAGTGCATCAAAGTAGGTCTGCAGTTCTTTTTTGGCATTCTCATCGATGGGGTGCTCAATCCAGTTAATCATCAAAGCACTGAGCGAATAACGAATCGGCAACCATCTTAGGCGCAACGATAAAGCCAAGGCTAAGGCCAACGAGTCTTTGCCTCCCGAAACGCTGAGCAACACCGCATCACCGTCTCGAATCATCTGATGGGTGTTAATCGCTTTGCCGGTAAGTTTAATAAAACGCATGACTGCAGGAGGGATTTTTCCGTTAATCAATTCTTGCCAATGGTGGACTTCAGTCATAATGATGCAACACTCCTTTACAAAGAGAGACAGAGAAAGGGGTAATCACTTCTGGCGAGACATAGAGGCGCAGCATGCGCAAGCTTGAAACAAATGAAGAAATGACTGTTGGAGAGAATAGAGTGTCAGCTTCGGCAAAGCGAATGTATGATCCTTGCTCTGTTTTGAGGGGAATATCGGCCTCAAATGAGATTTCTTCGGGAATATCGACAATGACATCTGAAAGGCGGAGATCGGGGAAATGGGGGCTCAGAGCCTCCCATACTTCTTTTTCAGCCTCTTGGCGTAGGGCAAAATCAGCATACATGCGACCCGTTAAATAAGGTTTACTTATCAACGGTTTAAAGAGTCGGCCTACCTGTACTCGATCATATAATGCTTTACTAAGTGAGTTTTCTGTACGCATTAACTGACCAAAAGAGGCATCGTCTAAGCCATACAAATCTTGTTCGCTAAACAACTGCTCTTCAAAGCCCAGCAACACCGCTTTTTTTATCATTGCAGTGGCACTGCGAGTCACCGGATGCCAGTAGACAGTGCGGTACATCGAATGCTTGGCAAATAGAAGTGCGTGAATGCTACCGATAGCTTCCAAAGGGAGACTAAGGCGCCCTGCAGGCGAAAGGCTTAGGTTGCGAATGATGTACGAAGCATCCTGAATGCCATATGGAATTCCACAAAATAGGGCATCGCGGCTTAAATAATCGAGCTTGTCGGGATCGAGGGTGCCGCTAAGAATATTCCTGCTAAAGAGAATTGGAGCAGTAGCACCGGAGATGGAAGTATCGATGATAGATGCCACATCCTGACTCTCTACGTCCAAGCTATCTTGCAACACCATCTGCAGTTGTTCATCTTTTTCAAGAATCCGAGCGGCTAAGGTTTCATGATCAACACGTACGATATCTTTTAAAGCATGGGCATAGGGGAAATGGCCAATGTCATGCAAAAGAGCCGCAGCTAGCAGGGCATTAACTTCATTGGGGCGTAATGGATGAGAGCCTTCTAAAGCCTCAAGTATTAAGCGGGTGGCATGATAGACTCCCAAACTATGATTAAGACGTGAATGAACTGCTCCTGGGTACAATAAATAGGCCGGTCCCAATTGCTTAATTCCATTTAAATGTTGCATGGCGCTACTTTGATAAAGAGCTTTAAACCCTTCACTTAAGGGGATGTCTTTCCAAAGTGGGTCGCGAATAGTGTGCGAAAACAGTGTAGCCATCGCATTATCGTACAAAAAGAGGTGCCCATTGTCCAGAGAAGTTTGACAAATCTCTTCTCTTCGGTTCATATTGAACGCATGCAAAAGATTGGCTGTACTGTGCTGCTTCTTCTACTGAGTTTTTCTCTCTTTGCCTTTAATACCCGCTCGGAAGCCTTTACATCACTGCCGTTTGTCGGAGTACAACCTATTGTTCAAGGGGTAGGGCAAACAGAAGATCCGCTACACACTTCTACTGAGGCGGTAGAAATGACCTATCGGGCCTTTAGCTCATTTTATACTCTTCAATGGTACGAACAGTATGTCGCTAAGGATTCTGTTTCCCTTATTAATAAAACGTACGATTCACTTTTAGCTCGAATTTTACCGGCTTCTGTAATACTAGGAAAACCAGTTCAAACTAAATCCTATGTAGTTGTCCCCCTGCTTGTGGCCACAGAAGGGCAAGAAAATATCTTTTTAGAACTCACATGGCAAAGAGATGAAGAAGGGACCTGGAAGATAGTTAATCTACGCCAAAAAGAGAAAATTCAGTAAACCCTCCACTACTTTAGCACGAGCAAACCTGCTATATTTTAAACGCATTCGCTGAATTAGCAGCCTTGACATTATCAGTATTCATAAGTATAGTAGCGCCTGTTGTGAGAAGCTCACACACGGCGGCGTAGCTCAGTTGGTAGAGCAAACGGCTCATATCCGTTCGGTCAGGGGTCCGAGTCCCTTCGCCGCTAAACAGCCCTCTTCTCCCACGTCTTAACCGAAACGGGGTGAAGGGGGCTTTTCTATACTTTTTCATTCCCAGAATATCGAGAAAACCTCATTTGCACTGTTCAGCCGACAAAATAAATGTTGACAGATCTAAAAATCAGCACTACCCTAAAATTATATTTAAGTAAAAATTTTTAGAGGCATATATATTTAATATATTAAACATGAGGTTTGTGATTTTGAGAAAGGAAATAGAACCTAGCTCGCAAAACAGGCACATGTTTAAAGCTTCGTTAAGTGTATTGCACTATATAGCCGACTAATGAAGAGCGGCTATGAAATAAAAGTAACCGTTAGGTTATTGTTAAAAGAGAAAAGGGAGGAGAGGATGAAGAGAATTTGCAAAATAGCAATTGTGGTGCTATCTGTGGTGTTGATAGGTAGCCAAGCACTTTTTGCAGGAGGCGGCAAAGAGCAGGGAGTTGGTTCAGATGGAGTACGAACGACTCCGCTAAAGATTTCATTTGGTAAGCTTGGTAATGACAGTCATTTTGACAACCAGCGACCATTTGCGACCTACATGATGGAGCTTGTAGAGAAGTACTCTGATGGAATGATTACGTTTGATTATTATCCTAATGGTCAGTTGGGAGGAGAACCCGACATGCTTGATCAAATAATCAGCGGGGACTTGGATGTAGCGATGCTATCTGAGGGGACATTCTCAGCAGTTACTCCGGAAGTGAGCATGTCGTTATTGCCCTTCTTGTTTGAAAGTTCAGAAGAATTTATGGCAGTAGCTGGTCTTGAGTCTGGGACTTCATACCAGAAAGAACTTGTTAAAGCGGTTGATAATTATGGTTTATTCAAGTTTATTGGACCGGTGAATGGGGTGTTCCGAGCCTTAGCGAACCGCAAGCATGAAATCAAGAGTATCAATGATTTTAGAAACGTTACTTTCCGAGTCCAGCCTGGAGTTATTTACACAGATTCGTATTCGGCCTTGGGAGCCTCTACGGCAAGTATTGCATTTGGGGAGCTGTATGCGGCATTGCAACAGGGAGCAGTAGATGGAGAAGACCTCTCTCTGCCGTTCTTTTACAATTATAAGTTTTATGAAGTTGAACGATTCTCATCTGAAGTACGCCTTTTCTTCCAGACAATTAACTTAATTGTTTCTGAGGATTGCTGGAACAAGAAATTTACAGAAGCTGACCGGCAGGTTTTCATGAAGGCAGTTACAGAAGCACAAAAGCTGGGGATGGCTGATCAGACCGATATGGATGAAGAAGTCTTTAAGATGATAGAGGAGACAGGAGTAAAGATTACCCGTTACTCCGATATCCCTAAAGCTGAAGTTGAGAAGATGAGAAATGCAGTGGCTCCTGTTTGGGATAAACATGCAAAAGTGAACATGACGGTATGGAATGCTTTGCAAGACTCATTGAAAGCCTATCGCAATAAATAATTGCTGGTTTAATGGGTTTTAAGTAATTACTGAAAAGTAGAGGTGCCTCCTATAAGAGGTGCCTCTACACTAAAACTTCCTGAGGAGACAAATCTTATCTACATAAAAGGGAAAAATGGCATTTTCATCACCATGATTTCATCAGTTTGAAAATAACGGTGGGACAATTTATCAGAAATCTTAGATATGAGAAATTTGAGATGAAGGTGCCAGTTGTCCAATCTGGGAAAATAACGCACAGAACGTACTTTGTGGCGTTTAACCATAACGTTTATGTTCATAAGAAATAAGCTTGGGGCGAGTTATTAAAAAAAGGAGACGAATTATGGATAAGTCTTATACTGCACAACTAACCGAACTTTTATGTGACTTGAAATATGAAGATATTCCTGCAGACGTTGTAGAACAAGTGAAAAAACTTACCCTGCACGTCGTTGGGGTATCCATTGCTTCTGCATTAACAGAACAATGCCAAAGAAGCATTGAGTTAGTGCAAAGTAGGGGAGGGGTGGAAGAAGCAACGGTTTGGTGTTCAGATGGCAAGAAAGTTCCTATTGAAAATGCATGTTTTGCCAATGGAACGATGACCGATATCCTTGATTGGGAAGATTGTTCTTGGATTGGTCACCCAACTCCTTGCACTATTCCAGTAGCCCTCGGTTTTGCTGAAAGAGATCAAAAAAGTGGTAAAGACTATATTTTAAATTTTGTTGCTGCTATTGAAGGATACACACGCGCAGGTATGGCAATGCAGCCGACTCGCGACTATGTAAACGATGGGTTTCGCTTTCCTTTATTGAGCGTTTCTATACTGGCATCAGCCATTGCAGCTGCAAAAGCGATGGGCTTGGATAAGGATCCCAAGAAGTTTGAGCAAGTTTTTGGAGCAGCTTCCTATCATATGCAAGTACCGACCAATAAGCATGCTCATATCAACAACATGTCCGATATTTGGCACTACGGTCAGGGGATTGCTTCAAGAAATGGTGTTGAAGCTGCTATGATTACTGATGCTGGATTTGATAATTGTTATGGTGCTTTTGATGATTGGAATGGGCTGTGGAAAATGATTTCTGATCGTCATCGCACAGAATGGTATACCAAGAATTGGAAAAAAGATTGGTACACCAATGAGATTGTTATGAAACACTGGCCCGTTAATATCTGGGTTGAGGCTCCGGTCGATGGGCTTGCCAATCTATATTACAAACATAAATTTACCATGGACGATGTTAAAGCTATTCGAGTAAGTCCTCCTGCAAACATTCTGGTTGCAGATTACGCTGCAAGTGCTCGAGGTATGATAGATGCAATGTTTAACATCGCTTACTGCTGTACCGCTTTTCTTATGAAACCGGATGACCCGGGATTACCTTGGTTTACTGAGGAAATGAGAAATTCGGAAGAGCTAATTGCTTTTACTAAAAAGTTTAGTTATCCAGGTGAATTTGTCATAACGTATGATCACTTTGTGAATTTTATGGGCACTGGAGAATTTCCCGAAGTTGTAGTCGAAGTAGAATTGAATGATGGCACTGTCTACAAAGATGTGTTGCGCTATCCAAAAGGACATCCGCGCAATAATTTCACTTTGCAAGAGTGCATAGACAATTTCAAAAAATTCACTAAACCATTCTTGAATAAAGAGAAAGCTGATGCATTTGTAGATGCAATTGTAAATCTTGAAAAAGTTGAAAATATGCGCCCCGTGGCTGAATTGCTTGCTTTCAACTAAGTCACTAATTTGGAATTCCCTCTGATATCTGCAGAGGGAATTTTATGACCGCCGTATCCTTGCTCATAGTTACAGGAGGAAATAGATATGAATGAAGGTAGTAAAGCAAGGTCTTTTATGCGCTCCTATGACACGTTCAGCGACAAAGTGGCGAAAGTAGAGGATATTTTATTACTATCCTTACTCTCGTTGTTGGCGTAATAGTTGTCTATAATTTGACCCTTCGAGCATTTAAAATCCAAGGCTTAACTTGGAGCGAGGAATTCTCTCGTTACATGTTGGTTGTTACAACGTTGATGGGCTGTAGTATTGCAGTTAAACATCAAGGTCATATGGTTATGGACACCCTAGTAACAGCCCTTCCCATGCGAGCAGGCCATATTCTTCGAGCATTTGGCTATTTAATTTGTGCAGTTCTTTACATTTATCTTGGAGTGTATGCCTATAAATGGACCGGAAGGCTTATTGCCATGAATAGGAAAATAGAATCTATCGATTTTCCGATGTGGCCTGTATGGGTGTTTGTTACGTATGCGATTCTAACCATGGGCTGGCGTTATTTTATCCAAACGCTCAAATCAATTGGAGATGCCAACCGAGGCGAAATAATCATCTCTGAACAAGAAGCCCAGATTGCTGCAACGTTAGCAGAAGAAGAGGCTCGCAAAAAAGCTCAAGAAGAAAAACATGGAGGGCCTGTGGAATGATTACGACCGTATTATCTCTCTTCTTCGTACTGTTGGTTATAGGTGTGCCCGTCGCACATGTCGTTCTAGGATCTGCCGCAGCTGGAGTATTACTAGCTGGAAAAAACGGTACGATTCTTGCCCAGCAATTGTTCCTTGGTAGTAATAGTTTTTTATTGTTGGCTGTACCCTTTTTTATCATATCGGGTGATATAGCTGCTAAAGGGAAGACCTCCGAAAAAATTGTAGCCTCTGTAAATTGTTTTTTAGGTCGCCTGCCTGGAGGCTTAGGTGTTGCAACGGTTTTTGCTAGCGTTTTATTTGGTGCTATTACCGGTTCTGCAATTGCATGTGTTGTGGCAATTGGGGCACTCATAATGCCAAAACTCTTAGAAAATGGATATCCTAAAGTTCTGGTCCTTGGAATCATAACTGTTGCAGGAACAGTTGGGGTAATGATTCCTCCTTCTATTCCGATGTTGCAACAGGCAGTGGCAATGAACATCTCTGCGGGTGCTCTTTTTACAGCAGGCTTCATTCCCGGCGTTATTACCGCACTTGCAATGAGTGCCTATGTAGTTTGGTATGCTGTAAAGCATAAACTTCCAAGAGGAGAAGGAACGCCTTGGAGAGGGAAGTTGAAGATTTTAGCAGACAGCTTTTGGGCCCTCCTTTTTCCCGTGATAATCTTAGGAGGTATCTATTCTGGCTTAGCCACACCCACCGAAGCGGCAATTATTTCAGTAGTGTATGTCCTCATTGTAGAATTGTTTATCTACCGTTCTTACTCTTTTAAAGAACTATTTTCCTTTATGAGTAAATCTACTGTCAGCGCAGCAACATTGACGATAACAGTTGCTACGGCACAGGTGTTTGTATGGTACATGACTACAGCAAAGCTTCCTGATCTTCTGTACAGCGTTATAACAAACCATATCTCAAGCACTGCTTTGCTTTGGATACTGCTTTGTGTGATGTTCTTTATTGTGGGGTGCTTTACAAACGTTATTACCGTAGTTGTCATATTAGGGCCCCTGTTGGTCAATGTTCTTGGCTATTACAACATTGATCTTATCCACTTTGGCATCATTGCCATTATGATGGCGCAAATAGGATTTGTAACACCGCCATTTGGGCTCTGTTTATTCACAACAATGAAAATAGGTCCTGCCACCATGCCGGAAGTAATCAGAGGCTCTTGGGTATTCGTCCTTATTATGATTTTAGTGACAATTCTCTTAATTATCTTCCCGCAACTCAGCTTATGGTTGCCCGGATTGGTATTTAAAACAGCAGTAGCAGCGTAATGGGGTCAAAAAAAAGTAAAGGTAATGCGGAGAAGTTATATGTATGATGTCTTAGTTATTGGCTGCGGAATTATTGGAGCCGCCGCCGCCTTTGAATTATCTCGGTACAATCTTAAAGTCGGAGTTCTTGAGAAAGATAATGATGTAGCCAATGGCGCAACAAAAGCCAACAACGCTATTTTACATGCTGGATATGACTCTATCCCAGGAACATTAGAAGCAAAACTGACAATGGAAGGCTTTATATGGCCAAAGAGCTCTGTGAAAATTTGGCCATTGAATATGAGCAAATACCTGCTATTGTCGTTGCTTTTAATGAACCACAAATGGAAAAAGTGAAAGAGCTTGTAGAACGAGGTAAACAAAACGGAGTTGCCGGGATTCAATTGATTTCCCGTGAAGAAATATTAGAAAGAGAGCCCAATGTAAATCCAGAAATTATTGGAGGGTTGGTTGCCCCTCATGCTGCAATTATTAATCCGTGGGAATATGCAATTGCATTGGCTGAAACCGCTGTCAAAAACGGTGTAGAAGTTCACTTATCTACAGAGGTGGAAGAAATTGAACAAAAGGAAAACTTCTTCAGTGTTAAGACCTCTTTGGGAATATTTGAGAGTCGATTTATTATTAATGCAGCAGGCAACTACGCCGATCGTATCCATCATATGGTCGGCGGTGCTGGATTTGAACAATATTACCATGCCGGAGAGTATTTTCTTTTTGATAAAAATCAATGCTCACAAGTAAATTCACTCGTTTTTTCTTGCTCAACAGAGGTGGGTTACAAAGGAACTACAATTCTGCCTACCGTACATGGGAACTTGCTTGCCGGCCCCGATTTTTTCTTGGTGGATGAACCCGATGATGTCGGTATAGTGGGCGACCGGATGGAAAAATTAAAAGAAAATATTCTACAAATTGTCCCTTCTATTAATTTTAGAGAGGTCATCCGTGAATTTTCCGGCATTCGCCCCAATACAAATATTTCTGATTTTATTGTTGAAGAGTCATCTCAATGTAAAAATTTTATCAATCTAGCGGGAATGAAATCGCCTGGACTAACAGCAGCTCCCGCTATTGCTAAAATGGGAGTCGATATTTTACAAAAATGTGGTTTGCAATTAACGGAAAAACCAGAATTTATTTCCACTAGGGAGCGAATTATTTTCCGAAAATTATCTGAACAAGATAAAAAAGCTGTTATAGCAAATAACCCTTTATATGGGCAGGTCATTTGCCGCTGTGAATTAGTCACAGAGGGGGAAATTGTTGAAGCTATTCATCGCCCAATTGTACCCACCACCCTCGATGCAATCAAACGTCGATGCAACGCCGGTATGGGCCGATGTCAGAGTGGTTTTTGCGGACCACTGGTGCAAAAAATCTTGGCCAGGGAATTAGGGGTGTCTGATGTCGATATTTTGTTAGATGAAGCTGGGTCATATATCTTAACTGGTGCCACAAAAGGAGTACAGCAATGATTAAATATTGATGTGGTAGTCGTCGGTGGAGGTCCGGCAGGGTTAGCAGCTGCTTGCTCCGCGTATCAGAATGGAGCCAAAAAGGTTTTGATTCTGGAACGGGATTTAGAGCTTGGTGGAATTTTAAACCAATGCATTCACCATGGATTTGGACTGCATTATTTTAAAGAAGAACTCACCGGTCCAGAATATGCAGAACGCTTTATCGAAAGAGTAAGTCAATTGCCAATAGAGGTGAAACTTAACACCATGGTAATTGAAATTACCCAAAATCGTACCGTCAAATGTATGAGCAGTGCCGAGGGGTACCAAGAGTATCAGGCTGGCTCAATTATATTGTGTATGGGATGCAGAGAAAAAGCACGTGGAGCCATTGGCCTTCCCGGGGACCGTCCGGCCGGTATTTTATCTGCCGGAACAGCTCAGCGATATGTCAACATTGATGGCTATATGGTTGGCAAAAAAGTTCTGATTCTTGGAACAGGGGATATTGGTCTCATTATGGCACGTCGTATGGTGCTTGAAGGAGCAACTGTTCTTGGTATTTTGGCTCGTGGATCGTATCCTAAAGGATTGAGGCGAAACGTGGTTCAGTGTTTGGAGGACTTTAATATTCCCCTCTATTTGTCTCATACAATAACAAATATTATCGGAAAGCATCGGGTAGAAAAGGTTGTGGTGAATAAAACTGACGAAAACAAACAGCCTATTGCGGGAACCGAAATTATTTTTGACTGTGATACTGTGTTACTTTCTGTTGGACTTGTTCCTGAGAATGAATTGACTCGTGAAGCCAATATCCAAATTGATCGACGTACAAGTGGGGCTACCGTTTATGAAAACATGGAAACCTCAGTCCCTGGCGTCTTTGCCGCAGGAAATGTGGTACACGTTCATGATTTGGTTGATTTCGTAACGGCCGAAGGGGAGAGAGCGGGAGCCGCTGCAGCGCGATTTGCGTTAGGGTCAACAATAAAAGACGAAGTCCTTCAAATT
Source organism: Sphaerochaetaceae bacterium (assembly GCA_050950025.1). GTDB lineage: Bacteria > Spirochaetota > Spirochaetia > Sphaerochaetales > Sphaerochaetaceae > JBMNGW01. Next base: position 69,718 of record JBMNGW010000011.1, on the reverse strand, counting down.
AAAAACGGGAAACGAGTATCTTATACCGTGCCCCAAAAGATCCGACTATCCAACCTTGAAAAAGGCGTTGATGTGTTTTTTAGAGTGAATGATATTTATGAAAACGTCGGTATCGAAGTCACATCCAATCAAAAACCACTTTGTACATTTAAACGAGAGTTTTTAACTCCTGGGGAAATGGAAAGGATACGCATTCCTAAAATGTTTTTGGAAAAAGCGACCTCCGATATGATTGAGATTAACATAGTGGATCGAATGGGATAAAAGATATGAAGCAAATAATCTGTATTGTGTGCCCTAAAGGGTGCAAACTAATGATTGATGAAGATAATGGGTATAGCGTAACTGGAGCAGAGTGTTCTAGAGGAGAGGTTTACGGCAAAAAAGAATTGCAGAATCCAATGCGAACTGTAAGTTCTACTGTGGTGATACACGGTGCTACTTTGCCTCGTATTCCGGTGAAAACGTCTGGGGAAATTCCTAAAAACCTCGTAACGCAAGCGGTGCGCCTCATAGACCAAGTGGTTATCGAAGCACCGGTATCCATTGGAACAGTGGTTATGGCTGATATTTTAGGGACAGGTATCGATTTTATTACTACAAGAAGTATGGAAAAACAAAGGAGATGATAGAGATGAATCAATTGATACAATTTGACTCGGCAGAAATGTTGGTTGCTCATGAAATTGATGTTTCCAAATTGGCACTTAAAGAACAAATTGAAAAGATTTTTGAATTGGCTGCCCTAAGCTTGCAAAAAGAAGGTTTGGGGATGAACGATATCATTTATATCATTGCAGAGATGAGCGATATGCGTGATAGACCCATTCTTAATGAAGCACAAAAAGTTGTGTGGACAGATCCAAAGCACTATCCTTGCCGTATTATTTTAGAGCGGGGAGGGTTTAAGGCAGGAGCGGGACTGAGGTTGATGTTTACAGCAACAAAAGCTCCCCACGTGCAAGTTACCTCATTAAAAGGGCAAGTGCCAACGGGACCATTTGCTCGCAGCTCAGTAGTCGGAAAACGTGTTTATGGTTCGGGCGTTAGGGCAATAGTACCCGGCACACAAAACAAAGTAAGCGATGATTTACAAGAATGTGCTCGCCAATGCCTGAAAAACCTAGCCATTAATATGGAAGAAAGCGGCACAGACATTAAAAAAGCCTATTCTTTTGTCGTCTATTTAACTGACTTAAGGGATACTCCTAAGGTGTTGGAAGTTTTTGAAGAGTGGAAGCTCTCCCAAAGTGAAGTCCAGCTCCAATTTGAATATATAGATGCACTTAATGAGTACCACGATATTGAGATAGCATGCAATGCTTATCTTTAAGAGATAAAAGATGAATTGAGCGTGCTAAAAAGTACGGCTGGTAGTAAAGAATATGCCAGCCGTTAAAATTAAAAGGGGTGTTTTATAGATAAACTACTTTTTACGGTAAAAGATGTTTTGCATTAATACACCCTTATTTGGTTTGAGTGTGTTATGAGTGATTATGTTGTTTTTCTCGACTCTTTTGGACGAACAAGATATACTGGCACTATAGCTTGTGTGAAAGGCTTTTACCCGAGAAAATATTTTGACAAAAATAGCCATAATATCTAAAATAAATCCTGCAAAAAAGGAGAGGATGTTTTGAAAATGAGTGTTGGCCAAAACATAATGCGCGCCCGTAAAGATAGGAATTTAACAATTAAAGATGTCTCTATTATGTCAGATATTACACCCAGCCTAATCAGTCAAATTGAGAACGATAAAGCAAATCCATCACTGAATACACTCAATTCTTTAGCCCGTGCAATTGGAGTTGAAGTTTCTTTTTTTTTTACTGGGGTTTGCGATAATTCAAATAGTCCAGTAGTTCGTAGCACCGAACGTCCGTTAATTAGTAAAGCAAAAGGATTTACAAACTATCAATTATCCCCGGGCGGTATCGAAAAATTTTCTGTCTATTATAACATTCTTGAACCGGGAGGAACTACGGCACATTCCCCCGAACACCACCCCATCTCTGCAACGGGGTATGAGTTTGGGTATCTTATTTCAGGGAAGTTACAAATTACCATCAACGATAATGTCTACATTCTAACGCCCGGAGATAGTATTTGTATTGATGCTACGCAAAAACATATTACAACAAATATTTCGTCCGAAGACAGCGAGATGTTGTGGATGATGGTCCCTTAGAGGAAGAAACTTCTAATACAAGTAAGAGAAATTATTTTCACGTCCTTTATCTTAAAAATAAATCTCCTTTTTTGCATACCTTCTAGCAGCGGTAAAATGATATAAAGGGAAATTATATGACAGTTGTTTGAACCTTAGCGATTTGGTTCATGCTAAATTTCTTGACAGAAGCATATTTCAATACTATCATAAATTTATATATTAATAAAAATTATCTCAGGATAAAAGGTTTAATATATTAAATGTATACGAGAGTGTTTACGCAAGGAGAATGTACGATGGAGTTCACCATAGTTCACAGCAATATCACCGTTTCCGATTTAGATAGAAGCGTGGCTTTTTACGAGAAAGCTTTTGGTATGAAAGTCGTACGACGAGTAGAAAGGGAAGAAATGGGTTTTCGTCTGGCGTTTATGGAAACGCAAGAAGGAGGTCATCGTTTAGAGCTTACTTGGTACAAAGATCATGATACGTATGTGCCAGGAAAAAATGAAAAACGATTAGGGTTCATCCCTCATATTGGATTTGTCCCAAAAGATTTTGAAAAAGCACTTGAGTATCACAAAAAAATGGGAATTGTTAGTTTAGAAAGTCCTCAACGAGGCGTTTATTTTGTAACAGATCCTGATGGGTATTGGATGGAAATTGTTCCCCTTGAAAGAGCATTTTGACTTGAGGGCAACTAATGGGCAGCAAAAAGAAACTGGGGATGATAACCCTAGATGTAGTTGATCGGTCTTTAGTAGGCGATAGTGCGAAAACGCTGTGGCCAGATTTTCCTTTCCCCATTATCTATCGGAAAGCACATAATGTGACGTTTGCTAAATTGGTTAAGCACGACAGAAGCTTACTTGCGGATATGATTGAAGCAGGGCAGTGGCTGGTAGATTCTGGGGTTGATGCTTTAGTTGGCAGTTGTGGCTTAATGGGATTGTTTCAAAAAGATTTTACGCAAAAATTTTCTATCCCTTGTTTTATGTCGAGTTTATCGGCCATTTCCTTAGCAACCATTATGCTTGGTGCAAAAACTAAAGTGGGAATAGTAGCTGCCAGCTCTCATTCAATCACCTCCCAATTGCTCTTATCAGCCGGAGTTGACCCAACAATCTTATTCCATGTTAAAGGACTAGAAGATAGACCTCATTTTCATGAAGTGTTTTTTGAATTGGGCCGTATCGTTGACACCGATGTATTGCAAAACGAGATAGTGCAAAGTGTTAAGGAATTAATGATTGAGGCTCCAGAAGTTGGAATAATTATTAGTGAATGCACGATTCTTCCTGTTTATCGGAAGAAGATGCTAGAGGCAGCGGGAGTACCAATACTAGATTGGGAAACAGCGCTACATTTGTTGTATAGCTCTTTATAGGACTCTACTGCAAAGTAACCGTTAGGTTATTGTTGAAAGAGAAAGGGAGGAGAGGATGAAGAGAATTTGCAAAATAGCAATTGTGGTGCTATCTGTGGTGTTGATAGGTAGCCAAGCACTCTGATTTTAGAAACGTTAGTTTCCGAGTCCAGCCTGGAGTTATTTACACAGATTCGTATTCGGCCTTGGGTGCCTCTATGGCAAGTATTGCATTTGGGGAGCTGTATGCGGCATTGCAACAGGGAGCAGTAGATGGAGAAGACCTCTCTCTGCCGTTCTTTTACAATTATAAGTTTTATGAAGTTGAACGATTCTCATCTGAAGTACGCCTTTTCTTCCAGACAATTAACTTAATTGTTTCTGAGGATTGCTGGAACAAGAAATTTACAGAAGCTGACCGGCAGGTTTTCATGAAGGCAGTTACAGAAGCACAAAAGCTGGGGATGGCCGATCAGACCGATATGGATGAAGAAGTCTTTAAGATGATAGAAGAGACAGGAGTAAAGATTACCCGTTACTCTGATATCCCTAAAGCTGAAGTTGAGAAGATGAGAAATGCAGTGGCTCCTGTTTGGGATAAACATGCAAAAGTGAACATGACGGTATGGAATGCTTTGCAAGACTCATTGAGAGCCTATCGCAATAAAAAATAGTAAGGAAAAGTAGGAAACAGAATCATATATTCTTAATTTAATACTGTTACGATAATGTGTTTATCTGCTCGGTCGGTTCAACTTACTGATTGGGCATTTTTTATTCGTAGTTTTGTTCTATTTTATTTGCTAAAGGAAGCTATGTGATTAACGAGTTTATGACAGCAAAAGGTTATTCAAAAAACTTAATAGATTTTAAAGATGCGAACCTCTACAACATAGTTTCCCCTCCTGGTGCCTCATAATAAGAAATCTTACCCTAGCACCTACTCTCCATTGATAATTCTCTAAAAGATAGCTACTCTGGATGCATGATATGGCTTTGGATTAAAAAGAGCTTTTTTGACGGTTGGGATTCTCTGATTTCCTTGGTTGTGTGGAACATTGGTTACCTCGTGGTGATTGGAGGATTCTATGGTGTTCTGGTGCTGCTACAATACAGCAGCTTAGGGGCGTTGCTGCTATTTTGTATAGTCTTATTTGCTCATGTGCTTTATATTTCTGCTGCATCTGTGGCAGCAAAAGAGATTGCCGATTATCGCATCTACAGCCTCAAAGATGTTCTACGTAAGCTCAAGTCTTTAGTGCCTCATGTGGGGCTATTGTATCTGGTAATAGTGGTGCAAAGCCTTATGCTTTTTGTGATGTTTTTCTATTTGTCGTATCAGGCAATTGGGCCGACACTTATTGCTGTTGTTTTTGGGTGGATGTTGGTAGGAGTCCATTTAGCTCTTCCTTATTATATGGCATTGGCTGTTCGTATGAGCCAGGATAAACCATTGAAAAGTCTTAAAAAGGCTTTTATTTTAGTCGTCGACAATTTGGGGTTTTCTCTCTTTTTGGCTCTTTATCAACTGGTAAGTTTAGCTCTTACCGTTGTGACAGCCACAATTGTTCCTGGAGTATTTGGGCTGCAGCTGATGCGACAAACTGCTGTTCGCCTATTGTTATTGAAATACGATTATCTTGAAGAACACCCACAGACCAAAAGATCGGAAATTCCTTGGGAAGAGGTCCTTTTTGAGGAAAAAGAGAGAATTGGCCGCCGCTCGTTTAAATCACTGCTGTTTCCTTGGAAGGATTAATACAATGACTCATGTGGAAATTGAGTGTAAAACCCGATTAAGCAAAGAGCAAGCTTTTGCCTTAGAACACACTATTGACCACGAATTTCCGCACAGCCATAAAAGCAACTTACAGACAGATGATTGGTACCTTTGTCGTAATAATGATCCTAGTGATACTATCAGAATACGGATACAAGGAACTCAAACAACCGTTACTCGCAAAGAAAAAAAGGGATTTCCCATTGAAATTAACAAAGAAATAGAAATAATCATCAAACAGGGCCAACAGCAAACGGCCTTAGACTTTTTTGCCTCTTTAGGATATCAACTAACGATACAAAAAAGGAAAAAAGGATGGCAGTGGAAAGAAGGAGATCTTATTATCGAAGTGGTGGAAGTCTCGTCTCTGGGGTGGTTTTTGGAAATAGAGTTGCTGGTTTTGCCAGAAAAAGCATCCAAAATAGAGGGGCAAAAGACTCTTGATCAGATGAGAAAAAGATTGGGAGTTTTCCACCTTCCCCTTGAAAGTCGATATTATATACATCTATTACAAGAAGCGGAGCAGAATTATGGAATTTAGAGCTAGTCATATTTTGGTAAAAGAGAGAAAATTAGCCGAAGAAATAGGTAAACGAGCTAAAGGGGGGGCGAATTTTGCCTCTTTAGCACGCGATTACTCCACCTGCCCCAGTAAAAGTAAAGGGGGCGATTTGGGATGGTTTGGAGAAGGAGCAATGGTTGCCCCTTTTGAACAAGCTGTGAAAAGGATGGCTGTTGGTTCTATCAGTGGTGTAGTAAAAACACAGTTTGGCTTTCACATCATTAAAAAAACAGGAGTTCGCTAGTCTTATAGCCAGTGGGGAAGTACCAACGGTCTGTCACTTTTTTCAAATGTATCGATTGTCACCTCTATTTCGTAGGCTCTCTCAATAATGTCTTTTTGCAAGACTTCTTTAACCGTTCCTTGAGCTACAATTGTACCATTATGCAAAAGCATAACCGTATCACTAAAAGCACTGACAGCCTGCAAATCGTGCAACACGCATACGACTGAGAGCTGCTTTTGATCAACTAAGCGGCGCAGTAGGCGCAAGATATCTCGTTGGTTGCCGATATCAAGGTGGCTGACCGGCTCATCTAGAAGCATCAGGGTTGCCTGTTGAGCCAAAGCTCGAGCGATAAGCATTCTTTGGTGTTCTCCCCCCGATAATTCGTGTGTTTTGCGGTTGTTTAGATGCCCTAGGTGCATGAGTTCTAACGCCTCTTCCACGGCTTTGTGATCTTGGCTACTGAATGCAGAAAATCGTTTTTGATGCGCATAGCGCCCCATGCTTACCATTTGATAAACAGTAAAATCGTAATCAATACGACCATATTGAGGCACATAGCTTACATGGTGGGCCAATTCTTTTTGGGAGTAATCTAAAGCATCACCGTAAGGAAAGAGCACAGTATTGCGTTGCGGTTTAATGTGTCCCAGTAGATGCCGTAAAAGCGTTGTCTTACCGCACCCATTGGGCCCAATGAGGCTGGTGAAGCAATTAGCTTCAAATACTGCATTAAGTCGGTTAAATAAGGGTCTGCCATTATATGACCAGTTAAGATTTTGAATATGAGCAACCGCAGCTGTATTCACCTGTTCCTCCTTCTGCTTTGCATCAGCAACAGGAAAAAAAGAGGTGAGCCAGCTAAGGCTGTAATAATGCCCACTGGAAGCTCAGAAGGGGCAACAGCTGTTTTGGCTATTAAATCAGAAGCTAAAGCTAAAGAGGCCCCCCCTAAAAGAGAAAGTGGCAATAGACTGCCATGGCGAGGGCCTGTGGCAAAGCGGATAATATGAGGGACCATCAGTCCCACAAACCCAATGATGCCGCAAAAAGCAACAGTGGCTGAAGCAAATAAGGTCACACTAAGCAGTAATACAAATCGAATAGCTTTTACTGAAACTCCCACTGAAAGGGCAGAAGCTTCATCAAGGAGCATGATATCGAGTTCGCGAGTAAAAAAAACAACAGGAATCAGACCCACCACTGCACACACGCTAAGGATAGAGAGTTTTTGCCATGTTGCAGAACTAAAACTACCAAGTGTCCATTGCAAAATGAACTGCAATTGCGAACGATTGAGGTACATTAAAAGCGTCATCAAAGCCGACAAAAAAAAGTTTAGGGCTATGCCGCTAAGAAGCAAAGTATGAGGAGAGCCGTGTCTGCCTCCACTTAACACAATGATGATTAAAGCAGTTCCCATCGCCCCCATAAAGGCTGCCACCGGAATGTGGTACAAACCCAAAGGAATTGCAGCCGGAAGAATAAAGGCAGCCAAAGAGACTCCAAAAGCAGCTCCACTGGAAATTCCCAAAACATACGGATCGGCCATAGGGTTGCGAAACAGGGCTTGAAATACCATACCGGCTGCAGCCAAAAGAGCTCCTGCCAAAGCAGCGCTAAGGGCACGAGGAAATCGCAAGCTCCAAATAATACGATGTTGGGCTAAAGAAAAGAGTTCGGAAGACTTAGATGCAGGACCGCTAGCTAAAATCGCTACCGCCTGCTTAAGAGAAATACCGGCAGCTCCCGATGCCAAAGAGGCTCCAATCAATAGAATAAGAGAAACTATGAGGATAATGGCAACTAGCTTCACCCGGACGCTCTTTTTCATAGGCTCACCTGTAAAATGAGGAAATATAACGGGCAAGAGTGAGCACTGCCAATGAACTTCTTGGTCCTTGGCGTTCAAGCAAACTATCGGCAAAAGAGATGACATTTCCTGTTTGAATAGCAGTTAATGAAGCATATGAAGGGTGGGTGACAAAGGCTTGTATCGTCTCTTGTTCACTAGCTTGCCACATCGGGGCAACAATGATGATATCGGGATCGCTAATGAGGAGCTGCTCTAATTGGAACGTCCAGTTTGTTCCATCTTTGGCAATATTGCGTGCCCCGGCTAACTCAATAATGTCATGAATGTAGGTATCTCCGGTTGCGGTGAAATCACCCCATTCTCCAAATCCAGTCACATAATAGAGAGTGGGTTTTGGCCCGTTGCTCACAAGCTGAAATGCCTGTTGGACCTCTTGTTGCATCGTTTTGATAAGCGTTTGTGATTCTTCAACGGCACCTGTCAAATTTCCGACTTTACGTATTAATGTATAGGTGCCTTCCATAGTCTGCTCTTCATCAAAAACAGCTGCCCGAATATGGGCTTGTTCCAATGCTAAAGCGATATGAGCTTGTCCTTTGTTACCCATAATCACAAGATCGGGATTTAAAGAGACAATTTTCTCAATACTGGGACTTAATACGTCTCCTACCGATTCTATCTGTAAAGCCGCTAACGGATAATCACAATAATCGGTGCGACCAACTATATACTCCCCCAAACCTAAAGCAAAGAGCGTTTCGGTGATGTTGGGACTAAGGGAAACGAGGCGCTTAGGTGCATGATCCAGTGTTACTGTGACTCCTCTTACATCTGCAGCACTTAAAGCAAGGTCGCTTGTTTCTGATACCTCAGGGATGCCAACAGCTAACAACGGTGCAAGGGTACAAAAGAGTAATAGCACTGTTATGAAGCGGATAAAACGTTTATTCATGCCCGACACTCCTTAGTGGTGTAATTGGGCATGAGTCTGCATACCCGACCCATTCTCCGTAGGCCCGACATATGTCGACAGGTTCTAGGTGGCAGGTCTCCTGGCTCCGAGGAATGCAGAACAGGACCTTCCCAGAGTTTCCTCCAGTGGTTGCTTGCGCAGCCGTTCTACCTCGTTACAGTGGCGGGACCGCACGGGAATTGCACCCGTTTCCCTCTTAGCGGACAAAAAAGTCCGAACCATCCTGTAGTCACTTTACGAATCCAATCCCCTGGTGTCAAGATGAGTTCTCCTCTTTCCCCTTTGGTGGTATAATCGGCTTTACAAGGAGTGTTGGTGATGGACGGATCAGAGAGTTTTACTTTGCTGTGCCAATTAGCCCAAGAAGGTGATAATTTGCCAACATTGGAGCACCTGCTGTCGCAGATTCGAGATGTGAATGATACAGATGAAGAGGGGCACACGCCAATTTGGTATGCTGCGCGCTTAAATCCCTCCTTGGCTGTCGTAAAGACATTATTATCAGCAGGAGCCGTTATTGATGTTCCGTTAATTAAAGAGGCCCTATTACACAATAGCAATACTGATATCACCATTGAGCTGTACCGTAAGCGGGCACCTGTTACCTCTAAAGAAAAGGGTGAACTTTTCTTACTGGCAGCAGCGTCCCAGCCAGATGACCGACTGGTGAGGTTTTTTGTGGCAGAGGGGGCCGATGTGCAATCAACATTGCCAATGGACCTCTATCCTCAGGCAGTGGACGATGAGATAGAAAAAGATGATCAAACGGTTCGCCAAAATGCACTTGTAGTAGCCATATATGAAAATCCTCACCCCGAAACCATGGTCAAAACCCTTTTAGAGCTAGGGGTAAATCCCAATACCATCGATATTGAAGGGTATCCGGTGCTCGTGCACGCTCTTGATACTTTGCCTGTGGTCCGCCTCCTTATCCAAGGAGGGGCAGATGTAAATATTTCCGATTACAAAGGGATGACTGCTTTGATGCATGCCTGTGCATCTGAAGCGAATGAAGTTGCTTTAGCTTTAATTGAAATGGGAGCAGAGATACATATTGTGTGCAAAGAGCAGCAAACAGCCCTGCATTATGCTTTAAGTTGTCACATTGAAGATAACAGTGACGTTGTGCAGGCCTTAATAGCCCATGGAGCCGATGTGAATCAGGTTGATAACGAGGGGTTTCTCCCTTTAGATTTAGCTCGCTTTAATTTTTGCAATGAAACAATTATTGCTGCTTTGGAGAGAGCTGGAGCTGTTAGCGGAGCTCCGTTTATTGACCAGTAGAGAGGTAGTCGCTACGATACACCTATGAACAAACCTTTGATTATCCACACCGACGGCGGCTGTTTGGGCAATCCCGGCCCTGGCGGCTGGGCCTTCATTATTACAAAAGACGGCTCTGAGCTTGCTTCTAGCAGCGGCAGTGAACTAAAAACGACCAACAATAAAATGGAGTTGCAGGCCGTTATTGAAGCTCTTACATGGGTCTTAACTCATCAACCCGAATCATCTTCTATTGAACTGCATACCGATTCACAGTATGTAAAAAATGGAATTACTGTTTGGATCCATAATTGGAAAAGAAATGGGTGGAGAACAGCCAATAAAGCTCCGGTGAAAAACAAGGAGTATTGGTTAGCTTTGGACGAGAAGGCTCAAAAACTTCCCATTTCCTGGAATTGGGTCAAAGGACACGCCGGAAATCATCTTAACGAACGCTGTGATGAGCTAGTTAAAGAAGCTATGTATAAAATTGCTGCTTTATAAACATTGGCAACTCATGTTGACACTTTAAACTCATCCTGATACTATCCGAATCGTTGTTTACGGGCCACTAGCTCAGCAGGTAGAGCAACGCCCTTTTAAGGCGTGGGTCACTGGTTCGAATCCAGTGTGGCTCATACAACTTTTCTTTTCACTATGGTTCTCATATGTGCATGTAGACAACAGCCCAACACTCAATTACAGTTACCCTATGCCTAAAAAAAGAGTTGTGTTCTTTTTTCTCTTTTTTGTCGTTTCTCTTTTGAGCGCCCAAACTGTTTTTGTTACCCCTACAGGGACAAAATACCACAACAGTTGGTGCCCCACCATCAAACAGACAGCCACTGAATTATCTCTTGTGCAAGCTGGGGAACGGTTTTATGAACCTTGTCAGATCTGCCAGCCACCGGTTGCAAATACAAAAAAGCTCTACCGGGTCAATGTTGAAGAGCTCTCTTTTTCACAGGAAGCCGATATTACAAAAATGAGGCAAGCGACTGTGGTGCGAGTTGTAGACGGTGATACTGTGAGAGTTGTTTTTGGCAGGGAGCAAGAGGAGCACATTGTGCGCCTCATTGGCATCGATACTCCCGAAACAGTCCATCCTTCTAAACCAGTGGAGTACTTTGGCCAGCAAGCGAGCGAATTTACCAAATCCAGGCTACAAAACCAAACTGTCTTCGTTGCCTTTGATTGGGATATACGGGATAAATATGGCCGCCTTTTGGCTTATCTTTACTTACCTGATGGGACCTGTTTTAATGCCCTAATTATCCAAAAAGGGTATGCGTATGCCTACATGCGGTTCCCTTTTCAGTTTTCTGCTGAATTTGCTCGGTATCAGAAGGAAGCTCAACAACACTTTAGGGGTCTATGGGCTGACACGCCGGACAAAAATGGGTCGAGCGCTGAGCAATTTTAATTCGTTGAATTGGGGTTGCACACAAAGGGCAGGGGGCTGCTGTTTTTCTGAATACCTTTAGTGCCACCGCATGCTCACCCCGTTTTCCCTGGGAAATAAAATTTCCTTGACCATCTCCCAAAGAGGTGCCTCGGTGAGCTAGGGCCTCAGTTAACACCTCTTTGATGGAATTTGCCAAGCGTTCTGACTCAATCAACGTCAAAGAAGAACCACTTCGTTTTGGATGAAGGCGACTGGCAAAAAGAGCTTCATCGGCATAAATATTACCTAAGCCGGCAATGAGGCTTTGGTTGAGCAATAATGCTTTTAACGGGGATTTTCGGTGGTGAAAGAGGGCATAAAGCGTCGAGCCATTTAATTCAGTGCTTAAAGGCTCAATACCCAACGTGGACAACACGGAAGCAGGATTGTCCGTTAGCTCACAGCGACCAAACTTTCTCATATCACGAAATACCAGAATCGATTTCTCTAAAAAAAATAATACATGATCGTGTTTTTCTTTTGTGTACTGCAGCTGTTGGAGTGACAATGAGCCACTCATTCGTAAATGAATTAAAAGTGTTTGCTCATCGTCTGTAGTAAAAACGATGTATTTACCTCTTCTGTGCAAAGAAATAAACGAACGTCCTACTAAAGAATCGTTAAACTCAACTGCACTTAAAGAAAGGAGCATTGGTTCCCATCCCACGATAATCTTGGTGATTTTTTGGTGCAATAGTCCCCCGTGTACCAAATCGTGACAGGTAGTTTCAACTTCTGGCAATTCTGGCATAGCCTCTCCTCTGTTCAGATAGTATAATAACAGACGAAATGGATGGGAATGGGCAGCCCTCCTAAAAAGAAGAAGAGGTTCGTTTTTGGAACTCAGAGTAACATCAGAAAATGTTCTTCCAAAGAGCCATAAGCGGCACATTGGAGTTGAACCACATCAAGACATTGTTTTGGAAGCTATGCTCTCCCAGTCGCCTGTTGGCATCGTTATTTCCAAAACTAGCCAGGTTGAAGGAGCAGTAGTAAACGTCCTTTCATATGTTAATCCCAGATTCGAAACAATGCTCGGTAGAAGCAAGGAAGAGATTGTCGAGCTGAATTGGGAAAAATTGACCCATCCTGAAGATTTGGAACTAGAAAAGCCATTGTATGAACAACTCTTAAAAGGGGCGATTCCCAGCTATACCTTACAAAAACGGTATCAACAAAAAGATGGGACATACGTGTGGACGTTGGTTACTGTGGCAGCGATTAAATTTCCCCAAAACCCTATTTATAATCATGTAGCCATTATTCAAGACATCTCCACTCAAATTGCTTTGCAACAAACTTTGACAAGAGCCGAAGAGAGCCAGAACACACTTTTAAGCAATTTGCCTGCCATGGTATACAGATGTAACCGCGACAAGATGTTGACTATCACCTATTTATCGGATGGATGTTACGAATTGACCGGCTACACTGCCAAAGACATTTTAGAACAAACACATATTTCGTATTATGCCATTATTGCAGCCGAATACCGAGATATGGTGGTAGCAAAGAGTAAAGAGCAGCTTGATAAAACAGGAGAGATTCGCCTCGAATACGAGATTATTACAGCTGATAAAAAACGCAAATGGGTGTTGGAAGTTGGGCGCAAAATACCTTTTTCAGAAAATGAAGTAGAGGGATTTATTATCGATATCTCCCGTAATAAAGAACTTGAATATTCTCTTTTATACTGTACTACCTATAACAATATCACAGGATTACCCAACGACACTGCCTTAGAGACAAGGTTAAACGATGAAGCTGTCAAACGTGTGCAAGGAGAAAGAGCACTTTTAGCCGTTAACTGTACCTCTTTGTATGCAGTAAGTCTGATGTTTGGCCAGCAGTATGTTGAGCAGATTATTCAAAAGATTGCAACTTCGCTTGCCCAAATAAGCAGTGACACTATTGAACTATATGGTTCTTTTGAGAATCGATTCATCCTGTATGTGAACACCTACAAAAGAAAAGAGGAACTGTTTCTGTTTTGCCAAACAGTCATAAGGAGAGTTGACGCCATTTTGGCAATGGAACGAGTTAGCTGGGGCTTAGGTGTTTTGGAAATTGATTGGAGTATTCCTACCGATCCCAAAGAGGCTTTGAATAAGGTCTATTTGGCATCAGAGCAGGCTATCGATTTTAAAACAGCAACACCGAATCTCCGGTTCTACGATCAGTCAATGAGCCAAAGCGTTATTCGAGAAAGAACCATTTTAACGGCCCTAACACGGGTTGAACAAGGCTTTGAGACAGAACAACTATTTGTCATGTATCAACCAATCGTCTCACTTACTACTTCCGCCATCATGCATTTTGAGGCTCTAGCCCGTTTCAACTGTTATGAACTTGGACCTATTGCTCCTTCTGAATTCATTGGCATAGCTGAAAAATATAAGGTGATTATCCCATTAGGGTGGCTGCTTATTGCCAAGTCTCTAGAGTTTTTGCACACCTTAAGCCAAAGTGGCCACTCTGAAGTGGGGGTATCTATTAACATTTCTGCGTTTCAGTTGCTTGAACCCTCTTTTGTGGAAACGCTAAGTGCCTTGGTAAAAGAGAAGGGGATGCGTAGCTCTTTGATTACCCTTGAGCTAACAGAAACCGGGATTAACTCCACCTTTCAAAAAGTTAACGAAATTCTTGGTTCATTGCAGCAAAAAGGCTTTAAGATTGCCATCGATGACTTTGGTACAGGGCACTCTTCTTTTGCCAGAGAAAGCATATTAAATGTTAATTGTCTTAAACTCGACAAATTGTTCATAGATCAACTGCTGGTTCTAGATCCTCATCAAACGATAGTCAAAGACCTTGTCTCTATGGCTCACAAGTTGGGCCACCAAGTCATTGCCGAAGGGGTAGAACATCCCTTGCAACACGATTATCTGAAACATTGTGGCTGTGATATGGGCCAAGGATATTTGTACAGTAAGCCTCTTTTACCCACTTTAGCTCTTCAATCGCTATCAAAACAAGCAAACCCACTTGACCCTTTTTAACTGGCATGGTAAAAGACTATGCGTTTTTCGAGTCTCCATCGTCTAGTGGTTAGGACATCGGGTTTTCATCCCGACAACGGGGGTTCAATTCCCCCTGGAGATGATGCCGCCCTGTAAAAAGGGCGGTTTTTTCATGTCTGTCGACATTGTCGAAACAGTTTTGATACGATAGAATCCGTGATTGAGATGGAGTGAAAAGTGTGAACAAAGTGATATTACATGCAGCAGATTTGGATGGGTATTTGACAGATGATGACAAAGCGAGCCTAGAGAAAGCAGAAGTGCTCTATGAAGAGGCGGTAGAACTGTTTCAATGTATTGAAGGTTCTGATCAGAAAGCTGCCCTAAGAGCCAAAGGAGAGCTAACTCCTGTTTTTGAAGGGATTGGGCGCTACTTGAAAGAAGTGGTGGCTCAAGAGGAGCGAATTCATGTCTACTCGTTTGAAACACCCCAAGTGCAGCATGGATCTGCTAGCCGACTGATTGCCAAACTGCGCAATCCCCATACCAGCAACGCTGAATTCCTCTATTATGTGCAACGGGCCTACGAATTGCTGTTTTCCCATGTCTATGCCGATAAAGTGCTTCCCCACAAAAGAAGCATTGTCACTCAAACTCCCGTAACGTTGCCCATTCGCAACTACGCTATTCATAAAATTCCTAATGTTGATGAGCTGATTGAAAACAGTGTCATGTGTGTCATGCTTCGAGGAGCCTTACTGCCATCAATGATTATGAGCAAAGAGATTCAAGAGTATAGTTCAAACGGGTTTGTCACCCCCTTTGCGCTGTTTCGCATTAAACGCGATGATACAAAACGGGAAAAAAACATGGACTATATCCTCGATTTGGACCGTTCTTTTTTTGATTTATCGCTGCTTGATGACAAAGATCTCATTTTTGCCGATCCGATGAATGCCACCGGGGGTTCTTTGGTGACGATTGTAACGTATTTGCTCAATCAGGGAATCAAGCCCCGTTCCATCCGCTTTATTACCGTCATTTCAGCTCTTAAAGGGGCTTTGCGTGTTGTTAGGGCCTTGGAAAAAGCAGAAGTCTATACCCTATGGATGGATCCGGTTCTCAATGACCAAGCCTATATCCTTCCGGGTCTCGGCGATGCAGGCGATCGACTTAACGGCATTGACTCAGATGCTAATCCTCGCAATATGCTCCAGCTAATGGCCGATTATGGCTCCCCCATTACTTCGTTGTACCGCGATCAAGTCAGGGAAATCGAATCGACAGTCCTTGGACGTAACGGTAATTAAGATGCAGCGCCTGGCGCTTGTGCTCCTTTCTTTAGTGTTTTTTATAGGGTGTGCTACCCTTGACCACTCTTTAGCCAAAGGGTGGGAGTATGAGAAGCAAGGGGAATACATATTGGCAGCCCATCAGTACGAGGGGCTGTTAACCACAAAGCCCAATGAGCCTAAGATTTTATACAATACAGCTATTGCGTATGCTAAAGCTGCAGAGTATGAGAGTGCACTTACCTATTTAAGGCAATTGAATGTCATAACCCACAACTCAAATCTCTATTATTTACAAGCTCTTGGCGGAGTTGCCGCCGCAGCAGATAAGATAGATGAGGCAATTGCTGCATGGAAATTGGCTATAGCTTTAGATCCGCTAGATAAGCAAAGCAGAGCCTTTTTATGGGATGCTTTGCAACAGCTTCAGCGGTATGAAGAGGCGTATGAGATTGCCCTCGAAGCCTATAAGCTGAAACAATACTCTAAAGAATTGTTGCAACTGTTAGGTGAATTGCACATGCGTATCGAGGGCAAAGACTCAAGCGATTGGGCTCTTTTGGCCCAAGAGCTCTAAAGGCCGATGGCTTTGAGCATCAGCTTGTACACCTCTTCGGGAGCTTGATAAGCTTCCACATCCCGCAAAAGGCCCCTCTCTTTATAATATGAAATCAACGGTTCAGTTTGGCGGGCATAGACAGTAAGACGATTGAGAATGGCCTCTTCTTTATCATCTTCTCGCTGAATAAGGGCTTCGCCCGTCTGATCATCAATTCCATCAACTTTGGGAGGATTGTAGATGATATGGTAAATTTTGCCGGTGCTTTTGCACATTCGTCGTCCCGAAAGACGTTTAATAATCTCTTCGCGGTCCAAAACAAAGTTAACTACATGATCAATTTCGACCATAGTACCTAAGGCATCGGCTTGACCAATGGTGCGTGGAAAGCCGTCAAGGATGAATCCCCTTTGTAACGATGCCAATTGTTGACGCACCACCTCGATGGTAATTTCGTCGGGTACGAGTTCTCCTCTGTCAAGAATTCCGGCAACTTGGCGCCCTAAGGGGGTGTCGCTGCTGCGGGCAGCTCTAAAAAGGTCTCCGGTGGAGATGTGAAGAAGGTCCAAACGCTCTTTGGCTAATGTGGCAATAGTCCCTTTTCCAGCTCCCGGGGGACCCAAAAATACAAGTTTCATATTGTATCCTCTCTTTCATTTGCATTGAATTGGAAAAAATGTAACAGATTGCCCCCATTTTGTCGCCCCTTAGCACAATCTTTCTTTTTTTTAATAAAAGGACTAGACGAGAATCGTGGAAATGAGTACTATCCGATTCGGCTCTGGCGAAGAGGTAAAAGCCTCAATCAAGCTGTAGCTGACGTGAAAATTGAGTTCAAACCTATTGACACGGCGCTGCTAATCTTGTATCTTAGTTGAGCACGCTAAAAGAAGGTGCTTGGCCAAGAGCCAAATTATGCGAGCTCTGAGAAAGAGTTTGCGACCTGATTTATGACATTGATAAGCGAAGGAAAGAGAGAAGTTTTTGTAAGCAATTACAAGCTATAAGGCTACTGTCTTATAGAGGTGTAAGGGCTTCCAAGTCAATTCACAAACGAATGTGAAAGCTAACGTTTGTTCTGTAGTGGAGACGCTGCAGAAGAGAAAGACAGGGAAAACTCTAAAGTAGTTAATATAGCCGGCGTTTATTCGCCGGATTTATATGACGGAGAGTTTGATCCTGGCTCAGAACGAACGCTGGCGGCGCGTTTTAAGCATGCAAGTCGCACGGCAAGAGGTACTTGTACCTCCTAGAGTGGCGGACGGGTGAGTAACACGTGGATAATCTGGCCTCAGATTGGGGATAGTTCATGGAAACATGGGGTAATACCGAATATGCCCGTTTTACCATAAGGTGGAGCGAGCAAAGGCGCTACGGCGTCGTCTGGGGATGAGTCCGCGGTCCATTAGTTAGTTGGTGGGGTAAGAGCCTACCAAGGCGATGATGGATAGCCGGCCTGAGAGGGTGATCGGCCACATTGGGACTGAGACACGGCCCAGACTCCTACGGGAGGCAGCAGCTAAGAATCTTCCGCAATGGACGCAAGTCTGACGGAGCGACGCCGCGTGAACGATGAAGGCCGTGAGGTTGTAAAGTTCTTTTCTAGGGGAGGAATAAGGGTAGCAGGGAATGGCTGTCTGATGACGTGAACCTAGGAATAAGCCCCGGCTAACTACGTGCCAGCAGCCGCGGTAACACGTAGGGGGCGAGCGTTGTTCGGAATTATTGGGCGTAAAGGGTGCGCAGGCGGCTTGCCAAGTCTGGTGTGAAATCTTCCGGCTTAACTGGAAAGACGCGCTGGAAACTGGTTAGCTTGAGTACAGGAGGGGGAGTTGGAATTCCAGGTGTAGGGGTGAAATCTGTAGATATCTGGAGGAACACCGGTGGCGAAGGCGATCTTCTGGCCATGTACTGACGCTGAGGCACGAAGGCGTGGGGAGCAAACAGGTTTAGATACCCTGGTAGTCCACGCAGTAAACGATGTACACTAGGTGGTGGGTGGTAGCACTCAGTACCGAAGCAAACGCATTAAGTGTACCGCCTGGGGAGTATGCTCGCAAGGGTGAAACTCAAAGGAATTGACGGGGGCCCGCACAAGCGGTGGAGCATGTGGTTTAATTCGATGATACGCGAGAAACCTTACCAGGGCTTGACATACACAGGAATGGGTGAGAGATCATTCAGCCCTTCGGGGTCTGTGTACAGGTGCTGCATGGCTGTCGTCAGCTCGTGCTGTGAAGTGTTGGGTTAAGTCCCGCAACGAGCGCAACCCCTGCTATCTGTTGCCATCAAGTAATGTTGGGGACTCAGATGGAACTGCCGGTGACAAACCGGAGGAAGGTGGGGACGACGTCAAGTCATCATGGCCCTTATGTCCTGGGCTACACACGTGCTACAATGGCCGGTACAAAGCGCAGCGAAGTTGTGAAGCGGAGCGAATCGCAAAAAGCCGGTCTCAGTACGGATTGGAGTCTGAAACTCGACTCCATGAAGTTGGAATCGCTAGTAATCGCGCATCAGCATGGCGCGGTGAATACGTTCCCGGGCCTTGTACACACCGCCCGTCACACCATCCGAGTTGGGGGCACCCGAAGTCGCTAGTCTAACCGTAAGGAGGACGGCGCCGAAGGTGTGTCTGGCAAGGAGGGTGAAGTCGTAACAAGGTAGCCGTACCGGAAGGTGCGGCTGGATCACCTCCTTTCTAATAAGAAAGGTTCATCTTGTGCATTCACAGCATAAGATTCTAATTGGCCGTTGGCCAAACCCCTTATACCAAACTCTCTCTTTCCTCTTTATCTTTATCAGTAAGTCGGGGGCATAGCTCAGCTGGCTAGAGCATCGGCTTTGCAAGCCGAGGGTCAGGGGTTCGAATCCCCTTGCCTCCATTAGCTGATTTTTTACATAACTAGCGTAAGGATTGACATAAACATATGGTCAAGCGAATAAGGGTCCACGGTGGATGCCTTGGAGCTACCGGACGAAGAAGGACGTGATTAGCTGCGAAAAGCCGAGGGGAGGAGCCAATATCCTATGATCCTTGGATGTCCGAATGGGGTAACCCGACGGTTATGGATGGCCGTCATCCGTGCACGAACACATACTGTACGGAAGGGATACGCGGGGAACTGAACCATCTAAGTACCCGCAGGAAAGGAAATCAAATGAGATTCCCGTAGTAGCGGCGAGCGAAGTGGGAAGAGCCTAAACTGACATTGTGTAAGCGTCGGCGCGTTGCAATGTTGGGGTTGCGAGGTTGCATTGGAGGTAAGCCGATTTACCTCGCGCAGTGATAAACTCAAAGTATAGTCGAATGATCTGGGAAGGTCAGTCACAGAGGGTGAAAGCCCCGTAGGCGAATTATTTTGGGCTGCGTGGATGTGATACTCAAGTACAGCGGGGCACGAGAAACCCTGTTGGAATCTGGGGGGACCACCCTCCAAGGCTAAATACCTGGTAGCTACCGATAGCGCATAGTACCGTGAGGGAAAGGTGAAAAGGACCCCGGAAGGGGAGTGAAAGAGAACCTGAAACCGTGGACTTACAAGCGGTCAGAGCCTTAATTTATTAGGGTGATGGCGTGCCTTTTGTAGAATGAGCCTGCGAGTTATCGTATGCAGCGAGGTTAAGAGATAGGAGTCTTGGAGCCGTAGGGAAACCGAGTCTGAATAGGGCGATTAGTTGCGTGCGGTAGACCCGAAGCCAAGTGATCTATCCATGTCCAGGCTGAAACCTGAGTAAAATCAGGCGGAGGGCCGAACCTAAATCCGCTGAAAAGGGTTGGGATGAGGTGTGGATTGGAGTGAAAGGCTAAACAAACTTGGAGATAGCTGGCACTCCCCGAAATAGCTTTAGGGCTAGCCTTGCATGGATTGTTGCGGAGGTAGAGCACTGGATGGATGAGGGCCCTTCACCGGGTACCGATTTCAACCAAACTCCGAATGCCGCAATACAATGTGCAGGAGTCAGACTGCGACTGATAAGGGCCGTAGTCGAGAGGGAAAGAGCCCAGACCGTTGGCTAAGGTCCCCAAGATACGCCAAGTGGGAAAGGAAGTTTCATTGCGAAGACAGCCAGGAGGTTGGCTTAGAAGCAGCCACTCCTTTAAAGAGTGCGTAATAGCTCACTGGTCGAGTAGTGGAGCGCCGATAATGTAACGGGGCTAAGCGTATCACCGAAGCTGCGGCATAGCGCCTTATGGTGCTGTGGGTAGGGGAGCATTCCGTGTACGGATGAAGGTGTGCTGGAAAGCATGCTGGACGCAACGGAAGAGAGAATGCAGGCATGAGTAACGAAAAGACGGGTGAGATCCCCGTCCGCCGAAAGCCTAAGGTTTCCAGGGTAAAGGTAATCTTCCCAAGGGTTAGTCGGCCCCTAAGGCGAGGCTGAAAAGCGTAGTCGATGGGAAACGGGTTAATATTCCCGTACCTCTTTGTGTTTCGAAGGAATGACGCATAGGGCGAAGCGCGGCCGGGTGATGGACGTCCTGGTCTAAGGAATCGAGCTGTTGACGGTGCTAGGCAAATCCGGCACTTGAGGCAAGATCTGAATGCGAGTGATGCTACGGCAAAGCGAAGCGCGTGGAGTCGTCGTGCCAAGAAATAGTTTCTCAGGTAAGACACAAAGGGACCGTACCGTAAACCGACACAGGTAGGCGAGCTGAATATGCTCAGGCGCACGGAAGAATTCGCGTTAAGGAACTCGGCAAATTGCATACGTAACTTCGGGATAAGTATGGCCGTTGGGGGAGCAATTTCCTGACGGTTGCAGTGAAATGGCCCAAGCGACTGTTTACCAAAAACACAGGTCTATGCGAACCAGTGATGGGAAGTATATGGACTGACACCTGCCCGGTGCTGGAAGGTTAAGAGGAGTCGTTAGCTTTGCGAAGCGATGAATTGAAGCCCCAGTAAACGGCGGCCGTAACTATAACGGTCCTAAGGTAGCGAAATTCCTTGTCGGGTAAGTTCCGACCCGCACGAATGGTGTAACGATTTGGGCGCTGTCTCAACGCGAAATCCGGTGAAATTGTAGTATCGGTGAAGATACCGATTACTTGTGGTTAGACGGGAAGACCCCGTGAACCTTTACTTTAGCTTGGTATTGGAACTTGGATCAGGATGTGTAGGATAGGTGGGAGGCTATGAAGCGTGGTCGTTAGGTTGCGCTGAGCCGTTGGTGAAATACCACCCTTTTTGATTCACGTTTCTAACGGTGCCCATGAATCTGGGTAGCGGACAGTGCCTGGTGGGAAGTTTGACTGGGGCGGTCGCCTCCTAAAGAGTAACGGAGGTGCGCGAAGGTCACCTTAAGACGGTTGGGAATCGTCTGGTAAGTGTAAAGGCACAAGGTGGCTTAACTGCGAGACTTACAAGTCGAGCAGATACGAAAGTAGGTCTTAGTGATCTGGCGGTAGCGAGTGGAAGCGCCGTCACTTAACGGATAAAAGGTACTCCGGGGATAACAGGCTGATTTTGCCCAAGAGTTCATATCGACGGCAAAGTTTGGCACCTCGATGTCGGCTCATCGCATCCTGGGGCCGTAGCAGGTCCCAAGGGTTTGGCTGTTCGCCAATTAAAGCGGTACGCGAGCTGGGTTCAGAACGTCGTGAGACAGTTCGGTCCCTATCTGCCACAAGCGTTGGATGTTTGAGAGGTTCTGCTTCCAGTACGAGAGGACCGAAGTGGACGAACCTCTGGTGTACCAGTTGTCGTGCCAACGGCAAGTGCTGGGTAGCTACGTTCGGAAGGGATAACCGCTGAAAGCATCTAAGTGGGAAGCCCTCCTCAAGATGAGACATCCCTTGCTCTTTAAGAGCACTAAAGGATCCAGAGAGAATATCTGGTTGATAGGCTGGCGGTCTACGTGTGGTAACACATTCAGCCGACCAGTACTAATATGCCGTGAGGCTTGACCATATGTTTATGTCAGTCCTGTTTCGTTTCAGTCTGATCGGCTTGTTGGCACATTTGTGAAACACGCTCATTCAGATTTGATCCGGTGGCCACAGCAGAGGGGTCATACCCGTTCCCATCTCGAACACGGAAGTCAAGCCCTCTTGCGCCAATGGTACTGCTTAAGTGCGGGAGAGTAGGTAGCTGCCGGATCTTTTTTTGTCTTTTTGGCTCTTGCGCATCATCTGCTTCTTCCGTATCCTTATTCGTATGGCAATTCTTGTGGAAAAACCAACATTACGACGTAAGGATATGGATGCGGTGTTGCAAACCATGGTTGATGAAACTATCGGAGTGGGCCAACACCAACACCTGTTTATTTCTGAATTCTGTAAACATATTCCTTTAGCTACGGCGTTTGCTTTAAGAAGCGGCGTGGATGCGCTACTGTACGCCCTTTTAGCATTGCAGCTTCCAACAGGCTCATCGGTGGCTGTCAGTGCCCTCTCTCCAGCCTATTATGCTCATGTCCTCTCTCGAGTCGACCTTAAGCCGCTGATTTTGGATGTTGATGATAATGGATTACTTGATATCGAGGCCTTACAAACGTGTAAAGCTGAAGCTGTTTTGCTTCACCAACCCTATGGGAATTTCCCCATTGATTCGAGGTGGAAAGAACTCACTATCCCCATAATCGAAGATGTGAGCCAATCATTTGGCAGCCGGTATTTAGATCAAGAGCCGGGACAAATTGGGAAGCTTGTTGTTTGCACTTTTGAGGCCTCGTCTATTGTTTCTACCGGAGGCGGAGCAGTGGTGGGAGCTGTGGACCCTTTAACAGGTGCCATATTGGAAGAATGTATCACACCGCTGTATCCCCAAATTGGCTTAGCTGATATGAACGCCGCCTTAGGTGTTATTCAATTAGCTCATATGGGACAAAATATTGAGCGGCGCCAGCAGATGTATCAACGCTTTGTGGCCTCTTCAAGACGAAGCAAACATTCTCATTTTGGTATTAAGGATGTGGAGTTTGAACATAATGGGTATGGGTTTGTTGTCGTGATGGATGCCAAGATGGACAAAGGAGCCGCCTTTGCCCTGCAGTACGAAGTTGGCACTGCCAGTGCCTTTGAACAGGTGTTGATAAGCTCTTTTTTAGAGAGCTTTGATTTGTGGCCCAAAGCTATTCCCATGGTTCAACGTGGATTAAAGTTTCCTCTTTACCCATTTTTACAACAGCAGCAGATAGTGCAAATTGAAAAAGTCATTGCCCATTTGCCGTAGGAGAGCGCAGTGAAACAGACAAAAGCGAAACAGATACGTCAGGTTGTCATTCTCATTAACCAACATAAAGCAGAAGCGTATTCCCTTTCTGCCTCCATGCAGCAGATACTGCACAAAAAGGGGATAGAGAGCCAGGTCATTGCCATCGCCAACAAAGAAGAGCCACTGGTTTTTCCCCATCCTGTGGATGCTGCCATTTGCTTGGGAGGGGATGGGACTGTGTTGTCGGCTGTACGGCTGATTTACCCGGCAATTATTCCCACGTTGGCTGTTAATATTGGTTCGTTTGGGTTTATAACTGAGGTGTGCAAAAATGAATGGCTGGAAGCCTTTGAACTTTTTGAACAGGGGAAAGCATCGATTAGTGAACGTTCGTTGGTCCAAGTTGAAGTCAAACGTGCCTCCAAACAGGTCTTTTTGGCACAGGGGTTAAATGAAGTGACCATTTCTGCCAGCGGTATTTCAAACATGATTTGGCTCGATTTATACATCGATCAAACCGATGCCGGTAAAATCCGCAGCGACGGTATTATTGTTGCCACTCCCACTGGATCCACTGCGTATAGTTTGGCAGCCGGCGGGCCGATTCTTGATGTGAATCTTGATGCATTAATTATTAATCCAGTTTGCCCATTTACCCTTTCCAATCGTCCGTTGGTTGTCGGCGGTGAGTCGAAGATTGTTATTTCGGTAAGGCCCGACCAAAGAACCCGCATTTCCCTCACAGTAGACGGTCAAATCTTTTTTCCCCTAAACGAGGGCGATGAGATAGCAATCTCTCAGGCTCCGGTGAAAGCCCATTTAATAACCAGCCCCCAGCGCAATTATTACGAAGTGCTTAGGGATAAGCTCAAATGGTCGGGAGGGATGCATGCTTGAAACGCTCACCATTAAGAACCTAGCTCTCATTGAGGATATGCACATCGAATTCCACAAAGGCTTTACGGTTCTCAGCGGTGAAACAGGAGCCGGTAAATCGATTATTTTAGGGGCCTTAAACCTCCTTTTGGGCCAAAGAGCCGATTCTTCGTTTGTTCGCAGCGGTTGTGAAGAAGCCTCGGTTACTGCCGCCCTTAGCCTTGGTGATGAGCATCCGTTTTGCCAGTGGCTCCAACAGCGCGGCATCCACAGAGAAGATGGAGCTTTATTAATCCACCGCCTGATTAAAGTCCAAGGCAGAGGGGGAGTGTACGTTCAAGGGATACCGGTAACCCTTGCCGATTTAAAAAGTATCGGTGAAGCGTTGTTTGATATCCATGGTCAGCATGAACACCAATCTCTGCTACACAGTGAACACCAGAGGAAAGTGTTAGATTCGTATGCTACCTTAGAGCAAGAGGTTACCGCTTTTTCGCATTTGTTCAGGCAGATGGAAGAACAGCGCAAAGAACTAGCAACTCTTCTTAGTGAAGCAGCTTCTGCTAAAAAAGAGATAGATTATTTGCAGTTTGTCGTGGACGAGCTTAATCAAGCCTCTTTAGTGGAGCAAGAAGATGAGGCTTTAGCACTCGATATTGCCGTGTTATCTCAATTTGAGACCATCCAAAGCTCTTTGGAAACCTCTTATGGCGAGCTTAAAGGGATGGGAAATGAGGGTGTTTTAGCTGCTCTCAATACTGCTTTGCAGAGTTTTAGAAAAGCGGCCAAGGCTGCTGTGCAGCTGCAACCTATGGTAGAGAGATTAGAAAGTGCCGCCATTGAAATTGAAGATATTGCCAATTCTATGCGGGATGAGCTATCGGGAATGAGTTTTTCGCAGTACAAGCTAGATGAGATGCAAAGCCGTTTGGCATTGTTACAGCGACTGAAGAAAAAATACGGTCCCTTATTGGAACATGTTATTCAGTTCCGTGATGAATCAATTGCCCAATTAAGTAAAGCGCAAAACTCGGATGAATTGATTGAAGAAGCAGAAAAAAGGGTACAGATTATTGAAAAACAGACTCAACAGGCAGCTAAGCAGTTAACAATAAAGCGAAAACAAGCCGCCTTAGAGCTAACGAAACCGATTATTCAGCGCCTGGCCCTTTTGGGAATGCCTCATGTTGCCTTTGAGATTGAAGTAGTTCAAAGACCGTTGGGACTCAGTGGAGCCGATCAGATCAACTTTTTATTTTCAGCTAATGTGGGGGAGCCGCTACACCATCTTAAAGAGATTGCCTCAGGGGGCGAATTATCACGAGTGATGCTGGCAGTAAAAAGCGTATTGGCTCTCAATGATGCGATTGAAACTCTTGTGTTTGACGAAGTTGATGCAGGTATCGGCGGAGCTGTTGCCGTTGCTGTTGGCCAAACAATGCAGTCCTTAGCCGCTTCACGCCAAGTGGTGGCCATTACCCACCTAGCTTCCATCGCTTCTAAAGCAGATTCCCATTTGGTCGTTCGCAAAGAGGTGGTAGGAGGGCGGACCTATACCCGCATTGAAGAGGTGCGCGATTATAAACGGGCTCAAGAATTAGCGCGCATGCTTAGCGGTAGGCAAAGTGATGAAAAAGCGGTAGCTCATGCTCAATCCATGTTAGGATCAACGCAAAAGAGCTGAAAAATTGAGCGCGGTGTGCAGTTTCGTCAGTGATGGAGAGCTCGTATTATTGCCTAATAAGGGGAAAATGGCCTCTTGAGCTTTGGTCATTGAGGGTTTAAAGCCGTGTGCCAAAGCAATGGATAAGACATCCAGCAGATGATTTCCTTTTTCTTCTGTGAAGCCTTTTGTGTCTATCTCCTTACTGATACGTTCAATTTCATCGGTAAAAATTCGCTCGGCAATGCGGCGCTCGGGAGTGGATCCCCTTAATTGGATAAATGAGAGCAAATAAGAGATGCTCGTTTTCTTGTGTTGCCAATCAAGGGTGTCGGGAGTAGTAAATAAGGAGCGTATAGCACGCAAACAGGTTCCCATATTCTCCACATAAAGATTCTCAGCCGGAGCCAAACGTCCCCGTTTCATCAAAAGCGAATAATGGCGAATATCACGGGCAATCCGATAAAGCCCCTCATCGCTGATTTGCGATAACGATAAATCTATCCAATGATACACTTCTTCGAGCATTCGAGGGGGAATATCATCAGGGGTAAATTGCTGGGTAGCACCAGAAGAATCAAAGCCCGACAAATCAACAATATACCCATTATCAGCATCGATATGGGCATCGGCATAAAGGATCGATTGAGTCAATGTAAGGGTATTACAAATTTCAATGCGGTACGGCTGCTCTTCTTCTTTGCTAAAAGAGATGAGCTTATATATTCCATACCATTGCTTACGGTCTATCGGACGAGCCACGGTGTGATTGAGCAAGAAATAAGCCGCTGCTTCAGCTTCTGCAGCCGTTTTTTTAAGCAACTCAACAGCAATTGTTTTACCGCTTAATGTTTTAGCAGTATTACTTTTAGCCCCAGATAATGTTTGTAAAAGCCTTTGCATTGCATCTTCAGAGCCAAACTCTTTATATAATTGCAAAGCAGTGAGGGCATAATGGATGTCTTGTCTCGGTTCAAGGCCGCCAATATCGTTGAAAAACCACCCACAAGAGGTAAAACTAAAGTGTTTAAACAGCTGTCCGGCTAATAGTTTTGCCACTTTGGGGCGCACATCAGCCTCGATTTCCCACTGGTCAAAAAAAGCAGATATGTCCATCTGTTGAGAAACGACTTTTATATAAGCGCGCAGGAGCTTTTGGGCATCGATAGTAGTGCCCAATAAAGCAGTAATTTGCTCTGCGTACGTTGTATCAATAAAAGAAGCCGCCTCATTAAAGCCTTGGCGTAAAGGGGTTCGCCATTTTTGATTCCATCCCGGCAAAGAGCCTGTGTTACACCCACAGTCTTTGTACCAGCGGCTAACTCCATGACTGCAGCTCCAGCTTGTCCCTTTTTGTTCCTCTCCTTGATGAAGAACAGCGTGCAATGTAGCGGAGGTTGTGCTAAGTATTTTAGCATAATTTGTAAACTCAAAATCATTTTTGCTCTCTACTTTTTTAATCAAAGCAGCTAAAGCCATATCGCCGAACGGTTCATGATGGCCGTAAATTTCTCCATCGGTGGCAGTGTGCAGCAACTGTGGTTTTTCTGTGCGGCAGATGCTCAGCAAGCTTTCATACATCTGATCGGCACTTCTGAGCATATGGCCAAAGCTAATGGATGAAGCTAAATCTCCATGATAGAAAAAAGCAGCCAACTCTGTGTTATCGGAGCCTTGGATAAGATAAGGCCTTTCATAGGGGACTTGTGAGGCTTGAACGTCTTTCATTCGTCCATCGGGCTGCTCAATGGCTTTCACCTGATAGGGAGAAAGAATGACAAATTTCACTCCCATAGAGACAAGCAAAGAGACAACGGTAGGATTGATGGCAGTTTCTGGTAGCCACATACCCAATGCCTCGCGTTGGAAGCGAAAGAAAAAATCATCAAGGCCCCATTGAATCTGAGTCAAGGCATCAGAGGGGGCATCTAAGGGGAGAATAGTATGATTATAAGCCTGAGCAATGGCGTTGCCATAGCCTAAGCGCTGAAGGCTGGCAGCATCTGCTTCCAGGATTTTTTGGTAGGTAGAATGATGATATTTTTCAATCCACGACAAAAGAGTTGGACCAATATTAAAAGAGATGTAGGAGTAGTTGTTGATAATATCGACGATTTGGCCCTCTGCATTTAAGTAGCGGCTGAAAGCATTTGCCCGGTAACAATCATCGTGAATTCTTTCGTTCCAATCGGCATACGGGGCTGCTGAACTTTGTTTGCCTATGAGCTGAGTAAGAGGGTTTTCCCGCGGAGGTTGATAAAAGTGGCCGTGGAGGATTAAGGGGGTAGGACTGTTAATTTTTCGTTCCATGGCGGGTATGCTAGCACAAATAGAGGTGAATATGTAGAGCTGGCAAAAGGGCCCTCAGTGTCTGTCGTGTTGACTATTTGTGGCGATTTCTCTACGATTACAGCATCTTGCTATTTGATGCAAGCAAAAGAATCAATGCGGGGAGCACTGTGCATGATGATACAAAACATTGAAGCCTTGTCTTTGAACGAGTTGCGTTATGTTGCGCACAAGCAAGGAATAGATGATGCACATACCTTGGATCGAGACGATTTGGTCGAGGCATTGGAAGAACTGTTTGATGAGATGGAGAGCAATCCCAACTCAGAAGGAGCCGCTTACAGCCCCTCATCTCAACAGCGCTTTCTCTCCTCGTTAGTTGATCATCAAATGGAAGACTCCGGGCTGCTACCGGGAGTACAGCCAATCCCCGAATCATACTGCGAAACGAGCATCCATCTTCTATTCAAAGATCCCTATTGGGCCCATGCCTATTGGAGTATCTGCAATGCCGATTTTCAAAAGTTGGAACAAAATACAGAAGCTTTCACCTTTTTTATTAAAGTAACCATTCATGAAACGATTAACGGCGAGCATCTTGAAGAGAGTTTTGACATCGACATAGAAGCAAGCGATACAAACTGGAACATTAACTTACCGCTAAGAGGAAGAACCTATAGTGTTTCGCTACATTATCGTGATGAGAATGGCAACGTGGGTATGCTGTGCCAATCGGCAAGCGTTACTACTCCCAAAAGCCACTGGCTGGAGCATACCAAAGAACTGGGAGCTAACAGCAAAGAGTTCTTGCTGCTGTTTTCCTCTTTGGTCACCAAAGGGGGAGTGATGGTTGAGTCTCCCATGCTCAGAGAGATGGTGGAGAAGCTGAACGAACAGGTGGAGGGCTCTGATGGCGCGTAATTCAATCGGTCTTATTCTACACGCTCATATGCCGTATATCAGGCATCCCGAGTATCCTCGGTTTTTAGAAGAGGATTGGCTTTTTGAAGCCATTGGGGAGACCTACCTGCCGCTATTGCGAATGCTTAAAAAATTGCGGGACGATCAGGTTCCTTTTTCTATTACCATCAGCCTTTCGCCAACCCTTTGTACTCTCTTAAGCGATCCCATTATGCAGGGGCGTTTTACTGAATATCTTCAATTGCACCAAGAATTGGGCGAAAAAGAGGTGGAGCGTTGCCGCCAAGAAGAGCCTCAATGTGTCCCCTTAGCCCAAATGTACTTAGATGCCATTAATTTGAATCTGCAAGAATATTTTGAGATTTATCACTGCAATGTCTTGGAAGGATTTAAAGATTTAGAAGCTAGTGGCCATATCGAAATTATTACCACAGCTGCAACACATGCCTATTTGCCCCTATATGTCGATTATCCGGCAGCAATTAATGCTCAAATTGAGCTGGCTGTCCAATCGCATATCAACCACTTCAAAAAACGACCTAAAGGATTCTGGCTTCCTGAGTGTGGTTATGCAGCAGGTCTTGAAGAGTATCTGCATAAAGAAGAACTCTCCTTTTTCCAACTTTCTGCTCAAGCATTAGCTTTAGCCAATGAGCCGGTAAAACGGGGTAATTATGCTCCGGTGGCTTGTCCTAACGGGGTGCATGGGTTTGCCCGAGACTTTCATTTGACCAATTTAGTCTGGTCAAATGTCGAAGGGTATCCTGCCGATCCTGCTTACCGCGAGTTTTATCGCGATATTGGTTACGATTTACCGTTGCATTACATAAAGCCTTACATCCATAGTCCTGAAGTACGGGTCTTTACCGGTTTCAAATACTATGCCATTACAGGCAAAGGGGTTCATAAGCGATTTTATGACCCGGCTGCAGCCGAGCAAAAAGTAGCTGAACATGCCGATAATTTTCTTTATGAAGTGCAAAGAAAAGGGGAGCAAATAGCCCCCTTACTTGATCGTGATCCGTTTTATACCATTGCCTTTGATGCCGAACTTTTTGGACATTGGTGGTACGAAGGGGTTACTTGGCTGGAGACTGTTATCCGCAAAGCTGCCCAAACAGAGTCCATTGTCTTTGAGACTCAACTCGATTATCTACAAAAGTATCCCCAAAACCAAGTGCTCCAACCCTCAGCTTCCAGCTGGGGAGAGGGTGGATATGCTCATGTGTGGGCTAACGGTTCCAATGTATGGATGTATCGCCACGCCCATAAAGCAATTGAAAGAATTGAAGAGCTGGCACTCCGTTTTCCCGATCAAAGCTCATTAAAACAGCGCTTTTTAAATCAGGCGGCACGTGAAGTACTGCTGGCAATGTCAAGCGACTGGCCTTTTATCATCAACAGCGGTATCTCTGCTTCGTATGCTGAAAAACGGTTCAAAGAGCATATCGGCAATTTGAATGTCGTTTATGACAATATGTGTAAGAACGCCGTAAATACTGAGTGGTTAGTAAAAGCGGAAAAGCGGAACATTGTTTTTGGTGACATCGATTACAATATGTTCAACTTACAAAGCAACCGCAACCGTTATAACGGCTAAGGAATCAGAGGAGCTCCCTTTTCCAGCTTCGCAGCAACTGCTGTGCTCGTGTAAATTCTAGTTTCTCATATAAAGCGGGATTGGACTGTGCCTCTTCCCGATAATCGTTATCTTTTTGCCAATCTTCCATCGGATCGGTAATGAAGCATCCCAGATCATTGATTGCCACAATCCAGTCGTAACGCCCCTCTTTATGTGATTTTCTGCCATAATATTCGGTCGGCATAATACATCTCCTGAAAATACAGTAAACGCTTTTTTTGTATTGCGCAACTGCTTCTTATTTTAACACTTGAAGACAAGGATGTCATGAAAATGGGAGTAGGGGTTGACAAGTGTTTAGTGTATTTGAGGTTAAATCCATTTTGGCGTGTTAATTAATGCAAAATTCCGTTGCCTCCTGGTGGGTGAAAAGGTATAGTTTGTGGTAGAAAGTGGTAGAAAGGACCAATTTCTGCTGCTTAATGGGGGTTTTGGTGCATGCTAACTGGTGAGTATCGCAACACAATTGATGAAAAAGGGAGAATTCTCATCCCGGCAAAGCTCCGTTCGGCTTTGCAAGACGAAAGTAGTCTTATCATCACCCGTGCTGTTGAACCCTGTCTTTGGCTGATGCTTCCTCCCTTCTTTGAAAATCTCAGAATGAAAATTATGGATGGGCCGGGGGCCATGTTTGATGCCAACCTTAGGTTGCTCCAAAGACGGATAATTGCACCGGCTATGGAGTGCGAGATCGATAAATCGGGTCGTCTACTTATCCCCCCCACATTGCGAGAAAGTGCCGGTCTGCGCTTAAAAGAAGAATCGGTTCTTTTGGGTATCAGTTCCTATTTAGAATTGTGGAGCATCGATTCCTACCAGCAGTTCCTCTCTGAAAGTGAGACATCTTTTGCCTCAGCCTCCCAGAGCCTTAGTCATCTGCTACAAGAGGGGGGAAAATAAGATGGAAATTCTTCACCGCCCTGTTTTAGCTCAAGAGGTCCTAAAAGCTTTTGGTGTGCCGCCCACTCCTTGTTTGATGATTGACTGCACCGTGGGAGAAGGGGGACATACGTCCCTCTTTTTAGATACATACCCTCAGCTTTCGGTCATCGGAGTTGATCGTGATCCCACTATTTTAGCTAAGGCAACAGAGCGCTTACAGCATTACGGTGCCCGTTTTACTCCCGTCAATAGTTGGTTTGATGAGTATTTGGCCTCGTATAAGGGACCGAATCCGTTTTTCATCCTTTTTGATTTGGGTATCTCTATGTACCATTACGAAGGCTCAGAAAGAGGTTTTAGCTTTCACAAAGATGAAAGACTCGATATGCGCCTTGATCCCACCGCTACTCTTAGTGCTTTTGAGATTGTCAACACGTACAGTGCCGAAGAGCTGTCCAATGTCCTTTATCAGTATGGAGAAGAGCGGTACTCTCGGCGCATCAGTCGCACTATTGTTGAAAAACGGAGTAAGAACCCGATTGAAACAACTAAAGAGCTGGCAGATTGTATTTACACAGCAGTTCCCCCCTCATACCGTCACACTCGATTGCACCCTGCTACCCGTAGTTTTCAGGCTTTACGCATTGAAGTGAATTCGGAGCTTTCTCGCATTCAGCCCGCAGTTAAAAAAGCCATTGAACTGTTGGCAGTTGAAGGGCGGGTAGGGGTTATTAGTTTTCACTCTCTTGAAGATCGTTTGGTGAAACAGTTGTTCAAAGAAGAGGCCAAAGGGTGTGTCTGCCCAGCTGAAGCACCACTTTGCACCTGCTCCAAAGAGGCAACTATTGCCATTTTAACAAAAAAACCGATTGTTGCCACCGATCAGGAGAATGCTGAAAATCCTCCCTCTCGCAGTGCCAAATTGCGCGTTGCCCAAAAAAGGGGGAATGTCGATGAATTATAAAGATCAAAGTATCAGACGATCAGATCATCTCTCTTTGGGTGGTAAGTTAATTGTTATCCTCGCTCTTGCTCTTTTATTTGCTTTAGCTATGGCAGTTGTCTTTCAAGCCGCCCGTTATAGAGAGTTGCGCTTAACTGAACAAGGTGTTCGTAAAGAAGAGGCTGGGAAACAAGAACAGATTCGTGTGCTCACTGCCGATATTGCTCAGGACCAACGGCCACAACAAATTTTGTACCAAGCGCATGAAAAAGGGTTGCAGTTGCAAAAAATTGTCCTTGAAGATGCCACTGTGGTCACTGTGGGAGGCCAATAATGAAACCACTATCGGCTACCTACATGGCCCATCTTTGCGGCGGTTTTTTATTGCATAAAGGCCCTCCTTGCTTAATTGATTCAATTGCTGTTGACAGTCGCACAATTAAACCTGGAGCCCTCTTTTTTGCTTTGGCAGGGGAACATGCCAACGGTCACGATTTTGTTAAAGATGCTTTTGCAAAAGGTGCTGTGGCCGCAGTGGTAAGCAAAAAGGAGCTGCAAAGAGGCTCTTTTCCTACTCAAAAACCCCTTATAGTGGTCGACGATCCGCTAGCTGCTCTTCAAAGGGCAGCAACCAACCATGTGCAACGGTTTTCGCAGCTGAAAAAAATTGGCATCAGCGGCTCAATGGGCAAAACAACAACCAAAGAGATGCTCAGTTCAATCCTTGAGCAAATGGGAACTGTGACTAAAACTCCGGGCAATTACAATTCAACTATTGGCCTGCCGATCTCGTTATTACACATTGATGAAACCACAGAATTTGGCCTTTTTGAAATGGGCATTGATCGTCCTAATGAGATGGAGAGCCTTCTGAGCATGTGGCAGCCGCAGGTGGGAATCATAACGCGCATTGGAGCTGCCCATTTAAAAACATTGGGGAGTGAAAAGCACATTGCCCAAGAAAAGGGTAAGTTGTTCCACCCCTCAATTAAAACGGCGCTTTTAAGCAACACAGATCGCTGGTCAGCATATATTGAACGAAAACAAGGAATAGAGGCTCTCCGTTTTGGCTTGGGGGCCACAAAAGGAATCGATTCGTACCACCACTTAGGCTTAGATGGGTGGCTTATCGGCTACAAAGGTGAACACATCCATCTAAAAGCGATAGGTGAGCACAATTTGCACAATGCCTGTGCAGCTATCACAGCAGCCCAACAATTGGGAGCCAGTGTATCTGCTATTTGTGAAGGCTTGGAACAATTTCGGGCAGTGCAGGGGCGAAGCAATGTTGTGCAAGGGGACATTACGCTGATAGAGGATTGGTATAACGCCAGCTATGATTCAACACTTAGCATCATCGATTATGTGGGAGCCTTGCCTTGGAAAGGGCGAAAAGTTGCGGTGTTAGGATCGATGAAAGAGCTAGGGAGTCACAGTGAACAAGCCCACAGGTTAGTGGCTCGTCGTCTATCTTCGTATCGCCTTGATGCGTTGTATTTGTATGGCCAAGAGATGGCCAGTGCCAAAGAAGAGTTGATGCGCCTTGGTTTGGATAGGACTTGTTTTTATACAACCGATTCTGAGCAGTTGAGCCATATGGTCTCCACTCAAAGTAGAAAAGGAGACTTGGTGTTGATAAAAGGCTCTCGGGCAATGCAAATGGAGCAGTTGGTACCGTTGGTTTCAACGTTATAGAGGATGGATGGATGAGTGTGCAATTAGCAACGGTAAGTTTTGGTGCTCTTTTAGTTTCTTGGATGATCTCCATGTTGTTGGGGTATCTTCATCTGAAAGTGATGAAACATGCCAAAGTGTATCAACCCATTAATCCCGATACCCCCTCATCTCATCAATTAAAAGAGGGAACACCTTCTTTGGGGGGCCTTTTCTTTTTATCAGGAATGACTATCTCGGCCCTTATTTTTGGTCAAAGCAATCAACCGTATCTTTTTATTCCTTTGATTAGCTGCTGGGTATTTGCCCTTATTGGCTTACTTGATGATATTGCCAAATTTGTGCGTAAAGCTCCTGTAGGTCTAAAAACTTCACGCAAGTTGGCAATGCAGGTATTGGCTGCCGCATTGGTTTTATGGCTAGTGTCTCATTTTTCTGCCTTGCAACTTTCAACTGTCGTTCATCCTTGGAATCCAACTGTTAGCTGGAATATTGGGCTGTGGTATCCCATCATTTTTCTGTTGTATATGGTGAGCTTTGTTAATGCGGTGAATATCAGCGACGGATTGGATGGGTTGGTTGCCCAAGTATCGTTAAGCCCTTTAGCCCTGATTGCCGCTTTGGCCGCCCTGTTTGCCGGTGGATTTCACCGCTTCCATGTTCAAAGCCCCATTTATGAAGGGGGAGCATCGCTACTGATTCTTGCGGCTTCCGCTATCGGCGGGATGCTCGCTTTTTTGTGGTACAACTGTCCTAAAGCACAACTATTTATGGGTGATACGGGCAGTCATGCTGTTGGTGCACTTATTGGAGTCAGTGCCCTTCTGTTAAAAGTAGAACTGACTATTGTCGTTGCGTGTGCCGTTTTTATGGCAGAATTGCTCTCTTCATTTATCCAGATTATTGCTATTCGCTTCTTTGGCAAAAAGATTTTTTTGTTAGCTCCTTTGCATCACCATTATGAGAAAAAGGGGAAAGGGGAGACGAAAATCGTCACTCGCATGCAGATTTTCAGCACAGTGGCCACAGCTGTGTCCGCTTTGTTGTTTTTTCTTACTTACCGTTAGGACTCTGAGGAGGAGACAGTTTGGACGAAACGTATGCATCCTATTCTTCTATCTATCGCATACCTCAAAGTACAAAGCCTGCCTACCGTAGCTTCTTGTTTTTACTGATTGTCCTTAGTTTGACGGCTTTGGGCTTAGTGAGTCTGTATTCGGCAAGTTATGATGAGGCTCTACGATTGCACTTACCTGCCTCCTACTATGTAAGCAGGCAAGCTCTTTTTGCATTGGCAGGAGCTCTTATCTTTTTCTCTATTCAGTTTCTTTCGATGGAGTTGATTTACTCTCTTATTCCCCTCGCTTTTTTTGGGGCCCTGGTATTGATGCTTTTAACGCTGATTGGTCCTTTTGGGGTGGCAAAATTTGGAGCTCGCCGCTGGTTGACCTTAGGTCCTTTGCCCTCTTTTCAACCTTCAGAAGTCTTGAAAGTTACTCTTATTCTTTTTTTAGCCCGCATCAATGCTTCTGATTCTACCATCGGTTCTAAAACAGTTGTCTCATTGGTGGCTGTAGCGTTAAGTGCGTTGCTGGTATTAGCCCAAAGAGATTACTCTTCCACTGTTTTAGTCCTTTTTGGTTCGCTAGTTATGTTTTTGCTGGGCCATGTTGCCTTCCGTTATATTGCTTTGTTTGGAGTTGCCTCTGCAGCAATCGGCCTACTGTTCATGCTCAGTGAAAGTTATCGCATTAAGCGGCTGTTGAGTTTTTTCTACCCCTCAGCCGATCCGCAAGGTATTAATTGGCAAGTCCAAAATGGGCTTAGGGCAATTAGTGAGGGGCGTTTTTTTGGTAAAGGATTGGGCAAAGGGGTCTATAAATTAGGCATTATTCCCGAAGTTCACAGCGACTTTATTTTTGCTTCCTATGCCGAAGAGATGGGATTAGTAGGAACGGTGGTGCTTTTTGCCCTGTTTGCGGCATTTGGATTTTTTGGTTTTTACACTGCATTTGCCAATCGGAAAAAAGACCACGCCTTTGCTTTTTATCTTTGTGTTGGCTTTACGTTTATGATTGTTATGCAGGCTCTGGTCAATATTGCTGTTGTCAGTGCTTTGTTACCCCCAACCGGTATCGTTCTCCCCTTTTTTAGCCAAGGCGGGACTAATTTATTGATGGTCCTCACCCAAAGCGGTCTGTTGTACAAAGCATTAGTTTCTGTGGAAAAACAGGAGGTGCTGTATGGATAATGCCTATAGCGTTGGCTTTGATTACGATTGCTGTCGTAGCAAGAGCACATACAATGAGCCGCAACTAAAACTGGTTCAACACCCCGAAGTTCCTAGCAGAAAATGGCTTTGGATAGGAGCTTTGGTCGTAGTAGTCCTTTTTTGGTATGCACTCCGTTTTATCCCCTTTTTTGATGTTAAACGGATTGAAATGAATATTGAGCAACATCCTTTTGCCGTTGACTCTCAAGCTATTCAGATTGCTCGTCCCTACATTGGGACTTCTTTGGCCAGTGCAAAACCTAAAGCTTTGCAACATGAATTGCAGCAGATAGGAATTATAAAAAAAGCTGTTGTTAAACGGACCAGTTTTTCAACTCTTGATGTTCAATTGACCCTCATTGAACCACAAGCTTTGCTTATAGGAGAACAAGAAGATTTTGCTGCTACTTCCTATTACCTTTACGACGAGGGGAATCTTGTTCGTATCACTGCCGACCAAGTATCTTTGTTTAGCGCCCAAGTGCCTGCTATTACTGTTTTAGACTCGTATGCAGAACATATGATTAAATACGGGGTGGATGAAGGGCTTAAAGAAGCAATCCACTTAGCCCATCTATTAGGATGGGATGAACAAAAGCGGTACTCAATCGTCAAAGAAATGCGCTACTACCAAAGTACCAAAGAGGGGTTTGGCCATATGGAATTGGTGTTGCCGGCTTACCATAGCAGGCTTTCAGTGCGCCAAGTGGTCGACCAACAGAGGTTGCAGGATGCCCTCCAATTGATTAAACTCGACTATGAGCATTCAGGAACTCGTAATATTGCCCTAATGAAGCAGTTACGATATGATTTGTATGCTCAATCGTTAGTCAAGAGGCTCTGAATCGGAGGTTTGCGGTGGGTTCTGACAGGATCATGATGGGTCTGGATATTGGTAGTTCCTGGGTACGCGCTGTTATTGGTACAGTGGGTCCTGACGGGTCCGTCATGATTGACAGCATGTGTGAATCGCCTTCTGAAGGGGTGCGTGGTGGCAGTATCGTCAATATTGAGCAGACGATTAAAAGTATCACCACAGTCATTAACGAAGCTGAGCGCCAAGCCGGCTCTTCAATTCAGAGTATTATTATTGGAGTGGGGGGGAGCCATATCGAAGGGTTGGCCTCCCAAGGTGTCGTAGGCATCAATGCCAAAGACCAAGAGATTCGTCGTGAAGATATCTTTCGTTCTCTTGAAGTAGCTCGTGCATTTGAGATGCCCTTGGATAGGGAGATTTTACACACTCTTGTGCAAGACTTTCGTGTGGACGGCAGAGACGGAATTAAAGATCCCATCGATATGCTTGGGCATCGGTTGGAGAGCAAGGTGCTCATTGTCACTGCTTCTTCTTCCATGTGCCAAATACAGCGTAAATGTATCCAACGAGCAGGCTACCAAGTTCAACGCTTAGTAGCTCAGCAAATAGCCGATGCTGAGGCGGTAGTCAGCCAAGAAGAGAAAGAGATGGGAACTCTTTTGATAAACATGGGCGGAGGGACAACGAATATGATTGTCTACTCCAACGGTGCCCCTATTTTTACAGGCGGGGTGAATCTGGGAGGAATCCACGTAACCAACGATATCGCTTATCTATTGAATAAGCCTAAAATAATTGCCGAGCAGATTAAATGTGAAGCGGGAAACTGCCATATTCCTTCAGTCCGCTCAGATGAGTCGTTAATTATTCCGGCAGTTGGCGGAATGCCTTCCATTAAGATGCCCAAAAAAGAGTTGAGTAAAATTATTGAGCCGAGGATGGCTGAAATTTTCTCGCTTTTGCAAGTCGAACTGGAAAAAAAGCAAATTCACGGTTCATTTGGCGGTGGAGTGGTGCTCATAGGGGGAGGCTCTTTACTAAGCGGAGCTCCCGAGTTGGCAAGTGAGATTTTCCGTTTGCCGGCTCGCATCGGCTTTCCCGAAGCCTTAGCGGGATTGGATCGCTCTTTTATTAACCCCCGCTATTCAACTGTCTTGGGATTAGTAATGACTGAAGCCAAGCGGATACGCGATCAAGCTTCAAGCCCTAGAAATAAATCGGAACGGGCAAAGTCATCGCGTAAAGTCGGTAAAAAAGTAAAAGGATTTTTTCGGACCATTTTTTAAATGTGGAGCAAGGAGCTGCTGATGGATTTTGATATGCTTGAAGATCTGCTGCAAAATGAACAAACTCCCCCAACCGATATAAAAGTTGTGGGAGTCGGTGGAGCCGGAGGCAATGCCGTAAACAGAATGATAGCTAGCGGACTAAAAAAAGTGACATTTGTCGCCATGAATACCGATATCCAGGCCCTGCAGCGTTCTAATGCTCATATCCGCCTTCCGTTAGGCAAGCAGTTGACCGGTGGGTTGGGGGCTGGGGGTGTGCCAGAAGTAGGTGAAAAAGCTGCTCAAGAGTCCAAAGAAGAGATTAAAAAGCTGTTGACGGGAACCGACATGGTATTCATTACTGCCGGTATGGGAGGAGGGACAGGAACTGGAGGCGCTTCAGTGATTGCCGAAGTAGCCCGTGAAACCAATGCTTTGACTGTGGCAGTTGTTACCACACCTTTCGCTTTTGAAGGGAAAAAGAAACTGCAACTGGCTTTAGCGGGGATTGAAAAACTTCGCAAGCACGTCGATACACTCATTCTTATTCCGAACCAATATTTGCTGAAAGTCGTTGAGAATAATACCCCCATTAAAAAAGCTTTCCTGTTAGCCGACGATGTATTGCGCCAAGGAGTGCAGGGAATCAGTGAACTGATTACTGAGCCGGGTGAAATAAATATCGACTTTGCCGATGTCAGAACTGTGATGAAAGGCAAAGGGGATGCTTTGATGGGCATCGGAATAGGAGAGGGGACCAACAGAGCTGTTGATGCTGCCCGTTCTGCCATAAACAACCCGCTTTTAGAGAATGCCACCATCGATGGAGCCAAATCGGTTTTAGTCAATTTGGCCGGAGGTGATGGACTGACGTTGCAAGAGTATCAAGATGTTGTTGAGCTGATTACAGAAAACTGTGCCGACGATGCTTTGATTATAGCCGGCCAAGCGTATAATCCCGAACTGGGGGACAAAATCAAAGTCACCGTGGTTGCTACAGGCTTTGCTGCCAAAGATGAGGATTACGCTGAACAAGAAGGGGCTTTTTTGCAGCGCAAAAGAAGAATGGAAGGACCGGCATTTGCCCAACATGAGCCTAATAGGCGTTCTGAAGAGCGCTCTGACGACCAAGACATTATTACGGTTAACAGGTGGCAAGATTTGCAACAGCAACTTGGCAACCGCCAACAATCGAATGACTACAGCTTTCCCGCTGTTTTACGCTACCAACGGGAGGAGGAAGAGGACTCCTAGGAGCTATGGAGCGCACTTTTATTGAAGATTACTTAAATTACCTGGCAGTCTCCAGGCGTCTAAGTGCCTCCACAATAGCCCTGTACTCTCAAGAAATTGAAAAGTGGATGGCGTATCTTAAACAGCATGATTGTCTAATTCACACAGCTAGCCCAACCGATGTTGAAAATTATTTACTTCAACGGGGTGCACAGGTAAGCAGTCGCACTCTTGCTAAAATCCTAAGCACATTGCGCTCTTTTCACACCTATCTGATTGCTTCTGAGAAAAGGACCGATAACCCCACTTCTGTTATTGATGCACCCAAAATTGTGCAAAAACTGCCCAAAAGCTTTTCCGATGCTGAAATTAAAGCCCTCTTTGAACATATTGATACGACCCAAGCGTTGGGAATTCGAGATTATGCCATGCTGGAGTTGACCTATTCGTGTGGATTGCGGGTAAGTGAACTAATTAATCTTCGTTTGGGCGATATTCATTGGCCTAGTAAAAGCCTTACTATTATTGGCAAAGGGGACAAACAGCGCATTGTACCGGTAGGAGAAGTGGCACTGGCAGCCGTTGAGCGCTACGTACAACAAGCGCGCGATGAGCTAGTGGGAACACATATCCATCAAAAGCACCTTTTTGTGGGACGCCGAGGCCAAATGCTCAGCCGAGCCCAAGTGTGGAAACGTTTTAAAGAGCATGCCCAAAAAGCTCAATTGGAAGGGAAAGTCCACTCGCTACGTCACTCGTACGCTTCGCATTTGCTGCGCGGTGGAGCCGATTTACGCTCAGTTCAGGAGCTTTTGGGCCACAGTGACATTAGAACGACTCAAATATATACGCACAGTGATACAGAGGATGTTCAGCAGGCCTTCCGTGCCCATCATCCGTTGGGAGAGGCCGACGAAGTATAATCGTAGAGCGGTAGGTCTGTTAGATATGCAAGACCTGTATCGATTGCTGGCAGTTGAACTGTTAGACCATCTTAATAGTCAACAGCGCTATGCGCTGTATTGCACTCCGCTTTCCATTTCGGCTCTATTTGCCACGTATTCAAAGCAAAAAGATCTGTTGCTCCATCGTTATGAAAGCTTTGTGCAGCACGCTCAATCAGGGCGCTGTACCTATATAAGTATATTTGATGATGGGTATCCTCCCTATTTGAAAGAGGCTCCATGGGCCCCTTTAGTCCTTATGCTCAAAGGAGAAGGTGATCTGAATCACCTAATGATGGCTATTATTGGTTCAAATAGGGCAACGAGCAATAGCATGCAAGCTGCTTTTGATTTGGGATTGTGGTGTGCTGATAATGATATCGCCGTTATTGCCGGCTTTTCTAAGGCTATTGATCAACATGCCTACAGAGGCTCTTTTAGCCAAGGGGGCAAAGCGTTTGCTGTATTAGGGGGCGGTATTGAGCAGATACACGCTATGGAGCAAAAAACGGTAACCTCTTTTTTAAAAAAGGGGGGAGTTTTTATTAGTGCGGCTTTCCCATTTGATCCTTCTTTAATTCATCTGTATCCCAAACGCAACTACCTAATTGCCGCATTGTGTCACGAAGTTGTCGTTATTGAGGCTTCAATGTACGGTGCTGCCTACCAAACGGCTCTGTGGGCTTTGGAATTAGGCAAAGAAGTTGCTGTGCATCAAGGAGGATTTCCTTGCAGCGGTAACCATCAATTGGTTCTTGACGGGGCTCCTATCATTGAGTTCTCTCGATTGCCCGTGGTATACTGATTGCCGATGGATGAGATAAACCGCAGCACAATAGAGCGTTATATGCAGTACTTACAAGAAGTGCGGGGCCTCTCGCTGGCTACCATTACCGCTTATGGCACTGATTTGCACGAGTATGCCGATTTTCTTCAACAGGACAATGTGGAACTTACTGCAGTTGATCGCCACCTTGCATCAAGATATGTGGCTCAGTTAATGAGAGGTTTTTCGTATGTTGCACCCACGATTAACCGAAAGCTTTCAAGCCTGCGGGGATTGTACCGCTATTTGGTAAAACGGGGAAAGATAGAAGCCGATCCCTTTGCCACCATTCAAAGCACTTCTCGATATCGTCGATTACCGCGCTTAGTCGATAAAGAGACGATTTTGCGGGTGCTTAGTTTACCCATTGTCGATTTTTATTCTCTGCGCGATGTCACCATCTTTCATCTTTTTTACAGCAGTGGCTGCCGCTTAGCAGAGCTACTGAGCATTAATATTAAAGATGTTGATTTACAATCGATGCGCATCCTAGTCGTCGGTAAAGGAAATAAGGAGCGTTATCTCTTTTTAACGCCCGCTACAACGACGTTATTGGAGCGCTATATCGCCCAGCGTATGCTTTTGAACCATACCACAGACGCCCTTTTTGTGGGAAAGCAGGGTAAGCGGTTGTCGGCATCGTCGCTACATAGTATCTTTGAGAAAGCTCGGGTGACGTTGGCTTTGGAGGGCCAATTTACTCCCCATATGCTGCGCCACAGTTTTGCCACGCATCTGTTGGACAATGATGCCGGAATTAGGTTGGTGCAGCAGCTGTTGGGGCACTCCTCCATTGCCACAACTCAAATATATACCCATGTGACGCAAAAGCGGTTACGGGCGGTATATGAGCAATCCCACCCCCATGGAAGGAAAAACGATGGAGATAAGAGGAACAACAATAGTCGCAGTTCGTAAAGATGGATGCATTGCCCTTGCCGGAGACGGGCAGGTTACTGCCGGTGATGCAATACTCAAAGGGAATGCCAAGAAAGTTCGTCGCTTGATGGATGGAAAAATTATTAGTGGCTTTGCCGGGGCTACTGCCGATGCTTTTGCCTTATATGAAGTCATAGAGGCTAAACTAAAAGAGTATCGGGGGGACTTAACCCGTTCGGCTGTAGAGATGGCTAAAGAGTGGCGGACCAACCGTAACCTTCGGCGCCTAGAGGCCATGATTTTGGTTGCCGATGCCTCGACGATTTTATTAATCAGCGGCTCTGGAGATGTCATTGAACCCCAAGGCGATGTCATTGCTATCGGCTCGGGAGGCAACTATGCCACAGCCGCTGCCCGTGCCTATTTAGAGAGCTCTTCTTATAGTGCTGTCGAAATTGCCCGCAAATCCTTGGCCATCGCTGCCGACATTTGTATTTATACCAATACCTCTGTGACCGTAGAGACAATTGAGGAGCAACAATGAAACTTGATGAGATGACCCCTGCCCAAATCGTGCAGGAACTCGATAAATATATTATTGGGCAAGATGATGCCAAACGAACTGTGGCTATCGCTTTGCGCAATCGTACACGACGAAAAATGCTCAGTGAAGCCATTCGGGATGAAATATCCCCCAAGAATATTATTATGATTGGACCGACAGGAGTCGGAAAAACCGAAATTGCCCGCCGGATTTCCAAATTGGCCAATACCCCTTTTATTAAAGTGGAAGCCACTAAATATACTGAAGTAGGGTATGTGGGCCGGGATGTAGAATCGATGGTACGGGACTTAATGGCTTCTGCTGTGCAAATGACCAGAAGTGAAATGGCAGCCCAAAGGCAGGACCAAGTCGAAAAACGGGTCCAAGAGCGGCTACTTGATCTGCTTTTACCCGGGGAAACAAAAGCCGGCTCCACCTCTTTAACTGAGGCACAAGAACAAACTCGTGAAAAGTTTCGTCAGTTTTTGGCTGAGGGG
Organism: Sphaerochaetaceae bacterium; assembly: GCA_050950025.1. Lineage (GTDB taxonomy): Bacteria > Spirochaetota > Spirochaetia > Sphaerochaetales > Sphaerochaetaceae > JBMNGW01. The sequence continues at coordinate 25,977 of JBMNGW010000011.1, read as the reverse complement.
AGATTTGAAGAGCGAGAAGTGGAGCTACATCTTAGTAACAGGCCTCCCACTCACGGTTTTGAACTGTTTGCCGGAGGCAATATTGAAGACTTGGAACAAACTATTCAAAGCCTGGGGTCCATGTTTGCCGGCAAGCAGAAAAAACGGCGTGTCTCAATTAAACGGGCCCGCGAGTTGTTGACTGAAGAAGAGACAGAAAAAAGCGTCGATCAAGAGCAGGTGATAGAAATTGCCAAAGAGCGTGTTGAACAAATGGGAATTATCTTTATCGATGAAATTGATAAAGTTGCGGGAACTCGGCAAGGAGCCGGCCCCGATGTCTCTCGTGAAGGGGTACAACGTGACATCCTGCCCATTGTGGAGGGGAGCAAAGTTTCAACCAAGTGGGGGATTATCGACACCACTCACATTTTGTTTATCGCCGCAGGAGCTTTTCATATCTCCAAACCCAGTGATTTGATACCCGAATTACAAGGCCGTTTTCCCCTGCGTGTTGAACTTAAAGAGTTGACTGCAGACGATTTTTACCGGATTCTAAAAGAACCGGAAAACGCCATTATTAAACAGTACATAGAATTGATGAAAACTGAAGAGGTGGTACTAGAGTTTTCCGAGGAGGCTGTAAGCAAAATCAGCGAAATTGCCTATACGGTCAACTCTCAAACGGAGAATATTGGGGCAAGGCGGCTATACACCATCATGGAGAAACTTCTGGAAGAAATTTCTTTTAAAGCATCGGAAATGCAAGGACAACGGGTTGAAATTACAGCTGCATATGTTGAAGAACGGTTACGTGGCATTTTGGAAAGTGAAGATTTAAGTCGCTACATTTTATAAGAAGGAGTCTGCTGCATGAAGTACATTACCATTACGGCACGAGAATTTGATGAGGCGCTGCGCAAAGCAAAAGAAGAATATGGCAGCGACTTGCGGATTCACAGCCGCCGTGATGCAACTACCCGAGGCGGCTTTCTCTGGTTGAAAAAAAAGACGCACGTTGAGCTGACCTGCTATATAGCCGAAAAAAAAGAGGACCCTCACAAAATAGAGGAGCCGGCTGTTGAAAAGAAGCTGGTGGAACCAGAGGTTGAACCCTCTAATCCACTGTTAGAACATGCTGCTACTCTCCTTTTGCTTAACGGCTTTTCATCCTCTTTTAGTGACTTGGTACTTGATATGGTGCAAGAAAGTTTAGCTTCTGCACCCACAAGCGAGCTTAGCACGGAAGAATTTGAACTACTACTGATAGATACCATCGTCAGCTTAATTCGCATTGACCATCAATCGCTGCTTAAACCTCCGCAAATCTTTGTGTTGTTAGGCCCTACCGGAGCCGGTAAAACGACAACTATCGCTAAAATTGCTGCCTTGTACGGATTACAAAGTGACCCCGAGTTTTACCGCAACGTTAAATTGGTCACTATTGACTCGTTCAGAATCGGTGCTTTTGAACAGTTAAGTGCATTTGGCGAATCAATGGGCATCGTTGTAGAAAAAGTGACTGATGAGCAGCAACTCTACCAGATACTTGAGCATGCTAGCGAAGATGAGTTAATTCTCATCGACACCATAGGAAGATCTCCTCGTGATAAGGAATTGGAACTTAAAATGAAGACGCTGTTGGCTGTTGCCCAACAAAAAGAGTGTTCTTGCTTTATCGCTTTAAGTGCCTCAATGAAAGAAGAAGATTTGCAACGGGTCTTTAACCAGTACACCTCTTTCAAGCCCAAGGGAATCATCATGACTAAAGTCGATGAGACCAAAAGTATCGGAAATGTGCTTAGTTTATCATATGAAAAACAGATGCCGCTGCTCTTTTTTACTGATGGACAGCGGGTACCCAAAGATATTCATAAAGCCTCCTTATCGAGCTTATTAGGCTTATTGCAAGGCTTTACTCTTGATTTTGAAGCTTTGTGGGCTAATCAGATAGGTCCGGTTGAGCCATAATACGGTGCATGGCTAAAGAACTTACCTTCCCTTGGCGAACCATGTCTGCTATGAGATTACCGATAGCCGGAGCGGCAATATTAGACCCCCAAATAGTAGCGCCACTGGGATTTACCACACCGATGTAGATGATGTACTGCGGATTATCAGAAGGCACAAGTGCCAATGTACTGGCTAAAAAGGAGGTATCTCCATACTTACCAGTGGTTGGATCGACCAATTGAGCTGTCCCTGTTTTAGCAGCAACAGAGACCCCCGCCACAGCACTGTGAACGGCAGTGCCCCCTTTTTGGCTTGCCATTACCATCCCTTGGAGTACCGTTTCTGCTGTTTGCTTTGAAATAACGTTCTTTTTTGCAATTTCCGGAACAAAAATGATAGGCTCTTTGCCCTCTATTTTTTGCAAAATTGAGGGTTTCATTACATCCCCTTGAGTCGCAAAAGCTGTTGCAGCAGTAGCCAACTGCAAAGCACTGGTGGCAATCTCTTGGCCAAAAGCCATCGTAGCTTTGGTGCGTGATGACCAGAAGTCAATATCATGTACAATACCCGAGGCAACACCGACTAAAGGGATGTCGGCAGCAGAGCCAAACCCCAAAGCATCTAATGTGTTTTTAAAAGCTTGGTCGCTGGTTTGTAAAGCCCAATGGGCGACTGCACCGTTACAGGAATATGCAAGCATGCTTTTTGGATCAATTGTCCCATGGGGAGTAACACAATTGATCGTCACTTTTTGTCCTTGGGCGGTAGTAAAGGTGTAGCTACCATCACATTCAAAGGGTTGGGAAAAGTCGGCAGTCCCAGCTTCCAGCTCGGCAGCCAAAGAGAATATTTTAAAAACTGAACCCGGTTCATAGATTGCCGATGCCACACTGTTTTGTCGCCTTTCAATTGCAGAAAACCGATAATCGTTGGGATCATACCAAGGAAAACTCGTGGAGGCCAGAATTTCACCCGTTTGCGCCCCCATAATTATTCCCACAATGCTACTAGGATGATGATCGCGGTCAATGGCCACCACTTGCTCGTCTAACAGGTACTGCAGATCCAAATCAATGGTCAAATACAGATCATCTCCATAGGTGATGGTTCTATTTAGTTGGGGAGTAGGGGCCAGTTGGTCCTCAAACAGAAGCTCAAGTCCTTCGATACCTTTATTTTCTGTATTGGTGAACCCCAAAACTTGAGCTGCATGGTAATGCTGGGGATACACCCGTCCATACCGTTTTTCTAAAACAACTCCTTTTAGTTTTCCTTGGGCAATTAAGTATTCCAATGCTTTTTTTTCAGATTCACTGACACTGCGTTTGGCGAGGTAGTAAGAACTGTTCCTTTGGGCCCCTTTGAGTAATGTTTCGCCATCTAATGACAATATTGAAGCTACTGTGGTGGTGGTGGCAACCAAATCGTCTATTTCTCCAAGGAGCAATGCACATGAGTAATAGGGAACTTCTACAGCCAAAGGGCGTCCGTTTCTGTCGAATATGGAGCCGCGACTGACACGGGTTGCCACAACAGGGTTTTCATACAACGGTTTTTTATAGCCGACGATAATTTCCAAATAGGAAAGGCGGATGAGTAAAATCAGCAGGACAGAAGCGAGGAGGGCTGCAAGCAACAAGGCAAGGTTTCGTTTTTCTCTGGATACCATCGTGCAAATAGAGTAATATGAACGTGCATCATTGTCGATAGCAGGTGGATACATGGCCTACAAGAATAGAAGCAGTTACGATGATATGGGCTCCGGCAATTACGGCGGTTCACACGAGGGTCAGCGGCTTGATAAAAAAAGCCAGCGAATTATTATCTCTTTGGTCCTTATCGGACTGCTTCTCTGTGTTGCGGTGGTGGTCCTTTGGTTCAGCTTTTTTTCTGATACAGCTGCCCCTGCGGTGCAAGTAGAGCAAACGGCTATGATTATCGATATGCCTGTTGCAGTAAAAGAGGAGATAAGCCCCGCAACCCGACCTTTGGAACTGACTATCACCACTCCCGAACCGACTCGACCAAGCACCTCTACTCCTTCTGTCAGTAAATCGATTGTTTATACCGAACATACGGTTGAAGAGGGGCAAACACTGCAAAGTATTAGCGAACAGTACGGTATTTCCACTGAAACGATTCTCAGTCTTAATGCCATTAAAAACCTCAGTGCCATCAAGCCCCCGTTAAAACTGAAGATTCCCGATCGCAACGGACAGTTGTATACCGTGCAATCAGGCGATTCACTTTCAATCATTACAAATCGATTTAATCCCGATTTGGGTTGGAAGACATTGCAAGAGCTTAACGATTTAAGCTCCGATAAAATTTTCCCCGGTCAAAAGATTTTTATCCCCAGCGCCCAAGTTGGCGATGATGGATCATTGGCCTTTTTTGATCGGTTCATCCGCCCAGCCGAAGGTCGCATTACCGGCTTGTTTGGGCAAACGGTCGTTTATGGGACGAGTGAACAAATTGTAGTTTTACAGGGTATCTGGATTGAAGGGACTGGCGGTTCTAAAGTAGAAGCCTCCGGCAGTGGCACAGTTGTTGATGCGGGTAATGAGCCGGCAACATTGGGAAGATTTGTGACGTTGTCCCATGAAAACGGTTATCGCACAACGTATGCACATTTGGCCGAAGTGCAGACCAAACTAGGCGATACGGTCAAACAAGGGGAGCAAATTGGCACAATGGGCTCCAGTGGCAATATCGGTAAAATTGCCCTTTATTTCAGCATCGAACAGGAGGGGATTGCCCTTAACCCTGCCAACTTCTTCTAAAGATTCTGACCATGACAATGCTTATATTTTTTCCCACTGCCGCAGGGGCAGAGCTCGTTACGTCCAATTTTGGCAGTAGTCCTTCTAATCTGAGTGGGAGCTTGGGCAACAGGTTGGGCAAACTGAGAGGCTCCTGAGTGCATTTCTACTGTTGTTCCTCTTTGAGCAGATTGCTGGGACTCTCCGCTTACTTTTACTCTTAGCATCAAAGAGGCGATATAGGAGCGGATTTGGTCAATCAGCGAATCAAAGATGTCAAAGCCCTCCAGTTTGTACTCCAAAAGCGGGTTCTTTTGGGCAAAGGTGCGTAGGTACACAGCTTCGCGTAAGGCTTCCAATTGCTCCAAATGGTCCTGCCAACGCATATCGATTTGTCTTAGGTACTGAAGGCGCAAGAAATTGTTGAACAACTCAGTTCCTGCCATCTCAATGTTGGCTTCAATTTTTTCTTGCAAAAGAGAAAAAACGAGAGTAGCAACATCAGTATCTTCCAAATTAGTAATCTGAATGTCTACATCGTAATGAAAGTGTTCTTTCACAAAGGCTTTTAAAGCTCTACTCGATTCTTCAATATCTTTAGTATTGATCTCAAAATCTGCTACAGCAGATGCAATTTCACTTTGTAAGGCCTCCATGGCCCGTTGAATCAAGTTATCATCTTGAAGAATTTCATCGCGTTGGGCATAGAGGAAGTTTCTTTGTTCATTTAAGACATCATCGTATTCAAGCAGGTGTTTTCTGATTTCGAAGTTTTGCTCTTCAACTTTCATTTGGGCTTTTTCAATAGCACGACTGATTAATGAATGTTCAATCGGCTCATCTCCCATACCGATTCTCCCCAGCATTGAGCGCACCGAATCTTTGGCAAAAAGACGCATCAGCGTATCATCTAACGAGAGGAAAAAGCGGGAAATACCGGGATCTCCTTGGCGGCCGCTGCGGCCTCTGAGCTGATTGTCAATTCTTCGTGATTCATGACGCTCAGTTCCTAAAATGGAGAGTCCTCCAAGTGATTTGACCTCTTCATAGGCCTGTTTCCACTGCGGATAGAGTTCTTTTTTAGCCTTCTCATACTCTTCAGAGGTAGCATCTATGCCTACTTTTGCTTGAATGAGGGCTTCCAAAGAGCCTCCGAGCTTGATGTCAGTACCTCTGCCGGCCATATTGGTGGCTATGGTCACCGACCCTTTGGCTCCCGCATTTTCAATAATGAGGGCTTCTCGTGCATGGTTTTTGGCATTCAGCACTTCATGCTTAATCCCTTTTTTACGCAGTAAAGCGGAAAGGAGCTCCGATTTCTCAATCGAGACGGTACCAATAAGAAGTGGCTGTCCACTGGAATGGATGCGTTGGATTTCCTCAACAATTGCTTTGTATTTGTACTCTTCAGTTAAATAGACGAGGTCTTGTAAATCTTGGCGAATTACCGGTAAGTGGGTAGGCACGACTACCACATCAAGGTTGTAGATTTTTTGAAATTCGGAGGCTTCGGTATCGGCAGTCCCCGTCATTCCCGAAATCTTATCGTACATACGGAAGAAGTTTTGGAACGTAATGGTGCCAGTGTCCTGTTTTGCAGCTCAACTCTGATGCCTTCTTTAGCTTCAATGGCTTGGTGCAGGCCATCGCTGTACCGCCGCCCGGCTAGTACACGTCCAGTAAACTCATCAACAATCTGCACTTTTTTATCAATGATGACATAATCGACATCCCGATGAAACAGTTTATGAGATTTAACGGCTTGAGTCATGTAGTGGACAAACTCAAAGTTCTCCCCGTCATACAGCGACCCGTTAATAATCTTACGTTGTTGCAACAGCGACTCAATGTGAAGCAACCCCTCATTGGTGAATGTTACCCGTTTACTTTTTTCATCAAGTTGGTAATCACCTTGGGCCCCTTGTTCAGGATATTCTTGTGTTTCGGGGTCTTTGGCACATTCGCTTAACGAAGAGACAATGGAATTGGCTCCTCTAATTTTTAGCGTATCGTCTGCGGCTTGGCCGCTAATAATTAAGGGGGTGCGCGCTTCATCAATGAGGATGGAGTCGATTTCATCTATAATACAGTAGTGGTGATTTGGCTGGATTTTCTCTTTCCAATCCCACTTCATGTTATCACGTAGATAATCAAAACCGAATTCGTTGTTGGTCCCGTAGGTGATGTCACAGTTGTAGGCATTTGTCCGTTCCTCTGTTTCCATATCGCTAAGAATGGTACCAACACGTAACCCCAAATAAGAAAAAATGGGCCCCATCCATTGGGCATCACGAGAAGCAAGGTAGTCGTTGACCGTAACAATGTGGACCCCTTTACCCTCCAAAGCATTTAGGTAAGCAGCAGGAACACAGGTGAGTGTTTTTCCTTCCCCCGTTTTCATTTCTAAGATATCGCCTTGGTGCAGTACAATAGCTCCCATAATTTGCTCATCGTAATGGCGTTCTCCGATGACTCGGTGGGCTGCCTCGCGTGCTAAGGCAAATGCTCGGGGTAGTAATTCATCTAAAGAAGCCCCTTGGGCAAGCTCTTGTTTCAAAAGGGCAGTGGTTGCGGGAAATTGTTCGGCTTTAAGAGAAGAAGCCCATTGGGCTTGCTCATTCACTTGATCAACTATAGGAGCAAGACGCTTAAGATCCTTCTCCTGTTTGGTTCCGAATAAGCGTTGTAATAGTGATTTAGCCATGCCAGCCCCTTGTAGATAGATTATCCAGCACTCAGTATACCGATTATGATTGCCTGTGTACATCAAATTCCAGTAGACTGGCTACAATGAAAGTCTGTTTTACTGGCGGAGGAACGGGAGGTCATATTTTCCCCGCTTTCGCTGTTGATTCGTATTTGCAAGACACTGTGCCTCAGTACCACCGATTTTGGCTTGGAAGCACTAAAGCCATTGAAAGAGAATGGATTACTGAAGCAGGCATCCCGATGTATCCTATATACAGCGGCAAGTTGCGCCGTTATTTTTCCTGGCGCCTTTTTGGTGATGTGGTGGGCATAATAATCGGCTTTTTCCAATCATTGACTATTTTATATAAAGAAAAACCTCAGGTGCTCTTTAGCAAAGGGGGATATGTTTCAGTGCCACCGGTGTGGGCTGCTGCGCTGTTGGGAATTCCAGTCCTTACCCACGAATCGGATGCCTCTGCTGGATTGGCCACGCGCCTAAATGCCTTGGTTGCTGCAATTGTGTGCATCCCATTTGCTGAAGCTCAAAAGGGGTATCCTAAGCGTTTATGGCCTAAGGTGCGGGTTACCGGTGTGCCTACCCGTTTGCGCAAAAGTGCTTCGCATTCAGTAAAAAAAAGCGATAAACCGCTGATTGTTGTTTTGGGAGGTAGCCAGGGTGCCAAACAGATTAATGAGCTGGTATGGAACCATCTTGATCAGCTTGTAGGCCTAGCCACGGTTGTCCATCAAACCGGGTCATCTCATAGCTGTGATTTGAACAAAGAAGGGTATGAGTGGCATCCTTTTATTGGAAAAGAACTGGAGCAACTGTTGGGCAAGGCGACGTTGGTTATCTCACGAGCAGGTGCGACAGCCTTAGCTGATTATATGGAGATGGAAGTCCCTATGCTTTTGATTCCGTTAGGAAAAGGGGCTTCACGGGGTGATCAAATTGAAAATGCCAAACGCTTGGAACACCATGGGGCAGCCAAAGTACTTGATGATGAGTCCCGATTTTTTGAGACTGTAAAAGAACTCTTAGACTGTGATATAGTAAGGCAGCAGCTGGTGCAACAAGCTAATGCGTTGTACCTCAAAGAGGCCGACAAGATAATCGGGCAGCTGCTGATCGACTTAAGCAAAAGGAGAAAAGGAAGATGGCTGAATGGATGTTGAATCTGGGGCCGCTTACATTGAACGCAGTTGATCTTATTATCGTGGGTATTGCTGTCTTAGCTGCCATTGTGGGAGCTGCCAAAGGCTTTGCCGCCGAGTTTGGGTCCCGTTTGGGATTTATTGTGGGTATTATTTTAGCTATAGTGTTTGCCGAATTGGGAGCACAGTTATTGGAGCAAACCTTTGCTTTGGGTCTGTTGTGGTCGACTCTTATTGCCTATGTAGTTTTATTTATTGTCGGCTACATCTTGATGATGATTGTCGGCTCACTATTGGGCAAGGCTTTGAAAACCTTAAAAGCACTTTGGCTAGATCACCTGTTAGGCTTTTTTCTTGGAGCTGCTGAGGCGTTGATTATTATTGGCTTACTGATCATGTTGTTACGAATGCAAACTGTTGTTGATGTTGCTCCTTTTGTTGATAAAAGCCTAATAGCCAATTTCATTACTCCTATTATCAATAAAGGAGTCGATTTGGGTAAAGGCTTGCTTTGATGTTTGTGACTTTTGATGGGGGCCGCAAAGAGACTTGGGACACCCTAAAAGGGCAGTTGCTTGGAGGCACCTTGCCCCAAGCTGTGCTGTTTAGCGGTCCGGCTTTTAGTGGCCGTATGTCAATGATTCTAGAATGTGTTCGTGTGCTTAGTTGTCACAAAGAGGGCTCAGATGAGTGTGCTTGTCCGTCGTGTAAGCAATTTGCCTACAGTACATTTACTAATGTGGTAGCTATTGGCAATCGTGATTATTGGGTCCGCATCGATGCGGCTATTGCAAATATGCTGCGTCTTAAAACCGAATTAAGTCTAAAGCAACTATACCGTGAACTGCGAATGATGTTACTGCAGTACCATCCGGCTCTTCTTGAACAAGCCGATACCAAAGAGCACTCTTTATTTGAAGCTGCCGGGGCCTTGGATGAAGAGCTTTTGCAAACAGAAATCCATTCTGAGCAGCAGTACCATATGCTTGCCAAAACGATTGCCTCACTAACCAAACCCTTGCGCCAAGTGCGCAGGCGTTCTCAGGTAAGTATCGACCAGGTTCGAGCATTACAGCAGTGGGTAGGTCAAACTTCGCTTACCAGCAGTCCCCGCTTTATTATTTTGGAGGGATGGAGCAAAGTACCGAAGGATCTCGTAACAGCTTGCTGAAAATGTTGGAAGAGCCGGCACAAAAGACCTACATTATGTTGCTTAGCGAGCATCCTAGTCGCTTATTACCAACAATTCTCTCGCGCACTCAGCACCACCGTATTAAGCCTTTTTCAAAAGAGGAGAAAAATAAGCTTTTAAGTACGCTCTTTTTGTTGATCCTGAGCCCTATCCTACAGTGGAGCATTTTATCGTTAGCCAAGCTGGCATCGATACTGCCCAATTACAAACACTCGCTGAACAGTTTATCAGATCCCTTGATCCTCAACAGCACTTAAATCGGGGGCAATTGGAAGAGATGGGTAGTGCCTTAGAAGAGGATAGGAGCCTAAAGTGGTTTTTAAATGCTTTGGCTTTGGCAACAAAAGAACGGCTGAACACTGATCATCTTCCTATCTACCGTGTTCAAAACATAATGAGCGTGATGCAAAAAGCCTCTTTTGAAGCAACTATTTTTAATCAAAACAACCGGTTGTTTGTTGAATCGCTTTACTATAGATTGCTGGAAGTTGTATGAGTAAGTTTTTTCATAGAGCCTTTAATAAAATTGAGAAGCTGAGTATAGAGGAAATTAAGACGCTTGTCCGTTACCAAGCCTCTGAGAACGAGCTTTTAAGCAGGACCTTGCAAGCTCTGGAAGTAGGAATCTTGGTGACTAATACCAATGGACGCGTTTTGGTCTGCAATGAATCACTTAAACGGCTGTTGCCTTTGGGACGTAAACTGACTGAAGGCACTACTCTTAGATACGTGCTTGCTGATGCCGATGTTGAGGAGTTTTTTGAGACTGCCACAGCAACACTGATGCAAACAGGCGACATGCACAGGGAGTTTCACTTTCAACACGGCGAAGTGGTTCGCTCCATTGAAATCGTTGCTTCTTGGTTTGAAAGCCATTTGGAACCGGTATTTTCCAAAGACGATAAACAACGGCTTTTGTACATTGTACGGGATGTTTCCGAAAAAAAACGGCAAGAAGCACGCTTGCACCGCTCTGAGTCGTTAGCATCACTGACCACTGTTGCCGCAGGAGTTGCTCATGAGATTAAAAATCCTCTGGCTTCTATTGGTATCCATTTGCAGTTGATGCGTAAAGCATTTGAGCGAAAGCACTCCCTTACGCTCAAAGATGCAGCGCGCTATTTAGATATTATTGACGAAGAAATTGAACGGCTAAATGGGATTGTGGTCGATTTTTTGTTCGCCGTACGACCGATGGATGTCCGCCTTAGATTTGAGTCACTGAATAAAATCATTGAAGATTTATTTGCCTTTATCACTCCTGAGCTGACGCAACAGGATATCTCCGTTACAATGGAACTGGAAGAGTACTTGCCAAAATTGCGCATGGATGAGAATTTGCTCAAACAAGCTTTGTTGAACATCATAAAAAATGCGATGAGTGCTATGGAAGGGAGAAAGGGAGAATTGACAGTGAGCACTAAAAACGAAGGTGACACAGTTGATTTGACCATTAGTGATACAGGCAAAGGGATGGATGAAGCCACCATGTCTAAAATGTTTGAACCCTATTTCACGACTAAGGCTTCAGGTTCGGGTCTGGGCTTGACGATGGTATTCAAAGTTGTAAAAGAGCACCAAGGAGAAATTCTCGTCAATTCAGTTGCAGGGAAAGGGGCTTCTTTTAGTATTAAATTCCCCGTTCCCACCACACAACGACGAGCATTGGAGGCTTTTGGAGATAGATGAATAGAGTCATTCTTATTGCCGATGATGAAAGAAATATTCGCAGCGGTTTGCAAATTGCTTTGGAAGATGAAGGGTACAAGGTTCTGTTGGCCGAAGACGGCGCTGAAGCTTGGCAAACCATTTCCACTGAGCATGTTGATATGCTTATTACCGATTTACGCATGCCCCATATGGGGGGCCAAGAACTACTGAAAAAAGTGAGCACTCACTACCCTTTGATGCCGGTGGTTATTCTGACCGGCCACGGGACAATCGAATCGGCAGTGGAGGCGATGCGCAGTGGAGCGGTCGATTTTATCACCAAACCGTTGAACCTTGATCGCCTTTTTATGTTGGTTAAGCGGGCTTTTAGCAACCTTGATTTATACGATCAGAATGAAGAGTTGAAACGAGAGCTGGCTAAACTGAAAAAACAGGGTGCCTACAGTAAAATTATCGGCAAAAGCGAAATTATGAGCCGTTTAATGGAAACTGTGCGCCAAGTAGCCGACGCTTCGGCTAGTGTGCTGGTTACCGGAGAAAGCGGAGTGGGCAAGGAGTTGATTGCCGATGCTTTGCATCAACTTTCCAGCCGTGCAAATGGGCCGTTTATTAAAGTAAGCTGTGCTTCGTTTGCTGAAACACTTTTGGAAGATGAACTCTTTGGCCACGAAAAAGGGGCCTTTAGTGGCGCTATTAATGCCCGTAAAGGCCGATTTGAACTAGCTGATGGTGGCACGCTCTTTTTAGATGAAATTGGGGAAGTTAGCCAAGCTACGCAAGTTAAGCTGCTGAGGGTCCTTCAAGAGCGGCAATTTGAACGCTTGGGGGGAGAGAAAACGCTTACAGTTGATGTGCGACTTGTTGCTGCTACCAACCGCGATCTTAAAGAAGAAGTTGCCAAAGGACGGTTCCGAGAAGATCTTTTTTATCGCTTGAATGTTATTCATTTGGATGTGCCCCCTTTGCGAGACCGTAAAGAGGATATCCCGTTGCTGATGGCCCATTTTTTGGAGTTGTACAACGAACGCAACAAACGGCAAGTGCAAGGGTTTTCTACGCGAGCTAAAGCAGCCATGTTGGCGTATGAGTGGCCGGGCAACATTAGAGAGCTAGGAAACTGTGTTGAAAGTGCTATTGTCCTTTCACAGGGACAAATCATTGAATTTGAAGATCTTCCGGTGGCAGTGCGCAATGCCGGAGCTGAAGAACGGGTTGTCATTCCTATTGGCACGACCATGGAACAAGCAGAGAAATCGCTTATTTTAGCCACGATTGCATCACTGGGAGGCAACAAATCAAAAGCAGCCGAAACGCTGGGTATCGCACGCAAGACGTTGCATCGCAAGCTGCAGGATTACCATGTTGAACGAAAGTGACATTTATGATGTTTTTGATGCCAAAGGGGTGCTCGATTCCTATTTTACCGGATACGAGTATCGAGAAGGGCAACTTAATATGGCGCTTCTGGTCGCCAAAGCCTACAACGAACAGGCCATTGCCGCTATCGAAGCGGGGACAGGAATTGGTAAATCATTTGCCTATTTAGTGCCGGCACTGCTTTGGGCCAAAGAGCATCCTCTTGAGCGTACCGTCATTGCCACAAGTACCATCAACTTACAAAAGCAACTCTTTGATAAAGATTTGGTGCAACTTTTTGAGATGATGCATATTACTGTACCGGTGGCTTTGGTTGTCGGTCGGGGTAACTATTTGTGTCCGTACCGTCTTTCAATACTGTTGCAATCGGCAGGATTACTTGCCCTTGATCCTCAAAGCGACATCGGCAGATTAGCATCTTGGGCCAAAGAGACTCAAACTGGGTTAAGAAGTGATTATCCGGGGAGGTTGAACGGGGAATTATGGAGTGAAGTCAACAGTGATCCCGATATCTGCCAAGGGTATCGATGCTCTTTTGGCACCGAGTGTTTTTATGCTAAAAGCAAAAAAAAAGCGGCAGATGCCCGTATTATTATCACCAACCATCATCTCCTTTTTACCGATGCCCGCTACCGTATAGCCAATGAATTGGAGTACGATCAAGAGGCGGTCCTTCCCCCCTTTTCTCGCCTTATTTTTGACGAAGCCCACAATTTGGAGAAAAATGCGACCAGTTACTTTACGCAAACCTATACTCCGGTGGAACTTTTGCGACCGCTGAAAAAGATGACTGCTAAGCGTTATGGTACCTATTCTTCTGTGGAGGCATTTGCTCCGTATGTGAAGAATGCTTCCTATCTTGAGCAGATATATGAAAAAATAGGGGTGCTAACCAATTCCATAGAATATATTGACACCTATTTCTTGCAAAAAATGCAAAGCTTGCAAAGCTCAACGTTTTTGGTCACCTCTGAGAACAGACATCTGTTTGAAAGTGCCAAAGAACTGGCTTTTAACGTTAGCAGTGCGGCCCAAAGTCTTGGAAGAGCTGTTTCTGAGATGCTTGAGGCCTCTTTGGCTCCCGAAGAGATGAGCCCGGTGGCTCGGGATTTGGAAGTACATACTCGAAGAATTATTCGTGCCACTGAAGTTCTGGATCAGTTTTTTGCCTTTGAGAGCTGGACAGATGATGTGCATTGGATTGAAACGGTTCGTAAGAATGCACTTATTCATATTTCCCCTTTATCGGTGGCCAACCAACTGCAAACAGAGGTCTTTGAGAATATGGCAACGGTTATTTGTACCAGTGCCACGTTAGATTTAAAAGATGAGTTTCGCTATTGGGGCTCACGCATTGGGTTGCCTCCTGCTTCAAAGCGGACCTACTTAACAGGAGTATTCTCTTCCCCCTTTGATTTTAAAAGCAACTTATTGTTGTTGACCCCCTCGGATGCCCCTGTGTTCAAAGAGCGGGATAATGGGGCCTTTACTTCGTATTGCAAGCAGATAATTGCTCAAGCCTGTATCACCAGCGGGGGAGGAGCTTTGGTGCTATTTACCTCCTATTCCATGCTCGTTGAAGTGTATGAGGAAGTGGCTCCGCTTTTGCTTGAACATGATATAGCCTCTTTTGCCCAAGGCGAGGCAGATCGCACCTATTTATTAAATCAATTTTTGCACGATGCTAACAGTGTTTTGTTTGCCACCGACTCTTTTTGGGAAGGTATCGATGCTCCTGGGGATGCTTTACGTTTGGTTATCATTGTGAAGCTTCCTTTCAGACTCCCCACCGATCCGGTGTTTAAAGCCCGTCAAGATGTTTTAGAGGCAGAGGGAAGGGGAGGCTTTTTCCATTTGGCCTTACCTGAGGCGACGATGCGTCTAAAACAGGGGTTTGGGCGGCTCCTTCGTTCAACCAGTGACAAAGGAATTGTTTTAATTCTCGATAGCCGTATTGTAAATAAGAACTATGGGCAGATGATGCTTGCATCTTTGCCAGAGTCGCATCATCCTTCAACGGTAAGCTCAGGCATTGCCACTAAAATTGAGTCTTTCCTTTATGGATAAAAAAAGGGCCTGCTAAAGAAGCAAGCCCGACTCTCCAGTAGATGGGAGTATTAGCTGATGGCAGCCAGAATGTCACTCATATGAAGAATGAGGTACTCAGTTCCGTCTTGCGATACCGAAGTTCCGGCATATTTGTCGTACATAACGCGATCTCCGACTTTAACGGTAATGCTCTCATCGTCTCCAATGGCTGCTACATTGCCAACTTGCGTTTTCTCTTGGGCTGTTTGCGGAATGAAGATGCCTCCGGCAGTCTTCTCTTCGCCTTGTTCAATTTTAACAAGCACACGATCTCCCAAAGGTTTGATAGTCATACTACTCCTCCTACCTATTGATTATCACTGTAATGGATGTATTTGCAAATCCTCTTGCAATATACGCACAAAGGGCAAAGCGGTCAAGCAACCATATAAACTTTCCGATTTTCATCTTTATGAGTATATTAGTGGCGAAGCGAGGTGGAATGTGACCAAACGTGCGGCTTTTCGCTATAAAAAAGCTTTGGCGGTCTGTACGCAAAAACTCTCTGATGCCCAAGGTGGCGACCCTGAACAAAGCGCACTCTGTTTTTTCCGCTTGGCAGTGGCCCTTAGCCGCTTGGGACAATTGCCCCAAGCAATTCGTGCTTTCTCCAATGCGTTTATGATCCGTAGTTTGGCAACTCAGCCTGATCAAGGAGTGCTTTGGCGTCAATTCCACGATGTACAAATGACGATTTATATTCTGGGCAAACGCAATAAAGGTATTTCAACTTAGCTGAAGGGGATATGATTCATGATTTAATTCAGCATCGGTGGGAACAAGTGCAACAGCAGCTCCAAAACTCACAAATACCGTTTGCTGCTAAAGATATGATTCCGTGGTTTCAAAGTATCCGCATTGATTTTCCGTGGGAAATGGAGGACATGTACGCTTTGGGTGAGTCAGATGAGTAGGATTATTCCACAAATATATCAGGAAGTGAGTCAATTTGTCCCAAAAAATCCTCTTTTTAATCTGTGTGTGTCAAATTGTCGCGAAAGATGTGATTTTTGCACAGAAGGCTCCCTCCTATTTCCCATAACAAAAATGAGAATAATGTCTTGCATTAACACAAGATACTAAGAATTTTCATGTCATTTTTCCTAATTGGCATGGTTTGTGCTTCTCTATGGCTAGGAGGAGCGATATGAGCCGTAATAAGACCATGTTGAATAATCACAGTACCGTTGAGGACGAGAATATCCTCTCCATTTATTTAAAAGAAATTAACCGAATTCCTTTGCTTACTCGAGAAGAAGAAGATACGTTAGCTCGCCAAGCTGCAGATGGCAGTGAGTTGGCCCGCAATCGTTTAATTGAGAGTAACCTGCGCTTTGTCGTAAATGTGGCCAAAAAATACCAAAATCAAGGGTTGCCGCTGACCGATTTGATAAACGAAGGAAATATCGGATTAATGAATGCTTTAGAAAAGTATGATGTTGATCGAGGATATCATTTCATCAGTTATGCTGTGTGGTGGATTCGCCAAGGGATTTTGAAAGCTATTAGCGAAAAATCTCGTACAGTGCGCCTGCCACTAAACAGAGCCAACGAATTGTTGCAGATTCAAAATGTACAGCGCAAGGCAGTCAGTTCCACGGGAGAAGAACCCACTTTTGAGGAAATTGGCGATGCGTTGAACCTTGATCCACAGCTGGTCAGCGATTTGCTTTCCATCAGTAAGGAGATGGTGAGTTTAGATGCTCCCATTTATGGAGATCCTGCCAATTCGACAGTAGGGGATTTTGTTGAAGATAACTATCGCTCAGCAGAAGACATCCTTATGGAAAAATCGCTTAAAGAAGAGATTAATAAAGCTCTTAAGACCCTGAGCCAAAAAGAACAGGAAATTATTGAGATGCGCTTTGGCCTTAACGGAGCCATTCCGATGTCTCTTAAAGAGATTGGCGAATTATACAATCTGACTAAAGAGCGTATCAGACAGATTGAAAAGAAAGCCATTGAACGGATGAAGCAGCCGTTGCATCTTCAATCACTTGAATCATATACTGCGTAAATGAGATCTACGTATTGGGGCCCTCCTTGCATTGACAGGGAGGGCCTCTTCCTATACAGTGTGAATGTCCTACAATAGAATAGAAATTAATCTTTAAGAGGGGGTTCCCATATATGGCAAAAAGTGGAACAAAGTACGTCTATTTCTTCGGCGGAGACCAAACCGAAGGAACAGTCAACATGAGAGAAGTTCTTGGGGGAAAAGGGGCCAATTTGGCCGATATGACCTCAATTGGACTGCCGGTACCTCCGGGGTTCACCATCAGCACTGAAGCGTGCGCTTACTATAGTGAAAACAACGGTGCGTATCCCGAAGGCCTACGAGAAGAGATTCTTGACCATCTTGGCCGCTTGGAAAAGTTGATGGGTGCTAAGCTCGGCGACAAAGAAAACCCTCTGTTGGTTTCTGTTCGTTCTGGAGCAGCTCAGTCGATGCCCGGAATGATGGACACGGTGTTGAACTTGGGAATGAACCCCGATTCAGCCAAAGCACTGGCCGAAAAATCGGGCAACGAACGTTTTGCTTGGGACAGCTATCGCCGTTTCATGCAGATGTTTGGCGATGTTGTTATGGGCGTTCCTCATGATGACTTTGAACACGCTTTGCAGGCTGTGAAAACAGAGCGCAAACGGGCTCTTGACAACGATCTAACAACTGAAGATTTGCTTGAAGTCATTGACCGCTATCGCAAGTTGTATCGTGACGCTATTGGTGAAGATTTCCCCACAGATCCTATTGACCAGCTGTTTAAATCGATTAACGCCGTCTTTAATTCCTGGAATAATGACCGCGCTATCAGATATCGTCAAATGAACGACATCAGAGGCCTTTTAGGTACTGCTGTTAACATTCAGACGATGGTCTTTGGTAACATGGGCGAAACCAGTGGCACAGGCGTAGCTTTTACCCGCGACCCCTCCGACGGGGAAAATAGGTTCTATGGTGAGTATTTGATGAATGCTCAAGGCGAGGACGTTGTTGCCGGAATTCGCACACCCGAGCCGATTGATCATTTGAAAGCTGTCAACGAAGACGCTTATAACGAGTTGCTTGAAATCAGAACGCTTTTGGAAAACCATTACAAAGATATGCAGGACATTGAGTTCACCATCCAAGATGGCAAACTCTACATGCTGCAGACCCGTAGCGGAAAAAGAACAGTCTTTAGCTGGCTTAGAAGCCAAGTTGAGATGGTTGAAGAGGGTCTGATTGATAAAAAGACTGCTGTTTCACGTGTTCCTGCCGGAGAGTTCAATAAATTGTTTGCCCCGGTGCTCGACACTGACATGATTAAGAAAAACGGTATCAAATCAGTTTCTCGTGGGTTGAATGCCAGCCCCGGAGGAGCTAGTGGACAGGTTTATTTCTCTGCTGCTAAGGCCGAAGAAATGGCTGCATTGGGTCAAGATGTTATTTTGGCTCGCACCGAAACCAGCCCCGAAGATATCGGTGGTATGGCTGTTGCCAAAGGTATTTTGACAACCCGCGGTGGAATGACCAGCCACGCAGCTGTTGTAGCTCGCGGTATGGGATGCCCCTGTGTCTCAGCTGCTGCTGATTTGCACATTGATTATGAGAAGGCTCAGCTTTCGGTGAATAATCAAGTCCTGAAAGAGGGTGATTTCATTTCTTTGGATGGGTTTACCGGTCTGGTTTACCTTGAGAAAATTGCTGTTAAACCTTCTGAAATCGTGCAGGTTCTTCATGGTGAGATGAAAGCTGAAGACTCACTGCTGTTCCAAAACTACACAAAGTTCATGGGATATGTTGATGAGATCAGAGAGCTGAAAGTCAGAACAAATGCTGATACTCCTGCCGATACCAAAATGGCTGTCGATTTGGGAGCTGAAGGCATTGGCTTGTGCCGCACCGAACACATGTTCTTTGGCACAGAGAGAATTATCAGCGTCAGAAAGATGATTCTTGCCAACAATAAAATTGAGCGTGAAAAAGCTCTTGCTGAACTGCTTCCCATGCAGCGCAAAGATTTCGAAGAGATTTACAAAGAGCTTAATGGACTGCCGGCTACTATCAGACTCCTTGATCCTCCTTTGCACGAGTTCCTTCCCAACGACCACACCAGCCGCCACGAAATGGCACTTCAGCTGGGCGTGACTGTCGATGAGATTGCTCAAAAAACAGCACAACTGCACGAGTTTAACCCGATGCTTGGATTCCGCGGTTGCCGATTGGCAGTGGTGTATCCCGAAATTCTGCATATGCAGGTCAGGGCTATCATTGAAGCTGCTATCAACGTCTCTAAAGAGGGAATTGTTGTTGAGCCGGAAATTATGATTCCGCTGGTTGGTCACTACAAAGAGTTTGAGTACACCAGAAAACATGCCATCGATACCATTGAGAAGGTTTTTGCTGAAACCGGTAAGAAAGTTGAGTACAAAGTCGGTACGATGATTGAAGTTCCTCGCGCTGCAGTCACTGCCGATGAGATTGCAAAGAACGCAGAGTTCTTCAGTTTCGGAACCAATGACTTAACTCAGATGGGCTGTGGTTTCTCCAGAGACGACGCTGCTGTATTCTTGCAACCGTATGTTGAAGATATGGACAAGCAATTCTACGAATACGATCCGTTTGCCGTCATCGATGTTGATGGGGTAGGTAAGTTGATGAAGATTGCTGTCGATTTGGGCCGCCAAACGAACCCCTCAATCAAATTGGGTATTTGCGGTGAACATGGCGGAGATCCTAAGAGTATCGCCTTTTGTCAGTCCCTTGGACTTGACTACGTTTCCTGCTCGCCGTTTAGGGTTCCCGTAGCCCGCTTGGCAGCAGCCCAGGCTGTACTTGCTAAATAAGAGTTTTACATCGTAGTTATACAACAAGAGCCAGTCCTTGCGACTGGCTCTCATTGTTATATGATTAGAAGACTGTTTTATGGAGTGCTGGCCATTTCAAGGCGCAGGTCTTGGGAATTAAAGGCTTCGCGGTCGAATTCGCCTAACGAGTTGGCTACCACAACGCCGGTGGCCATATCTCCGGCAACATTGGTCATTGTTCTGAACATATCGACCAAAAAATCAACTCCGGCGACCAAGCCAATAGCCTCAACAGGTAAGCCAACAGTTGTAAGGGTGATAACGGTAAAAGCTGTTGCACCCATCGGAACTGCTGCGCTGCCCAAGCTGGCTAAAATTGAAACAAAGAGAATCAATACGTATTGAGAAGCACTTAAGGGAATGCCAAAAGCATTAGCTGCAAAGATCGAAACCATCGCAGGATAAATACCGCCACAGGCATTCATGTTCATCACAGCTCCCAGAGGTCCGATAAAGTTGGCAACCCGTGAATTGATTTTCAACCGTTCAATCATAGTCGAGACCGTCATAGTAATGGACCCCACACTTGAGCGACTGGAAAAAGCCAACATTAAAGCGGGACTAGAGGCTTGATAAAAGCGAATTGGGCTGATTTTCGCAAAAACAGCCACCATTGATCCATACACAAGGCCCATATGAAGCAGACATGCCAACACTACTGCCACGATAAACAACCCTAATTGAGCTAAAGCTGCCACTCCAGTGCTAGAAAGCCAATAGGCTGTCAGCCCCAATACGCCATACGGAGTTAAGCGCAAGACAATTTTAGTCAGTTCCATGACAATAGCTAAAAAGCTTTCAAGCAGGTGAGCAAAAGGAGCAACTGCTTCAGGCTTTTTTGTTTTGGCCATAATGGCAGCTACACCAATAAAGACAGAGAAAGCTACCAAAGGAACCATCTGTAATTCTGCTGCCGATTTGACTGGGTTAGAGGGGATAAAAGCTCTGAACTGAGCAAAAACGTTAGTGATAGTATTAGTTTCTCGTGCTGCAAGTTCACCGACAACCATCCCTTTACCCAAGGAGAAGATATTGGCAATAATAAGTCCAAGAACACCGGCTATTAAGGCTGTGATAAGGAAGATACCAATTGTCCGAGTTCCCATTTTCTTCAATTCGTTGGTATCACTTAAGCGCAGCAACCCAGCTATGATACTTGTTGGTACCAGTGGAATAATAAGCATGCGCAGTAAATCAACATAGCCATTGCCCACCAAAGAAATCCACTTTCGCACTTCAGCGGCCATGGAGGCCTCAGAAAAACGGAACAGGGCTAATCCAAAAATAGCTCCCACAAGCAAGGCAATAAAAACCCTGATGGAGAACGAAAGATGCCATATTCGCTTGAGCAAGAGCAACCCGACAATCAAGAGAATAAAAACAATTAACCAAATTACAAGGTTCATATTAACCTCCCGCCTATAGTCTACTGATTCTATAGGATAACAAATGTATAACCATATCTCCACTCATCGTCAAGGAAAAACTTTGATTTATAATTCCAAATATGTGGGTAAAAAGGATGAAAGTATTGGCAAAATTATCATTGACATATTGAATTATGAGGTTTGCATTCCTATAGATAACGTTAACAGGTAACGTTAACATAAAAAAGGAGAGGGTTGTCATGAAAAGAAAATTTTTGTAATCATGCTTATCATCAGCCTTGTAGTTTCCTTCAGTCTTTACTCAGCTGGTTCAAAGGAAACCTCAAAGGCAAAGAAACTTACCATTGCGACAGTGGTAAAGGTAGACGGTCATGCATGGTTTGAACGCATGAAAGTTGGTATTGATGCGTACGCAAAAGAATCTGGAAATGAAGCTTTTATGGTGGGACCATCAAACGCTGATGCAGCAGAGCAAGTTAAAGTTGTAGAAGATTTAATTGCACAAAATGTAGATGCAATCTGTATAGTACCAATTTCAGTAGAGGCAGTTGAACCAGTTCTAAAAAGGCCCGAGATAATGGAATAATTGTCGTTGCGCATGAAGCTTCAATTTAAAGAACGTAGATTTCATTATAGAAGCGTTCGATAACCATGAATATGGTGCAGTAATGATGGATTCTTTAGCAAAACTGATGGGGGAAGAAGGTGAATATGTCGCGACAGTAGGCTTTTTGACTTCACAATCTCATATGGAGCAAATTGAAGGAGCTGTAGCGGAACAGCAGGCTAAATATCCGAGAATGAAAAGAGTTGGAGGCCTTATAGAAGACAACACTGACACTACTATAGCCTACAACAAAATTAAAGAAGTGTTGCTTTCTTACCCGAACTTGAGAGGCATAATAGGTTCTCCTATGACCACATCGGTAGGTGCCGGCCTTGCGGTAGAAGAAGCTGGACTTGAAAATAAAGTTTCTGTTGTGAGTACGGGAATGGTTTCAGTCGCTGGGCAATATCTTGAAAGTGGTGCTGTTAAAGAAATTCAACTTTGGGATCCTGCAGATGCAGGGCATGCGATGAGTAAAATTGCTGAGCTTGCACTTTCCTGGGCAAAGAGCATCAATTAAAGCTGGTTTAAATTTGGGTATTCCAGGATATGAGAATCTGATTATTCAGATTCAAGTCGACCTGAATTACTTTTGGTTCTGGCTGGATTACCATTACCAAAGAAAATATGGCTCAGTACAACTTCTAGAGATTTAAATCTGTGGAAGGTCAGTTGACCTTCCACAATTTTATCAAAAAGTAGGCGGGGATGATTAAACCATTTTTAGAAATTAATGACATATATAAACATTTTGGTGGTGTAAAAGCAGTTAATGGTGTTTCCCTCTGGTAGCGTATAATAAAGTTCGCAATTTGCAGGTAGATTGAAAAAGGTCATGAGAGCATCCATACTAGCTAATAACGAAAAAAGACTAGGAGGACAAACAACTCATGACCGACTCTCATACTATCAAGAATTACTGGAAAAACTACTGTTGAATGATAGCAGTGATCCGTTACGATCAATTATACACCTGTTTTTGCAGATGATTATGGAATATGAAGTGGCAAACAAAGTAGGAGCCCAAAAGGGCGAGCACAGTACTGACCGATCTACCTATCTCAGTGGAACACGTCCACGGCGTTTTGACACACGCTTGGGTACCATTAATTTAGAGGTGCCCAAGCTGCGTAGAGGGGGCTATGTACCCTCGTTTGTCAAGAGCACCAAAGAAGTGAACGTGCTCTTATCTCTGTAGTCTGTGAAGCTTACTTGAACGGTGTTTCAACACGCAAAGTAGAGCGTTTGGCCAAGGCATTAGGCATAGAAGTTTATCAGCAAGCCAAGTATCACAGATGACTAAGGAGCTCGATGAGCGTGTTAGCGAGCTTAGAGATCGTGATCTTGAAGAAGAGTACGCTGTACTTTGGGTAGATGCTCTGTATGAGAAGATTCGAGAGAACGGTCGAGTTCAAAGTATGGCTGTAATGGTCGTTAAAGGCATTACAATGCAGGGAACGGCTCAAATCCTCGCTGTAGAGCCAATGTATAACGAATCTGAGAGACGTATCAAATACTGTTTAAAAGCCTTAAAGAGCGAGGATTAGAGCGAGTGTGGCTTGTTGTCTCAGATGCCCACCAGGGACTTAAGATGCAATTGCCAAGAGTTTGTAGGTTCTTGTTGGCAACGTTGCAAAGTACACTTCATGCGCAACATCCTTGCCTATGTTGGCCATCATCATAAGGAAGAGTTTGCTTCAGCTCTTAAACACATTTGGCTCGCCCCAGATGAAGAGAGTGCCAGAGCCTATGCTCGCTCTTTATGGATCAGTATGAAAATAAGTTTCCTAAGGCAATAAAGTGTCTAGAGGAAGGGTTAGACGATTCACTGCAGTTCTATCAATTTTCCAAGATGACCATCGTAAGATTGCTTCTACGAATACTTTAGAACGACTGAATCGGGAGATTAGAAGAAGAACCAGAGTTGTTGGAATCTTTCCCAACTCTGACTCATATGTTCGATTAGTGAGCTCACTACTCATTGAAGTAGATGAAGAATGGCAAACAGGGAGGGCTTATATCAGTGTCCAAGTTTTAACAGAACAGAAGCAGATTATATTAAATAGGGTGGCTTAACTGGTGGAAGCTCTTATGACTGGCCTGAAAATTGCGAACACTACTGGACACTAGCTTCCTCTCTCTTCGTAAAGGAGAAATTCATTGCTTGGCCGGAGAAAATGGATGCGGTAAATCGACTTTAATTAAAATAATTTCTGGATATTATCGCAAAGATTCAGGTAATATTTTTATTGAAGATCAACTAATAGACCCCATTACTCCTAAGATTGCTATTTCAAAAGGTATACAAGTGGTTTACCAAGATTTATCACTTTATCCTTCAATGTCAGTAGCCGAGAATATTGTTCTAGCAGACCAAGTTCAAGGCAAACGAAAATTTGTTAATTGGAGAGATGTTAAAGAGCAAGCAAGTAGGGCGTTAAAAAAAATAGAAGTGGATACAGATGTAAATGAATGATATCATCTCTTCCAATAGCAAAAAAGCAACTTATTTCAATAGCAAAAGCACTTTACCAAGATGCAAAATTAGTAATTCTTGATGAGCCTACTACTTCTTTGACAGAAAGGGAAATTGAAATTCTTTTTTCTGTACTACGCAACTTGGCGGCAAATGGAATTTCAATTTATTAGTAAGCCATAAATTAAGAGAAGTTATGAATATCAGCTCATATCTTACTATTATGAGAAATGGAGTGATTGTTACTTCTGGGAAAACTGACGATTTCACCGAACTTAGTATTAGTAGGTTTATGACTGGGCGAGAAGTAGTAAAAAACCCTAGTTCCACTCTTGCTACTCGTTTTCAGGAACCATTTCTAGAAATTAGAAATTAACAAAAAAAGGTTCTTTTAAAAATATCTCAATGAAATTTTTTCCAGGAGAAATTGTCGGAATAACTGGATTAATAGGCTCTGGAAGGGCAGAAATTGCTCGTGCAATTGTTGGGTTAGAAAATTTGATACGGGTGAAATATATTACAAAATAATTTGGTTAGGTTTAATTCAATTGAACAAGCAATAAAGGCAGAAGTTGGGTATGTTCCGGAGGATCGGATTTCTGAAGGTTTAATTTTTAGAGCAATCAGTAAAATTTAACATGATTTCCTCAAGTATGAAAAATTTGTTGAAAAGCAAGATCGGAACAATGGATTTTGCTAAAATCAGGAAACAGGTAAATAGTACATCGGAACAATTCAATATCATAATGAAAATCAAGATGTGAAAATTAAATATCTTTCCGGGGGTAATGCACAAAAAGTAATGCTTGGTCGTTGGCTCTTGGCCAATGTTAAAGTGCTTTTTCTGAACGGTCCCACTGTTGGTGTAGATATCGGTGCTAAATTGAGATATACGAAAAACTACGAATTCTTGGAGAGCAAGGGATGATATTAGTAATAATATCCGATGATATACCAGAACTTGCTCTTAACTGCAGTAGAGTCATTATTCTCCATAAGGGAGAAGTTGCTTACTGAGTTAAAAGAATACGATGTGAATGAAAATACAATTTATACAAAACTTGCAGAGTTGATGTGAGGTGACCTCGTAATGGATACGTCAAAATCAAAAAATAAAAAAACTGCTTGGACTTCATGAAACTAATTTAATATTTATTTTGATTGTTCTTTCAGTTGTTGTGACACTCATTAATCCAGCCTATTTTAGCCTTGCTAACCTTTTAAAATCTTAAAGGGTAGCGTTGAAGTTGGAATTTTTGCTATCGCATTTCTCATAATTCTTATTTTGGGTGGAATAGATATGTCTTTCCCCGCAATTGCCTCAACCTCTATGTATATGACAGTAAAAATTCTGCTTGCACTAGATTCTGAATATTCTTTGTTTTTACCCTTTTTGATTGCTGTGACCATTGGGGTAGTGCTGGGTGCTTTTAATGGAATTTTTATTGGATACTTAGGCCTACCTACACTGATTGTTACACTCGGTACTATGAATATTTTTAAAGGATTCTTGTTGGTATTTATTGTAAAAACTGGATTACTCAATTACCAGATGTGCTTATAAAATTTTCTAAATCAAACTTATTCCTAATCACTGGAGAGAGTGGAGAAACTTTTGGGTTGCATAGTTCTGTTCTTATTCTTTTTGTTATTGCAATTATCGTATGGTTACTGCTTCGTTATACATGGTTTGGTAGGAGTATATATGCGATTGGATCTAATCAAGTCGCAGCTGAGCGTGATGGAATTATTTATAAAAGAATTAAATTCCTCTCATGTATAATTTC
>JBMNGW010000010.1:0-91341 GCA_050950025.1 Sphaerochaetaceae bacterium | reverse complement strand
GGCGTTTTCTTCTCGGCAGATCACATAAAAACGGGTGAAGTTACTACTATCGGATTCAATCCCCTCGCGCAAGACTTCCATCCCATACGAACTGGCCGCAGCCGAAGAGGCGATGGCAGCGCAGGAAGGATCGTTTAACTGGGCAATATGAGATACTGCTCCGGCGGTGTCAAAAAAGGGGACCGCTTCGGCTCCTTTGAGCTCTGTTTCCATAAATTCAGTGCATTGAGCCAACCCTTGGGGGTGACTGTAGACTTTTTTAATCTGATCCAACGAGGAGCCGGGGACTCCGATAAGGCTGTGGATAATGCGGATTTGTTTTTCTCCCACCACAGTCAAAGCCGGATAGCTGTTTAATAAATCCAGCGTCTCGTTAATGGTTCCTCCCAACGTATTTTCTACCGGCAGAACTCCATAGCGAGCTTGTCCGCTTTGCACCGCTTCGAATGCTTGGGCAAACGTACTGCAACTAAGCGTGTCGGCCGCTTCGTCAAACAAAAGGCGAATGGCTTGTTCGCTGTAGGCACCCTTAATCCCCTGAAAAGCAATTTTCAACCTGGAAGCTTCGGCAATGACCGGCCCTTTTGAGCTCCAGATTTCAACTTCGCTACGGGCTTGGGGAATCCGTTCTAGCGATTTACCTACCACCGGACAGAGAGCTTGGATATCACTCATCAGCTTCTCAAATTGCTGCGGATACAATGATTGGGGCCCATCAGAAAGGGCTTTTTCGGGATCAAAGTGAACTTCAACCACTAAGCCGCTGGCACCCGAAGCGACAATGGCTAACGACATGGAAGGGACCATGTCCCGCATTCCCGTAGCGTGGCTAGGATCGGCAATGACAGGCAAATGGGTCAGTTTTTGCACTACCGGAATGGCGCTGATATCAAGGGTATTACGAGTAGCCTGTTCATAAGTTCTGATTCCCCGCTCACAAAGCACTATTTGATCGGTTCCGCTGGCCATCAGATACTCGGCAGCCATCAGCCACTCTTCAATAGTGGCAGCCAACCCCCGTTTAAGAAGAACGGGAAAGCCTGTTTGACCTACCTCTTTTAGCAGTTCAAAATTCTGCATGTTGCGCGCACCGATTTGGAACATATCAATGTAGCGGCTCATCATCTCCACATCACGCGGATTCACAATTTCAGTGGCAACAGGCATATTGAAAGCCTCTCCGGCCTCCTTCAGATACCCCAATCCCTCCTCTCCCAACCCTTGGAAGGCATAAGGACTGGTCCGAGGTTTAAATGCTCCTCCTCTGAGAATGACCGCTCCTGCTTGGCGTACCAAGCGGGCCACTTCCATAATTTGAGAGCGGCTTTCAACAGCACACGGACCGGCAATGACAACTACTCGGTTCCCCCCGATTTTCACATTGCCCACAGAAACAATGGTGTCGCTTTTTTTCAGCTCCCGAGAAGCCAGTTTGTACGGCTTGGAAATGGGGATAACATCGGCAACTCCATCAAGAAGAGCAACTTCGCGAATATCGATGCGATTAATGCCTACAGCTCCGAGAATAGTCTCTTCTTTGCCAACAATCTCTCTAACTTTGAAGCCTCGAGATTTAAGATACTCTTTTATTGCCGCTTTTTTTGCATCGCCGGCTTGATGGGTCAATCTAATTATCATGGTATGAGAAAGCTAGAACGTTTCTCCCTCGATTGTCAAGTTTGACAGCGCCATACCATTAAGAGCTGAAAACTATTTTTAAGGCTCTCCGAGATAAAATAGAGCATGATTCGCCCTTCGTATTGTAGACTGTATGGCTAAGTACTAGCATCTCTTTTCTCTGCTCTTGCTTATAAGGGCATTGCCTTCCTTCTTGCCGTTCGCTACGATGCTCATATGATTGATTGGGATGATGTGTTTGCAAGAATGCACAAAGCCGTTACTAAAGAGGGGAAAATACTTCCCTCAGTCTCTACCATAGCCTCTGAGCGCCACGATCCTTTTGATGTGCTGATATCCACTCTCATATCGCTGCGCACTAAAGATGAAGTCACTCTTGTTGCTTCGAGGCGCCTGTTAGGCCTTGCTCCCACTCCTGCTAAAATGCTGCAACTGAGACAACAGCAAATTGAAGAGGCGATTTACCCTGCCGGATTTTATCGCACCAAAGCTGCTAATATGCTTGCTATCAGTCGCATATTACTTGATCAATACGACGGAAAAGTCCCTTCAACAAAAGAAGAGCTCATGGCGTTACCGGGAGTGGGTATAAAAACGGCCAATCTAACACTAAATTTAGGCTTTGGCATTGACGCTATTTGCGTCGATACCCATGTCCATCGTATCAGCAACCGGATGGGGTGGATTACAACCAAAACGCCCGAGCAGTCGGAAGTAGCCTTGCAACATGTGATGCCCCGTCGCTACTGGATACCCCTTAATGAACTACTGGTCTCCTATGGGCAGGCCATTTGCACTCCGATTTCTCCCCGTTGCTCTATCTGTCCCGTTATAGATGTCTGTCAACGCCAAGGAGTCGATAAAAGTCGTTAAGCTCTCGACCGATACGTTGCTTCAACCACTTGGGCAATCGGTTCAGCTCTCCCTTGACTGTAGAAATGGACTCCCACAACTCCCTGTGCAAGGAGTTCTTCCACCTGTTTAATGCAAAACTCCACTCCCACTTTTCTGATGTCCTCGGCAGTGGTCGCATTTTGAACGGCATCAACTAATGAGGGTGGCAAATCAACATTAAATGTCTGGGGCAACAAATCGAGGTCGCTTTTTCGTTGGAGAGGCTTAATGCCGGGAATAATGGGAACGGTAATACCGCTAAAGCGACACTGTTCAACAAAAGAGAAAAAGTGGTCGTTGATATAAAAGAGCTGGGTAACAATGTAGTGAGCCCCTTTATCAATTTTCTCTTTCAAGCGCTCAATGTCATAGGCAAGATTGGGCGCCTCAATGTGCTTTTCAGGATACCCTGCCACTCCGATACAAAAATCGGTGGCTATCGGTTCACGCACATTCGGATCAATATAAAGACCCCGGTTAGCTTGGGCAATTTGAGCAACCATCTGATCGGCATGCATATGCCCCCCTTCGGTGGCAGCAAAGCGTCTTTGTCCATGGGGAGGGTCTCCCCTAAGAGCAAGAATATTATTGATCCCTAAAAAATTAAGCTCAACAAGCTGGTCTTCCAAGCTCTCTTTGGTTTGCCCACCGCAAATAAGGTGAGGAACGACAGGAATCTGGTAGCGATAATGGATAGCGGCAGCCAACCCGATGGTTCCGGGTCGCTTGCGACTCATTCTTCGTTCGATAGTGCCATCCCCTCTGTCCACATACTGCACTTCCATCTGATGATTGGTAATATTAATATAAGCTGGTTTATAAGGTAGCAGCAGTTCAATCGTTTTATAAATCAAGTCGATTGAAGCTCCTTTAAGAGGAGGTAATAACTCAATGGTAAACAACGGCTCTTTAGCCTGGGCAATAATATCGGTTACTTTCATCTTTTAGACCTCCTCAAAAGCCAGCTGAGCAACATCCAGTCCCTGTTTTTGGGCATAGAGCTCTTTTTGCTCTTCTTCCAATTCTCCCAAAGAAAAATAATCACACCCCTGCCCCACAAAGTAGTAGCCGCATACAGAGGCCGAAGGGCTCATAGCAAATGAGCTGTTTAATTGGATGCCAGTCCTCTTTTGTACATCCAAAAGGGCAAACAGCGACTCTTTATGCCGGTGATCGGGATCGCTGGGATACCCAATAGCCGGACGAATGGAAGGAACATTCCCAAAACCCCACAACGAGTTTTGTAGATAGTGGTGAAGATAATGGCTCAGCGCTTCGACTAACCGATCAGCAAGTGATTGTACCAGCAGTGCCGAATATTCATCGTTTGCTTGAGTGTACTTGTGTAACAGTGGCTGAAGCTCCAAAGCGCTGGTGGCGGCAAAAAACCCAATGGTATCAGTTTTTTCAGGATGAATATAATCGGCTAGGCTGCGGCACAACCCACTTTGATCGGCTCTTTGGCTCCGTAAAAAATGAAATTCCATTTTTTGGGGAGCCAAAACCTCAATCGATTCAAAACCACTTCTGCGTGCTTCAAAAAGGCCGACCACCGCTTTAATTGAAGAATTGAACACCTTCATTATGTGCGGTTGAGCCAAAAGCTTTTTGGCATCAGAGATAAGTCGCACCCCCTCCTCGGAGCTATGGGGCACTCGCCAAAAACGGCACAGCATCGGCCAGTTAATTAACGGAATCAACTCTGTAAGTGCAACATCTTCGATTTGGTGAATTCCATACGCTTTGGCAACAGGTGCCGGCTCGTGTTTAACAAACCTTTTTTCTCTTGCCAAATTAAGGGTAAGAAGATTCTCTTTTGCCGTAGGGGCATCTGTGAAGAAGCGGTATGCTTGCTGCACCGATTCTTTGTAAGTGGCACGATTTGCAGAAAGAAGATTTAAAGCAGCCACCACTGCTGATGAAGCATCAGTGGCATGGAAAACCTTTTTAGGGTAACAAGGCTCCAACTTGCGAGCCGTATGTTCAACACTGGTTGTCGCTCCGCCAATAAGAATGGGAATCTTCATTCCGTTTTGTTCAAACAAGGTGCACACCTGAGCCATCTCTTTAAGAGAGGGGGTAATTAAAGCACTGAGGCCAACTAAGTCGGCTTTGTGCTGTTGCGCTAATTTTAGAATCTGAGAGGCAGGGACCATTACCCCTGCATCAATGACTTCAAGATTATTGCACTGCAGTACCAAAGAAACAATATTTTTGCCAATATCATGGACGTCTCCTTGCACCGTTGCCAATACAATAGTTCCCGCTTTTGTCCCTCTTTTTTGATCTTCGTGCAGCCGCGGAGAGAGGATATCAACAGCTTGTTTCATCACCCTCGCCGAGCGAACCACATGGGGTAAAAAGAGCTCTCCTTTGGCAAACAGGGCACCTACCTGGGCCATCCCCTCCATTAACGGTCCTTCAATTAATTCCACAGCCGCTGTTGTTTCCAATTCTTTCAAGTCTTGAGCTAAATAGGAATTTTCGCCAATGATCAGAGCATGGGTAACCCTTTTTTCCGGGGACAACAGGCGCCACTGCTGTTCTTTAACAGGAGTTGAGGCCTCTTTTTTCCCACTCTTTTGGGCCCATTGGATGAGCTCAGTTCGACTCTTTTTTACATCTCCTTGGGCCAAAATAGCACGGGTGATGACCTTTCTCATTTGGGGATCCAGTGTGTCGGGCTCAATGAGGGAACCTGGGTGCACAAGAGCCATATCAAGGCCTGCTTGCACTGCATATTGTAAGAAAATTGCATGAATAGCCTCTCTGAAGCTATCATTACCTCTAAAAGAGAAAGAGAGGTTACTCACTCCTGCACTGGTGTTTACTCCAATCAGATGGGTTTTCATCCACGCCACGGCATCAATGAAGCTTTTGGCATACCCATCATGTTCATCAAGACCGGTAGCAATACTTAGCACATTGGCATCGACGATAATGGAGCTACTGTCGCACACTTTTGATGTGACCAGTAAATCCCATACCCGTTGGGCAATCTCTATTTTACGTTCAAAGGTATCGGCTTGTCCTTTTTCGTCAAAAAGCATGACAACCATTGCCGCTCCCATACTGGCAATATGCTTAGCTTTTTGGACAAAGAGCTTTTCTCCCTCTTTTAAGCTAATAGAGTTAACAACGCCTCTGCCTTGCAACTCTTGTAATCCTTTTTCTATGACAGCCCAATCAGAAGAATCAAGCATAAAAGGAACCGATGCAATGGCTGGATCGCTAGAAAAAAGCCGAATGAGGCGCACCATCTCTATCGGTGCATCAAGCAGCGGATCATCGACACAGATGTCGAGCATTTGCGCCCCCGCTGCCACTTGAGAGCGAGCTATGTGCAATAGCTCATCGTCTTTGCGTTCTCTAACGAGGCGGGCAAAACGGCGAGAGCCGGCAACATTGGTCCTTTCCCCTACAATTATTAATCCCTCTTTATGCAACGATTCCAAGCCACTAAGGCGCAGTCTGGACTCTTTGGGCAATAGTGCTCGGGGAGTGTACTTGGCGGCAGCTTGAGATAAGGCAGCAATATGGGCTGCTGTTGTTCCACAACACCCTCCGACAATGTTAAGCAGCCCTTCTTGCATCAGAGGTTCTAAAAGAGAACGGAGTGCTTGCGGACTTTGCTGGTAAAGGCCGTTTTGGTCGGGAAAGCCGGCATTCGGGTGCGCACTGAGTAAAAAAGGGGAACTCTTACTTAATTCTCTGATTAAAGGAATCATCTCCTTTGCTCCGGTAGAGCAGTTTAACCCCAACGAAAACAGATTAAAGGAGGCCATCGTATCAACAAAAGCTTCCACTGTTTGGCCACCAAGAGTTCGTCTACTGGCATCGCTGAATGTCGCGCTCACCATGATAGGAACACTCTTGTTAAGCTTATTCATACTTTTTTGGGCACCAAGGAGAGCTGCTTTGGCCACCAAGGCATCAAAAACTGTCTCAATGAGCAGTATATCGACGCCTCCTTCCAACAAGGCGGAGGCTTGTTGCTCATACAGATCGACAAAAGCAGCAAAATCGAGCTCACGGAACGTAGGATCTTCCACATCAGAGGAAAAAGAGGCGGCCTTTGAAGTTGGACCCATAACACCTGCCACAAATAAAGGGCGTGAATCGCTATGCTCCCTGTAAGCCTCAATTGCTGCCAATGCTATTTCAACAGCAGAGCGGTTGAGCTCATACTGCAAATCTGTCAATCCATACTCTTGCAACGAAACGGTATTGGCACCAAAGGTATTGGTTTCTAAAATGTGGCAACCAGCTTCAAGATACGCTAAATGAATTTCATAAATAAGGTCGGGGCGGCTCAGATTAAGAATTTCGTTGCACCCGGGTGCCGAAATTTCAGCGTTCAGCCGAAAATCTTCGTTAGTAAGAGCGCTTTGTTGAATCATCGTCCCCATCGCTCCATCCAGCAGCACGATGCTCTGTTTTGCCAGCTCTTTGAGGGTACGATATTGACTCATAAGTTCTCCTTACAGCGAGTGTTGGCAGTGTATCAGGTAGGCTTGCGATGCTCAAGTGGAACGGTTTTAAGCAAATGATAAGCAACTGTTTGGTATGGATGGGAGGCTAAAAGAGCTGTGACAACAGCCTCCACTAATTCATTCGCAACGACCATTTCTACCCTGTATTCTTCGACCTCTTCGACGGCTCCCTCCTCTCCAATATATGGGGAGGAACCCTCTAAAGGACGAAATTGGCCTGTACCCAGTGTTTGCCAACTACATTGATCGTATAATCCCAGCTTTCCCGCTCCTTGTTCAAAGAGGGCCTGCTTCACCACATTAAGGTGAGTTGACGGTACGTAAAAGACGAGTATATGCATTGCTCTCTTGCTCCTGTATCGAGAACACTCTATGATAGTTGTATGATAAAGCTCGTCGCTTTTTTAGGCAATAAAGGAAGTGAATACCAAAAAAGCAGGCACAACAGCGGCTGGCTTTTTCTTGAAGAGTTGCAAGAACAATTGCCGCCTTTTGCGTGGCAGAACAAGTTCCACGGACGGTGGGCTAAAGCTTTTTTACCCGAGCAGGTGATGCTGCTTCAGCCAAAGACCTACATGAATCAAAGTGGAAAAAGTGTGGGAGCGGCTATGTCATTTTTCTCTTTGTTGCCTGAAGAACTGCTGGTTGTCCATGATGATTTGCTTTTACCCTTTGGGGTAGTTCAACTCCAAAGCGGCGGAGGGTTGGGTGGGCACAATGGTTTGCGTTCTGTTACCTCCCATATCGGTTCATCCGATTTTTTCCGTCTGAGAATCGGTATCGGCAGGCCTGCTCATCATTCTGTCTCTTCATTTGTCCTTTCACGCTTCAGCGTTGAGGAGGAGGCTTTTTTACCGCTGATTTTACAACAATCTGTGCAAATGGTCCTTAGCTGGTCAGCAGCCTCTTTTGCAAAGGAAAACATGCCCAAGCGGCTGACCATAGGTGTAAATGAAGTTTGAAAAAAGGGGGAATGCGATGCGCTTAAGAGACTTGAGGATCGCTTTGAAAGCTCGCAATGAAATTGATTACCACAAGGCTTTGTTTGCTGTTGACCCTAAACAGGCTCAATTACTGTATGACCAAGCCCAACAGCTGGCTCATCAGTACAACACCCTGCATAAAGGAGCCGAAGGAGAAACCTACCTCTCGGCTGCGGTATTGCATGCGGGGGGAGTGCTTCACCTTCTTTACCAAAACGTTGTAACAGCTTATTTAACACAAAGCGACCCCGAGTTCTTTACCCGCTTGATTCCTCCTCTTGTTAAAGGGACATTGCCCCAAGAGAGCCTTTCTTGGTATCAAAAAGAGTATCCTTCCCTCCTCCTTTTAGATCAAGAATCCCCAACTCCTTTTTTGCTTGAAGAGACGGCCAGAGGGTTTTTCGTCCACCAAGTACTGCTGGCAAACCAAGCGCTGGAAAAAGGGCTCAAACCGATTATTAACCCCAAAGGGACGCTGTTTCCCTCTTCGACCCCGTCACTGATTTCCCACATCTACTCCTATGCTAAAGCCGCAAAATCAGTAGGTGACATTGAAGATGATTTATTCTCCTTTTTAACTCGCCCTGCAAAGGTGCACCCCGATTCTTTAACTGATCAAATCCAGTTCATCTTACAACATTGGGATGCCTACCTTGATGAAAACCTAAGAAGCATTATTAAAAGAGCGCTCGATTACGTTGAAGAGGAGACTCGAACCCGCTTTGCTCCCGGCCCGGGAGCAATAGAAGTTCCCTCTTACCGCTTAATCGACTTAGAAGGAGAAGCCTACAGCCCCGATCAAAATTGGATGCCCAATGTAGTGATGATGGCAAAAAATACTTTAGTGTGGCTTGATCAGCTTTCCAAAAACTACGGGTACCCCATTGAGCGCCTCGACCAAATTCCCGATCGTGAGCTTGATTTACTGGCCCAAAGGGGCTTCACTGCCCTCTGGCTGATTGGCATCTGGCAGCGCTCTGCAGCCTCCAAACGGATTAAACATTTAGCAGGCAACCCCGAAGCAGAAGCCTCTGCTTACTCACTAAGCTCGTATAATATTTCGCAATCTATTGGCGGTTGGGAAGCTTTGAATGAGCTCAAAAAGCGGTGCAAAGAGCGAGGTATCCGTTTAGCTAGCGACATGGTTCCTAACCATACCGGCAT
Organism: Sphaerochaetaceae bacterium; assembly: GCA_050950025.1. GTDB lineage: Bacteria > Spirochaetota > Spirochaetia > Sphaerochaetales > Sphaerochaetaceae > JBMNGW01. The sequence continues at coordinate 82,169 of JBMNGW010000010.1, read as the reverse complement.
CGACAGTGATTGGGTGATCCACCACCCCCAGATGTTTATCAGCACCCCAACTCCCCCTTTCCCCTCCTACACATACACTGGGGAAAATCTCAGCGGGGATGCAGCGGTCGATATACGCATTGAAGATCACTACTACGATCGCAGCGATGCTGCAGTCACTTTCCGCCGAGTCGATAAAAGCACAGGAGAAACGGCATACATCTTCCATGGCAATGATGGAACTTCGATGCCATGGAATGACACTGCACAGCTAGATTTTCTTAATGAATATACTCGAGAGGCCGTCATTCAACAGATTTTACATGTGGCACGTAATTTCCAAATTATTCGCTTTGATGCTGCAATGACCCTTGCCAAACGCCATATTCAACGCTTGTGGTATCCGCAGCCAGGACACGGCGGCGATATTCCCGGCCGCTCGCATGCAGGGATGAGCGATGAAGAGTTCTCCCGTCTTTTACCCACAGAATTCTGGAGAGAAGTTGTTGATCGCATAGCATTGGAAGTCCCCGATACCTTACTGCTGGCCGAAGCTTTTTGGATGATGGAAGGGTACTTTGTCAGAACACTGGGAATGCATCGTGTGTACAACAGCGCCTTTATGAACATGTTAAAGGACCAAGAAAATAAAAAATACCGCGATACTATTAAAAACACCATCTCTTTTGATTCTGAAATACTCAAACGGTTTGTCAACTTTATGAACAATCCCGATGAAGAGAGTGCCATCACCCAATTTGGCAATGGCGATAAATACTTTGGCATAGCCACCCTCCTATGCACGATGCCGGGACTGCCTATGTTTGGCCATGGCCAAATCGAAGGCTTCCACGAAAAATATGGGATGGAATACCGACGCGCTTATTGGAATGAATACCCCGATCAAAAATTGATTGAAGAGCATCAAAGGCGCATCTTTCCCCTTTTATCACTGCGCTGGGCTTTTAGCGGTGTTGATTACTTTGAATTGTTTGACCTTGTGGATGATGGATTTATTAGAGAATCAGTGTATGCCTATGTCAACGGTAACGAACACCAACGCTTTTTAATCCTCTACAATAATCAGTACGAAATGGCCCAAGGACGATTATTTCATAGTGCCCCTAAATCGATAAAAACTGAAGAAGGCAATCGGATTAACCGCAGTAAAACCCTTGGAGAAAGCCTTAACCTCTCTGTGGGACCCAAACGCTTTATGCTTTATGAGAGCTTTCCTGAAAACCTCACCTTCTTACTCCCCTCCATCACCATTTTTGATGAAGGTCTGTGGGTCTCCCTTAACGGGTATGAGACTAAAATGCTCTTTCATATCAGAGAAGAAGAGGACACCGATGGCGCCTACGAAATCCTTTATCAGAATTTGGGAGGAAAAGGGACGGCTAACTTTGCCCAAGAACTCGCTGCCATCAGGATGCAGCCCCTACACCGCTGTGCAGAAAACTTTGCCTCTACTTCCATGATGGAGACGGTCTGTGCAATCGTTGAATCAAGGCGGGTTGCACCCAAAGAACTACGAAAGTTCGTCCTTCTTGCTGGAGAGGCCTATGCCCGTATTGAAGCCCTCTACGAAAGCCTACCAGAGGCATCATTAGCCCATTTGCCTCCTTTGGTACACGAAGTACAACCTAGAGAGCTACTGCAACAAGTGCAAACTCTCATTGACTGCTTTGATGATGAGGCCGGCCAAACGCTCTTCTCCTTTGGCGCTAGAATCATGGATGAGCTTCCCATGCAGATTCTGGCAACTCTACTGGCCACAATCTTTGTGAAACCCAACAGCGACAGCGCTTTAGTGATGCAGACTTTACAACAGCTAATGCTTCAGCTCTTGTTCAAAGATCATGAATCGGCTCTGAATGCCGATGAACAGACTCGTGCTTCCTCTTTGCTAAAAGCAACATTCCTTATGGCAGTCCCAGAAGAGGTTGAGCAGCAGTTAAGCAGCAAGCACCCACAAGCTAACCAAGCACTTGCACAATTGCTTAAACGTAAGGAGTTTCTGGCTGCCATCGGAGCTAATGTGCACCAAGGGGTCCAATGGTACCGAAAAGAGGAGTTGCAAGAGACACTCTACCTCATTGCTTTAGGAGCATGCCTTGCTTCCCAAGAGAACAAAAAAAAGGCCATCCGAATGCTAAGTGAATGGTTGCAAGCCGATTTGGCAGCAGAATATAGGGTCGATCGTTTGATTCGACATGAGAATTGACTTATGGATTCCAATAGGATACTGTTTTGCTTATGAAGACATGGATTACCTACCCTGCGGCTATTGTATTGGGGTTTTCAGCTCATCTGTTACTTGGCGGAATGCCGGCTTATGAGACTGTCCTTGACCTTGTTGTCCCTCTTGCTAAACAAATTGGCATCTTTATGGTCTTCCCCATTGTGTTTGTCATGCTTTCTGGCGCGACAGCTTCGCTTAGACGCTTCAAAGAGGGGCCCATCGTCCTTTTTTCTACCCTCTTTTGGGGACTGTTCACCACCTTAGCCCTCAGCTTTGGCGGTATGGGACTGACTTTGGTGCCGCTGCCATCCTTTGTGCAGTACTCCTTTCCCCCTGCTGCTGCTCCCAACCTCTCCTTTTTTGACTTTTCTGCTTTCCGTTCCCTTTTTATTGCCGATAATGCCTTTGTACAGTTCTCCGCTTCATCTGTCTCTTTACTTCCGGTGATTGTCATCGCCTTATTGGTAGGTATTGCCATGCGTCCTAACAAGGAGATTATCAGGCCGGCTTATGTCGTGCTGAACTCTTTTAGTGAAGTGATGGGACGACTGGCCCGCTTATTTACCTCTTTTGGGGCTCTTTTGATGCTTTTTATTAGCGCCGATTGGTTCAGAACACCTGGATTGTTGCAAACTGCCATGGACTCAAAGTGGTACGTTGCCAGTCTGATGGCTGGCTTGCTTGCAACGCTGTTGATTCTTTTACCGCTTCTATTTGCTCTGTTTACCGGATTTCGGGGAGGCAACCCCTACCGGATGACCTTTGGTTCAATCGGAGCCTATTTGGCAAGTGGAGTGACCGGCAGCCTCTTGTTTGGAACAAATGCCTTGTTGGCCCTTTCTTTGCAAAACAGCAAAGCCAGAAAGCGTGTTGTGGGGTTCAATGTTCCCCTTTTGACCCTTATTGGGCGCGGGGGCAGTGCCTTAGTGGCAACATTCTCTGTCATCACGCTGCTTCAAAGCACCGGAGCGGCGCTAGATATCAAAGCACGGATATTCATAGCGTTATTCAGCGGATTGTTCTCTTTAGTCTGTTCGCTCTCCCCGGGAGTGGAAGTGCCTTTTATCAGCATCATGGTTCTTAAGGGAATCGGATTGGAGTACGCTTCTACAGCAGTGGTGGGGGTCATGGTGGTATTGCTGCCGCTGATTCAACTGGCCTCCTTATACATCGATGCTGCGGTGATAGCTTTTGGCAGTGCCTACAGCTCTAGGATAGTCTCTCCCGATGATCGCAAGCTACGTGGACAAACATTGTAAGGGTCATGAAAACGCCTCAGATCAAAGTCGTTTACCTTGTTTCTCACTCTTTAGTTACCCTTTTGTTGCTCTTTGCCTCTTTGCATGCTCTATTTTGGCGCCATGGCAATGGCATGCTGTTCCCTTTTGCTGCCATTGCACACATGTTGATTTCATATGTGGGGCTGTTTCCCAGTCTTAAGCTTCCCGATACTTCGCGCAACGAAATTGAGCGTCATTTGCTGCCGTTACTGTTTCTTTCCTTAACGTTAATCAATGCTTTTGTCGCCATTGAATTAACAAGCCGCTATATCAATCCCTCTTTTTGGGCTAAAGTTCACCTTTTCGCTCTCATTTTCTCGATGTTGTTGCTACTTCTTTTGGGATTGTTTAGAACCGGCATCAATGCCGGCAGACTCTTTCAATATACCTTCACAGCTTTGCTTCTTTCGCTTTTGCTTGCGGCTATGATTCCCCTTTCGGTTCCCCTTAATCCTTTTGAGCCCTCTGTGTGGATGAGGCAGGAAAAAGTCTATCTTATCGTTCTCCTACTTGGCCTTTTGGCTTTGGCAAGTTTCTCTTTTTTACTCGCTCGCGAAAAAGATCAATACAGCCGACTAAGAAATATCAGCTTTTGCTGTATCGTTTTGGGGAACATCCTCTACGGAAGCAGATTAAGCCTTGCCTCAGTATGGGCAGGGGTAGTGCTGTATGCAGTGGGCCTAGTGCTGGGAATCCCCCATCAGAGGTTTTCCCAGCTGCAATGAATTGTTAGACTACTTCCAGTCAATGATACTCTCATCGTAAAATTCGGGAGCTGCAAAATCGAGCAAATTCATGCACGTTGCGGCAATTGAACTGATTCCCAGCCCTGTTTTCAAATCAAGCTCATACTCATTGTTATAACTCGGATCGTAGATAATAAAAGGGACAGGGTTCAGCGAGTGAGCTGTTTTAGCTCTGGGAGTCCCATCGGGGCGATGAAGAACTTCTCCATGTTTGCCATGCTCATACATATCATCAGCATTGCCGTGATCGGCTGTCAGTAACAGAATACCGCCTGCTTTTTCTACGGCAACTTTAAGGCGGGCAATTTGTAAATCAAGAGCCCCCACTGCCAAAACCGCCGCTTGGTAATTTCCTGTATGCCCTACCATATCACCGTTGGGGTAGTTGAGTTTAATGAACTGATACTTCTGGCTTTCGATTGCTTCGATTACTTTGTCGGTAATCTCAGCGGCTTTCATCCAAGGTCGTTGCTCAAAAGGGACAGTATCGGAGTGAACTTCTTCATACGTCTCTAATTCCTGATCAAACTTGCCGGTGCGGTTGCCGTTAAAGAAATAGGTAACGTGACCAAACTTTTGTGTTTCGCTGACCGTATATTGATTCACTTTGCTTTTGACCAAATATTCGGCAACCGTTCTGTCGATGGCAGGAGGAGAGACAAGATATTGGGCCGGAACATGAATGTCTCCATCGTATTCCATCATCCCGGCAAATTCTACTTTCGGGTGCCTGATGCGATCAAATTCAGACAAACTCTCCGCTTCAAAAGCTTTCGTAAGCTCCAAGGCTCTATCCCCTCTGAAGTTAAACAGGATAACCGAATCACCATCTTCAATGGTTCCTACCGGTTTGCCATTTTCTTCAATAACAAAAGGGGGCAAGTCTTGATCAATGGCACGGGTTTCTTTACGGAGGGTTTCTATCGCTTCAGAAGCACTGGCAAAAAGGCGTCCTTCTCCCAAAACATGGGTTTGCCATCCCCGTTTGACCATATCCCAATTGGCACCGTAGCGGTCCATGGTGATATTCATTCGCCCTCCGCCGCTGGCAATTTTTGCATCAAAGTTCTCGTCATTCAAAGCACCAAGAAACTCATTAAACGGATTTACATACTCTAAAGCACTGAGCTCTCCTACATCCCTACCATCAAGAAGGGCGTGAATTCTTACCCGTTTGACCCCATCTCGCTTCGCTTTTTCTATCATGGCAGTCAAATGATCAATATGAGAGTGGACATTACCATCGGAGAGTAAACCGATAAAATGGAGCGTGCCGCCAGTTGTTTTTACCTGCTCAACGAGCTTTTTCCACACCGCTCCTTTGAACAAATCACCGTGGCCGATTGAGGCGCTTACCAACTTAGCTCCCTGAGAAAATACTCTTCCGCAGCCAATGGCATTATGCCCCACTTCACTGTTGCCCATATCTTCATCCGAGGGCAATCCCACGGCTGTGCCGTGAGCTTTTAAGCTGGTCCACGGGAGTGTTTTGTAAAGCTGATCTAAGGTGGGAGTTTGGGCAGCCTCAACTGCATCTCCTTCTTCATACTTACCAAAGCCAATTCCGTCCATAATGGCCAGTACAACCGGTCCGGTACGCTTCATTTTGTGTAATCTATTCAGTGGTTCTACCATTTCAAATCTCCTTGTTGGACGTTAGAGGGGTTTGGTAGCAGCAAGAAGCCACGCTGCATCCTCTTCGTCCAGATGCTCCTTCAGTGCAGAATATACCAAACGATGGTAGGCGTCGACCAGCTCTTTTTCTGAATCGCTCAATAATTTTTTGTCTATAAGCTTTCGCTCAAAGGGACAAAGCGTCAACACTTCCCACTTCAAAAAAGAGCCAAATGCCCCTTCTTTCTCTTTTTGAGCCACAAGAAGATTTTCTAACCTGATACCGTATTCTCCTTGCCGATACAACCCCGGCTCATTGGAAACAATCATCCCTTCTTGCAACCCGACAGCCAAAGGGCGGGCCGAAATGCTTTGAGGTCCTTCATGAACATTAAGACAAAAGCCTACTCCGTGACCGGTTCCATGGCCGTAGTTCATCTGATGTTGCCATAAAAACTGGCGCGCAAGGGTGTCAATTTGATACCCCATGGTCCCTTCGGGAAAAGAGGTGGAGGTAACAGCCAAATTGCCTTTTAACACTAGGGTGTAGTCTTTGATCATCTGAGAAGTGGGAGTGCCAAATAACAGTGTGCGGGTAATGTCAGTTGTTCCAGTTTCGTAATGGCCTCCCGAATCAAGAACAAGCAGACTGTTGCCTTCGATAGTACTTGAGCTCTCTTTAGTTGCACTGTAGTGAGCCAAAGCACCGTGAGCTCCAAAGCCGGCAATGGTACCAAATGAGGGACCGATGAAACCTTTGGCCTCTTTTCTGAACTCTAAAAGTTTTTGGGCCAATGAGAGTTCATTCAATTTTTCTGTCGTCCGTTCTATGTATGAGAGAAACATAACCATCGCTATGCCGTCTTGAAGATGGGCTTGACGCATTCCTTCAATTTCAGCTTCCGATTTTATAGCCTTTAAGTCAGTTGAAATATCTCTGCCTTCCACTATTGTAAGATGGTCAGGCAAAAGAGCAAAACTTTTCATCGAGGTTTTTTCGGGGCTGAGATAGAGGCTTTTCCCAGAATCTCCCCACGTTTTCAGATCAGAAAAGAACTCTTCATACGGGCGCAAAGAGAGCAGAGAATCAACATAGGTACGAACAGAAGCATCAAAGCGCTTTTGATCGGTATATAAAAATACCTGCTGTTCTAAAATAACAAGATAGCTCAGAAACACACGATTATAATCGATATCGGCTCCCCGTAAGTTTAAGATCCAGGCAATGTCATCAAGAGAAGAGATAATCGTACCTTGCACCCCCAAAGCTGCCAACACCTCTCTGATAGAAGAGATCTTTTGCAAAGCACTTTGGCCGGCAACCTCATCGGCAATCCGGCTAACTGGGGAAAATGGGAGCTGTGGCCTGTGGGTCCATAAGCTTTCCATCAGCTCAGCAGAGTCAACAAAATCTATTTCCTTGGTGCCAAAAGCTTCAATCAGGGCCCGATATTCGCTTTGAGAGGTACATTGTGTATCAATGGCAAGCTTTGAGCCGCTGGGAATATGCTGAGCAAGGTAGCTTAGCGGATCGGGAACCTGGGGGAAATGGAGTTTCATTACCTTAAAAGGGGTCCCTTCTGTTTGCTGGAAGCCTTGGATGTAGTAGCGCGAATCAACCCATAAAAGGGCTTGGTCTGTGGTAATGACACAGGTCCCAGCCGATCCGGTGAACCCTGAGATCCACTGGCGGCTTTGAAACCGATTGGCCACATATTCGCTGGCATGCGGATCGCTGCCTCCGATAATCCAAGCAGCTAAGCCCTTGCTCTTTAAAAGAGCTTGGGTTTTTTCAATGAGGTTGGTGATTGTATTCATCTGTGTTGCTTCCTTTTTCTAAAAAGAAGGAGCACCACCCCTGCAACAAGCATCAGGATGCAAAGGAGTTGTCCCATGGAGATATTCAACAGTGAAAGAAAGAGGGCCGTCGGCTCTTTTTGCCTTCCCCACGCGATGGCAAAGCCCAATTGCGGATCGGGTTCTCGCACATATTCAATGAAAAAACGGACTACAGCATAACCAATCAAATACCATGCTGTTGTTTGACCGCTGTATCTTTTCCGTTTTCTGATGAAAAACCAAAGAAACAGCCACAACACTACCCCTTCAAAAAGGGCTTCATAGAGCTGACTGGGATGGCGGGGTAAATTTAGCAGTGCCGCAGAGCCATACTCAATCCCTAAAGCATCGGCAATGGAGCGAACCCAAGCATAATTGGTTGAAAAGCGGGGAGCATCGGGAAAGACCATCGCCCACTTGACAGTTGAGACTCTTCCCCACAGCTCACCGTTAATGAAGTTGCCCAGCCTTCCAAAGGTATACCCCAAGGGAATGGCTGCAGTTAGCGCATCGGCAGTTTCAAAAAAATCCTTTTTGTACGAACGACAAAAAAGGGCCACGCCAACGACTACCCCCACTAATCCTCCGTGGTAGCTCATTCCCGGCAGGCCAATGAATTGTCCGTTTCTAAAGGGCCAGAAAATGAGGTGGGGATGACGCCAATAATAAGAAGAGCCCTCGTATAACAATGTTGAGCCCAATCGGGCACCTAAAAGCAGGCCTACTATGGCATAGAGGAACAATGAATACAGATCGTCGCCGCTGTAAGCAAGCGATGTCTTTTTCTGTTGGTAGCGAAATAACAAAAAGGTTATCGCAAAGGCTACAAGATACATGAAGCTGTACCAGCGTAGCGGTAAGCCCGGGATAAGCACAGGAGAAATCCAGCTGGGAAAATCGACGTACAAAGGCATGAAAGGAGTGTAAACCGAGAAAGGAGGCAGGTCAACCTAAGCTAATACCATCATCTTTTTTTCCACTCGTGTTGTAGCCAGCTAAGGGTAAATGAATTATATTGGGAGTATGAAGAAATTCATTGGCGCCCTGCTTCTTATCATCAGCATCGGGCACATCGCAGCAGCAAACGGGTCGAGCGACAAGCTTTTTCCCTCTTTTTCGCTCGATCGCTTGCGCCCTTCTGTGACTCAAAGCAATGATGAAATCTCAGTGGCAATGCAGAAACTTGAGCTGCTTTACCGCCTGGTTGACCGCGATTTTTTATTCGACATCGATTATGACGCTGTATACGAAAGTATGGCCAAGGGGCTGTTCACCGGCTTAAAAGATGAATACTCGGCTTACATTGTCAGTCAAGAAGCCAGTGATTTTAGCGAAGAGACCAGCGGCAGGTACGGTGGTATCGGAGCCTACATTTCCAAACATTATTTAGAATACCGTGATTTTAGTAAGCCCGAAACGTATATGGTCAACATTACTAGTGTCTTCCCCGGTTCCCCTGCTGAAAATGCGGGACTGAAGGCCGGTGATTTGGTCAGCCATATCGACGGGGAGCCTGTTGATGATTGGGAAGCTACCGAGGCTTCCAAAAACTTAAAAGGAGAGGCCAATACACCGGTCATTCTCACCATCGTGCGGGGCAGTTCGACTTTTGATGTGACTGTCATAAGAAAAATAGTCAATGTTCCTACTGTCAGCATCGATCATCTTGATAACGGGATTGCTTATTTGCGTATCACACAGTTTACCAACTCCACAGCCAAACAAGTCTATGATGAGTTAAAACAGTTTGTCGATGAGGGAATGAGTGCCTTGGTGCTCGATTTGCGGGACAACCCCGGAGGGGTGGTTGATGCAACTCTTTCTGTGGCTGATATGTTTCTTTCTGATGCCCCCATTGTCAATATCAATAGCAAAAACGATGTGCAAGACCACATCTATCGCGCCTCGAAAGGGACTCTTGTTCCTTCCAATCTTCCTATTGCCGTGCTGGTAAACAAAGGCTCGGCCTCGGCTTCCGAGATTCTTTCGGGAGCTTTGAAAGACAACCACAGAGCTACGCTGATTGGCTCAACGACCTATGGCAAAGGATTGATTCAAGTCGTCTCTCCCTTTGGTGACGGCTATTACACATTGACTACCAGCCAGTACAAAACTCCCAATGGAAATGATATCCATAAAGTTGGTATTCCAGTCGACATCGAGGTCGAGGAGCCCCATATCGATGAAGAACATATGGAGGAGTATCTGCTACTGCTAAATAGCGGGGTTGCCAAAGAGTTTGTTGAAGAGCATCCCGAGTATTCGCCTGAGAATGTTGAACTTTTCATTGATACGAACGTTGGCTCCGACCCCCCTTTAGAACGGGATGTCTACCGCATTATGATTAGACGCGAGTACCTGCTGGCTATTCCTTTTGAATCGCGCCCGATAGCCGATCCGGGGTATGACCGCGCATTGCAGAAGGCTATCGACTACCTTAATGATGTTGCATCTATGTGACATTCCCTTGGCCAAACTCCTCCCCTATTATAGGAAGCAAAGCCTGTTATGTTGCTCAGCGTGGGTGGGGAGCAGACATGTCTCTTTTTTTCATCTCAGCAGACACATGGCAGAAAGAGGCTCTTGAAAGGCAGCTAGATTGCCAATGCCATACCATAAACTCCATCGAACAACTTTGTTTGGCAAAACAACGAATTAATGCCGATGCCTGCCCCGTCCTACTAATCGATGATACTCTCAATTCTCATGGCCACATCAGCGTGTTAGAGACAATTGTTAAGTTGCAGATACGGGGAATGAAAATTCTGCTGGTAGGAAAACTCCAAGCCCCCTTTGTCCTTGATAATCATATCGGCCTACTGAAAAAACCCATAGCGCTAAAACAATTGATGGCAGTTCTGGAACAAAGCAACACAAGTGCCGCTTTGCACTCTAAGGGGCATTCGTTGTCATGGGGTTCTGATATTCTGATAGGCGAAAGCGAAGAGATCCGTCTTATCAGAAAAGTCATCTTCCATGTTAAAAAGAAATTCACCGGCATCCACATCAATGGCGAGACGGGTACCGGCAAAGAAGTTGTGGCTACTTTATTAAGCGCCCAACACAATCGTATCACTGTCAACTGCTCAACCATTCCCCCCACGTTAGCCGATTCGGTGATGTTCGGCAGTAAAAAAGGGGCCTATACCGATGCCAAGGAATCGCGAGAGGGGTTGGTTAAAGCTGCCGATGGGGGAATCCTTTTCTTAGATGAACTGGAAGATTTACACAAAGATATCCAGGGCAAGTTCCTGCGCCTTTTGGAAACCAACCGCTATAGACCGGTGGGAGGGACCACTTTGGAGAGTTCCAACTTTCGCCTTATCACCGCTTCCAATATTCCGTTAAAAGAGCTTAGCAAACAGGGACTGCTCCGCTTTGATCTGTACAATAGGCTCAACCGCCTGGTAATTACGATTCCCCCTTTGCGCCAAAGAAGAGAAGATATCCCGGCTTTGATCGACTACTATTTACACTCCATCGGAGAGTCCCGACCCATTGATGCTCCCACTATGGAACGGATGATGAGCTACAGCTGGCCGGGTAATGTAAGAGAGCTCTTTAAGGAGCTCGATTTGCTGGTAGTTTTTGCCCCCGAGAAGGCGAAAACTCTCTCATATAGGGAAATACTTACTGAATCGATGTTCAAAGAGAGTTACGTTTTGCCTCCTTTTTCGTGTCCATCTGTGGCTTGTGAAGTGTCGCAATTGTAACAAACCCGGTTGTGGATAACCTGTGGAAAGCATGGGAGAAGTTTCCCCTGCTCTTCTAACATGGTTCCCTATAATTCTTATATAATTATTCCATTAAACCCACCACATCACTAGGCAACTAACTTATTTATATAGAATAAATTGACAGGGGTATTGAAAAGTGTTATCCCCTGTGGGGCATATGTGAGAAGTAAAAGCCTTCTTACATCCCTTTCATCCACAGCTGGACAAGTTGTGGATAACTTGTGTAATAGTGTTGAATAGAATGTTAGGACATCACTATTTTTCTTGTGGAATTCTATAACAAACAAGTGGTTAGTCGATTCGCTCGATGTGGGCCCCTACCCCCAGCAGTTTAGCCACAAGGGCTTCATAGCCCCGCTCGATTTGGTAGATGTTTTGAATGGTGCTTGTCCCTTTCGCACATAAAGCGGCAATTACTAAGGCCATTCCCGCCCTTACATCGGGGCTGTAAACCTGGGCTGGCTTTAAAGGTGTCGGACCGTTGATTACTGCCCGATGGGGATCGCAAAGGATAATGTCGGCTCCCATCTTCAGCAGCCAATCGACAAAAAACATCCGTGATTCGTACATTTTCTGATGGATTAAAATTGAACCGCTCATCTGAGTTGCCGTGACGGTGATAATACTTAACAAGTCGGCAGGAAAGCCGGGCCAAGGGGCATCATCGACTTTATGGGTTTGCCCACTGATGCTTTTTTTCATCACTCTGTTTTGTTCTTTGGGGACAATAAGCCGCTGAGGAGAAGGGGTAACCCAACTCACTCCAATCCGCTCAAAGCCAGCTGCAATCATAGGCAACTGTTTATTGTCGATTCCCTGAAGTTCAATTTGTCCTTTGGTGGCAGCTGCCAAGCCGATAAAAGAGCCCGCTTCCATGTAATCAAATCCGATGGTGTACTCTACTTTTCCTAAAGAGTGCCCCCCTTCAATACGTAAAACATTTGATCCCACACCCTCTATGCAGCAGCCCATGAGATTGAGCATGTGACAGACATCTTGGACATGCGGCTCACTTGCAGCGTTATAAACTACAGTAGTTCCTTCTGCGGTGGCCGCTGCCATGATGATGTTCTCAGTGGCAGTCACAGAGGCTTCGTCTAAAAAGAAGGAGTTACCCAGCAGTTTCTCGGCTCTGATGTGTACATACCCCTGTTCATCTATGCTACATGTTGCTCCCAAAGCTTCAAAAGCTTGAAAGTGGGTATCAAGGCGGCGAAAACCGATAACATCCCCTCCCGGGGGAGCCAAACGAATGGCTCCGGTGCGTCCCACCAAAGGCCCGGCAAGGAGAATTGAAGCCCGAATGGCATCAACAAGATTCTCTGGAAGCTCACAATTTAGCTTATGCAATTCTTTTGAGCTGGTAAGAGACACTGTATTGGGTCCAAGCCATTGAACACTTGAACCCAGACCTTGCACCAAATCAAGCATCACATACACATCTTCGATAGCAGGAATATTGTGCAAAATGACTTCTTGATCTGTGAGCAAAGAGGCGGCAATACACGGCAAAGCAGCATTCTTGTTGCCGCTGATTGTTACACTGCCTTCAAGCTCATAACCGCCGGTAATCACATAGGAACTCATACCTTATGGTACAAGGATAGTTTCTATTTGACAATCGTGAACAGCTGCTTGCTCGTAATTGTAGCTTGAATAGGCCTAAAAAGAGCGATAGGATAGCTGTATGCACGGTAAAGAACCGCACGTTTATGGTATCGGCAACCCTCTTATCGACATCATTGCCGAAGTAGATGACAGTGATTTGCAAGCTCTTGGTATTCATAAAGGAGCCATGCATCTGATTGATCAAAAACGGCGGGGTGAGCTGCTGGCATATATTGCCGCTAAACGCCTTTCTTATGCCTGTGGCGGCTCTTGTCCCAACACGATTATTACTTTGGCCTCTTTAGGCATCACTGCCACCTTAGCGGGTAAAATCGGCTCAGACGAATACGGAAATATGTACCGCAAGCGCCTTAAACAGCTACAGGTCATTGATGAGCTTGTCTGCTCAGATGAACCAACCGGCTCTTCGATTATTCTGATGACAGCCGACAGCGAACGGACTATGAATACCTTTTTGGGAGCCAATCGATTTTTTAGCAGCGAAGATGTAAATCTTGCCAGTCTTAAAAAAGCTCAGTTTTTCCATTTCACCGGTTATATGTGGGATACCAAAGCCCAGCAATCATCGATTCACAAAGCCTTGGAAATCACCAAAGAGACAAAAGCTGTGGTGAGCTTTGATATAGCTGATCCCTTTGTTGTAGGGCGCAACCAAAAAGAGTTCCTTGAGCTTATAGCCAATCATGCGAATATCGTATTTGCCAACAGCGAAGAGGCACGCATTCTTTTTGATAACTACGATCCTCTTGAATGTTGCAAATCAATGGGCAAACTGTGCCAAACTGCAATCGTTAAGCACGGCAAAAACGGCTCCTATATCTCCCACAACCAACAGCTGTTCAAAGTATCTGTCCAAGGACCTGTTCCTCCCCTCGATACCACCGGAGCCGGAGATGTCTATGCTGCAGGCTTTCTTTGGGCTTTGGCCCACTCGTTACCGATTGAAAAAGCGGGTGAAGTTGCCTCATTCTTAGCAGGGGAGATTGTCAAACAACGGGGGGCCCAATTCTCCTTATCCAAAGCAGAAGAATTGAGACAACAACTGAGAACGCGGTATCTGTTATAAAGAAGCAGGCTTTGGTAGCACCTGTTCCCAAGGAACTCCCGGCTTACCAAAATGACCGTAGTTCATATGAGCTTGGTAAATGGGGCGCAATAGATCAAGGCTCTTAATAATACCTGACGGACTGAAGTCAAACTCCTGTTTAACCAATTTCTCAATCTTAGAGTCTTCCATAATCCCTGTTCCAAAAGTATCAACATAAATAGAAACAGGTTGCTTCACCCCAATGGCATACGAAATCTGCAGCTCGCAGCGGGTACATACATTCCATTCGACTAAATTTTTGGCAACCAAGCGAGCCATGTAAGCTCCCGAGCGGTCAACCTTGGTCGGATCTTTACCACTGAAAGCTCCCCCGCCGTGCCGGCTGGCTCCGCCGTAGGTATCGACGATGATTTTACGCCCTGTCAGCCCTGTATCACCAGCCGGTCCACCAAGGACAAACCGTCCCGTCGGATTGATTAAATAGGTTGTGCTAGGAAGAAGGAGTCCCGTTGGCAAAAGAGCCGGCTTAATAACCCTCTCTTTGATGAATTCTGTCAACTCTTTTTGACTTACCTCTTCTGTGTGCTGATGAGAGACGACAACAGTCTCAATTGCAATGGGGTTTTGATCTTCATAGAGTAAGGTCACCTGAGCTTTGGCATCGGGTTGTAAAAAGGGGACCTCTCTCTCTTTTCGCAATCGAGCAGCCTGTTGCAATATCTTGTGGCTGAACATAATGGCCGAGGGCATATACTCGGGAGTTTCACGGCAGGCATAGCCAAAGACCATCCCCTGATCCCCAGCTCCCAGATTATCGACTCCCAAAGCGATATCAGGCGATTGGGTGTCGATAAATTGCAGCACTTGCAAAGATTCGGCATCAAAGCCGCTACCCGGGTGAACATACCCAATCTCTTTGACAACGCGGCGCACAATTGCTTCATAATCCAAGCTGGCTTTAGTGGTAATTTCTCCGCTAATAATGACTGTGTCGGTAGTGGCAAGAACTTCGCAAGCTACTCGTGAAAATGGGTCTGCAGCCAAACAGGCGTCTAAAATTGCATCGGATATTTGATCGCACACTTTGTCGGGGTGCCCTTCGCTTACCGATTCGCTGGTAAAAAATCTTCTTTGTGGCTGCGTCATCTTCTCCCCCTGCTTAGTGTTCGCTGCGCAGAGGCGGCAGTTCTTCATCAACGAGGATACGGACTTGTTTAAGCAAGCCTTCTCCTTCGCTTTTGGTGGTGACTCCTTCAAAGTCATTCAAAGCAGAGTGAACAAGTCTTCTTTCAAAGGGGTTCATCGGCTCTAAAAGGCGAGACTGTCCGCTTTGGCGGACTTGCTTAGCTGTTCTGAAGGCCATCCGCACGAGGTTTTCTTCATGGCGCATCCGATAGTGCTCACTGTCAACGATAATCTTGACACCGGGATCTATTTGACCGCCATAGACATTGACCAGCAGCTGAATAGCATCGAGGTTTTTCCCCTTTTTGCCAATGATGATGGCCGAATGGTCACTTTCAATAGCCAGTCCAAGTTTTGTCTCTTTGCGATAAGCAATAGAGACACTGCTTGGATACCCCATTTTAACAAGGAGGGTTTCCACAAACTCAATGACTTTGGTCTCCAGCTCATCAGCATATTCGATTTTTTGTTGCTGCTGGGGCTCATCAGGAAGATAGACGCGAATCTTTACATTTCCTTTTTTGAACAACCCCCTTTTAGGAGCATCAACAATCTCTATATCCAATTCATCATGTTCAAGTTCCAATTCAGCCATTGCCAAGGCAATAGCCTCTTGTTCTGTTTTTCCTTCGAATTCTCTTACCATAGTAATTCTCCTGCAGGCTTCTTATTTCTTCTTCCCTTTGGCAAAAGCGGTGACAATGGGCTTACGGGGTTTATCCAATTTGCCGCGCTTGCGCTTCTCATTCATGTACATCTGCTGTCCGATTGAGATGAGGTTCATCACCATCCAGTAAAGAAGAAGCCCAGAGGGGGCGTTATACATGATGAAAAAGAACATGATCGGCATACCGTACATCATAATCTTGCCACTGGAACCCGCCTGCTGTCCCCCTCCGGCTTGGGTAATCTTGAATGAGAAGATCATTGAAGCGCCATACAAAAGAGGCAGTAGCCTGATATCGCTGCCAATAAACGGTATGGAGGCAGGTGCGAAGTTTATAATCGATTCGGGTAGCGAAAGATCTGTTATCCAGCCGGGAATAAACATGGCTCCCCGCAACTCAAAATGCTTATTTAAAAGCCCATACAGGGCAATAAAAATAGGAAACTGAAAGAGCATGGGCAAACAGCCCCCCAAGGGGTTAATATTCTCCCGTTTATACAGCTCTCCCATCTCCTGATTCAATTTAGTGGGGTTATCTTTATACTTAGCTCTCAACTCCTCCATCTGGGGATTAAGGGCCTGCATTTTAGAAGCCGATTCCATACTTTTTTTACTGAAAGGCTGCAACACTACCTTGATGAGGATGGTCAACAGGATAATGGCTACTCCGTAGTTGGGAATCAGGCCATAAAAGAACTGTAAAAGCCATTTGAGAATCGACTCAAGCCAACCTAGCCAAGAGCTGCTGTCAAGAGCCTTTTCCAAATGAAGTGCCGATAAACCAAAACTGTTATCCGCAGCATTGTTGTAAATTGTCATGTGGTTTTTCAACTGAGGGCCGGCATAGAAGCGGAAGACATCCTTGCCTTCGGCTGTTTTGAACGCGGGGCGGGAGAAGTACATGCGAGATTGGAGAGGAATCGATCCCCCTTTCTCTTCAGATAAAGTAAGGGTGTAGCGAGTTTGGTCGGGAATTGCAATCAACGAGAAGTATTTGCTGGCCAAAGCACTCCAAGCAATAGTGTCGGTCACCGTGTAGGAGCCGTCTTTGAGTTTGGGTGTACTCTTTTTCCCATTTTGTTCAACATAAAAACGGCGGTAGGTATACCTTCCGTCGGGAACTTCATGAAATTCGGGGCCGATTTGCGGCTCAAAAGCCAATGTATAGGCCATCTGGTTATAGTTAAGAGGAATTGCTTTGTTTTGGGAATTTTTGAACTCAATTGCCAATTCAAACAAATAATCGGAAGAGCCAAAGCGGTAGGTTTTGCTGAGGGTAAACTGCTGCTCACTCGGCTGCCCATCTTCGCCAATCATGGCAAAAGTTTGCCAAAATTCGACGGTATTGCCCTCCACTTTATACGAAAAAAGAGCATCAATGGGATGAGAAGTATCATCTCCCGGATACAAACTGAAAGCAGGAGGAGCTGATCCGTCATTGAAAATCAACTCCACCGGAACTCCATTGTCGAGGTGGTCTTTGAGCCGCATACTGGCAATACCGGCTCCAACAGGGTCGAATTCAATAAGAAACACCCCTGTTTCATACGTAAAGCGCTCAGAAGAACCCCCTTGGCCCACCGGAGCAAACGAGCCGGCTTCATAGCTGTTGTAGGCTAAAGAGCTTGGAGCCAATATCGGTGCAGGAGCACCACTTTCAACAACCGCTTCGGCAACAGGGGGCTCCTGTTGCTGAGCAGGAGAAAAAAGGGCACCTTGGATAGAGAGCCCGACGGTAATCACAACGACAGAGAGGATAATTGCAAGGATAGTATTTCTGTCCATATTCACTCCAAATTGTCCATCTTGGCGAAGTGTGAACAGGAAAGTGATATAAAACTAGCGGCTCAGATAAACATGTGCTCGGTCAAACAAATTGATCAACTGCTTCCTCTGTGTTTCATGATCGACAGCCTTTCCTGGATACACAACGAACGCAAAATCAAAACCAGGACGAAATGATGGTTTTTCAATTCTCCAAATCTCTTTTATCTGCCGTTTTATTCTGTTACGCTTGACGGCATTGCCATAATGTTTCACACATATGACAACGATACGGCAGACACTCCGGCTATTCGGAGCAAGCACAAGACGAATTCCCGTGCAGGAAAATTTCTTACCGTTTGTAAAAATAGCATCAATTTCTGGTTTCTTTTTTACTCTTTCTTGTCTAGTAAGGCTTTTTCTCATCACTTACGGAAAGTTTCTTTCTTCCTTTGGCTCTTCGTCTGGCTAAAATGGCTCGTCCGCCTTTGGTCGCCATGCGGGCTCTAAAACCTAATCTTCTATTTCTTTTTGTCCTGCTGGGTTGGTACGTTCTTTTCATGGGAAAATCTCCACCTATCTTTAGCTTTACGCCGATTTTATCAATTGAATGGGAATACACTCCCGATGGGGCAGTATATAGGCGGCTAACAGATAGTGTCAAGACACAGGAGGTTTTATCCTGATCTGCAGTTGGGTTACTTTCAGCTCGGGATAGAGCCTGGCCATGTTTCGGATTATCTGTTGTTTGCGCAGTAAAATAAGAGAGCTGTAGGTACTGTGGTCGGTTTCAATAATGGCTGTTTTGCCCTTAATATCGCTTAATCGACAGTGAATAGCAATGTCTGAGCCGATGATTTCCATCCACTGCCGCTTTAAGGCCATCATTGGGTTATTGGCGTCAATGTTAAGCCGAGATAGCAATAAATCAAGAAGCTCTTTGGTTGATTGCTCTTTCATGCAAGTTCAAACCTCCCTTCTTTGACATGATACCTCATTTCTTTGTTATTGGTGTCACTGAAAAAGTAGGTTTCATCGGGCAAAAAAGTGAAAAAAGCTTGGCTGTAACCCTGCAAAAGGGAGAGAAATAATCCCCGTTTTACCGGATCAAGTTCCAACAACACATCATCAATCAGCAAAATCGGCTCTTTGGCTGTGTTGGCGCTATAACTTACCATTTGAGCAATGCGCAGTAAAAGAGAAGCTAAGCGCATTTGTCCGGTGGAGCCCGAAGAAACAAACGGATGATTGTGTTCAAGAACCACAAACTGGTCTCTGTGGATACCGCTGGTGGTTGTTTGCATTTTGATATCCCGTTCCACCGTCTCTTTCAGCAGTTCTTCAATCTCTTCAACATTGTTGCAGTTGCTCCATGAAGGACGGTAGCTAATGCTAAGCTGTACATCGGTTTGGGAGACTTCTTTGTACAAAGGAGCCAAAATGGCATTGAATTTCTTCACCTCTTGGCGCCGTTTTCGCAAAATAGCAAGACCGGAGGTGGCCAACTGCGTGTCATAAGTCGGCAGTAAAGCGTAATACTGTTCTTTAATTGCCGCATTTCTTTGGCGCAAAATTAATCGGTAGCGCCGTAAGTCGTCGAAAAACAGAGGATCGTACAACGACATCGTTTGGTCAAAGAAACGGCGCCGCTGCTCCGGCTCCCCTCGGATGAACTCAATATCATCATGGGTGAACACAATACAAGGGATATTGTAAATCAAATCTCGGCGGTCACGGATCTCTTTGCCGTCAATCCTTATTTCTCGTTTGCCTTCTTCAAAGCGGAACATAATTTGTTGGTGAATCTCTTCATCGGTTTGCACGATGGCCGACAGAGCAAAAGATTTGGAGCCAAAAGTAGCTAATTGAGCTACTTTATTGGTCCGAAATGATGAGCCATAACACAGCACATACAGAGCTTCAAGAAAATTAGTCTTTCCCTGTCCGTTGTCACCGATCAACAGAATATGGTGTGAGTCAACAG
This sequence comes from Sphaerochaetaceae bacterium, assembly GCA_050950025.1. Taxonomy (GTDB): domain Bacteria; phylum Spirochaetota; class Spirochaetia; order Sphaerochaetales; family Sphaerochaetaceae; genus JBMNGW01. The sequence goes on along the minus strand of JBMNGW010000010.1, from coordinate 62,452 downwards.
GAACAATGGAATCGGCTAGGTTCCTAAAATTCTGGAACCCGAGCGAACAAAATTTCATCAGTCTATCTGCATGGGCATGATGATATGAAAGTAATCTTGCTCAGGGTCGGGCCGCACCGTCACTGCCTTGTTTGATTCGGTGAAGCAAATGGCACACATCTGCCCGTCCATAACCCGCAAGGGGCTGACAAGATAAGAGTAGTTCATTGCCAGCTTGCAGTACTCTCCTTCATAGGTGCACGGAACTGTCTCTTTTGCTTGACCAAATTCACTCTCTTCACTGCTGATGGTGATTTGGTTGGCCTCAATTTCAAGGAAAATTCTTTTTGCCTTATTTTCGACAAGTAATGAAACTCGCTTTAAAGCCTCATTAATTTGGCTGATTGAGGCAATACAGGTATTGGTCTGCACATTCGGAATTACCCGTCGATAGTTGGGAAACTGCCCTTTGATGAGTGTTGAATACATGATTTGGTGACCAAATTGGGCAAAAATGAGAGTTTCATTAACTGCCAATGCCATATCAGCTTCACCTGTTCCTGCTTTTTTCATCAGATGCAGAAATTTGGTAGGAATAATCACCGGAGCAAATGAGGGAATTTTTTGTTCCATTGAGCGTTCAATCATCGATAAACGCCGTCCATCTGTGGCAACCATGATTAATCCGGTAGGACTCTGCTCCAAATAGACCCCGTTCATAAAATAGCGAGTTTCATCATCGCTGATAGAAAAAATGGTCTGATCTATCATATCAAACACATCTTTCTGAGCCACAGAGACAAAATCACTTTCGTTGGTCTGTTCCAAAGCGGGAAATTTATCGACTTCAATAGTTCTTAAATCAAAATCGATGGTTTTGGTTTCAGGTTGAATTAAGAGACGACCATCTACTTCTTCAAAACAGATGTTTTCATCGGGAAGAGCTCTGAGGATGCCTAAGAATTTTTCACAGAAAACGGTTGTGGCTCCCTCTTTTTCCGTCTCAACTTCAATAGTGCTGGTAAATCCCACTTTTTGGTCGGTAGCCTGAATAGTGAGAGAATTGCCCACAAGTCTTAAAAGAACATAGGAGACGACTGACAGCGTATTGCGCTGAGAGGTAAAATCTAAGGCAAGAGCAATTTCTTTGAGTAGTGTATTTTTAGGGCAACTAAATTTCATTTGATGACTCCTATTAGTATTTCTTTTCTATTCAGTAGTCTTAGTAATAGTATCATGTATACTGTGGATAACGGCAATAATTCGTTAGCACACCATCTCATGCATTTGTATCGATTGTGGAGAAGAGGGTGTTGTTATCCCCAATTGTTCCACACTAATTCACACCCTTTTTGACTTATCCACATCCATCCACATCTTTTACACACCTTTTGCCCAGCTTCTTTTTACTTAGAACGCTTATAATTTTGAGCTTGGCGCATCAAATTCTGAATGGCTGTATGGACAGCTTGATCTGTTTTCATCAACGTATCGATGCGCTGCACAGAGTGCATGACTGTTGTATGATCTCTTCCTCCAAACTCATACCCGATCTCTGTTGTAGAAAAATCGGTAATGTTTCTTGCAATATACATTGCTATTTGACGGGGCAAGACAACACTTTTTGTCCTTTTCTTGCCTTTAATATCGTAAAGAGAAATATTGAAGTAATCTGCTGTTACTCTCATAATTGAATCAATGGAAAGCGATTGATCCCGAATAAGGGAATAAGTCCCTTTGAGCTGCTCTTGAGCTATCTCGAGGGTTATTTCTTTATTCAAAAGCTGACTGTAGGCCATCAATTTAGTTAAACTAGCTTCCAAATCACGCACATTCGTATTGACGCTGCGACTGATGTATTCCAGCACATCAGAAGAGACGTGACAGGCTTGAGCTTCACTTTTGCGTTTAAGAATAGCCAAGCGGGTTTCGAAATCAGGCGGTTGTAAATCGACATTAATGCCGCGGGTAAAGCGGTTTTTCAGCCGGTCGGTGATATCCTGCAATTCATTAATAGGCCGGTCGCAAGTAAACACAAGTTGTTTGTTGGCTTCAAAAAGATTGTTAAAGACGTGGAACATCTCTTCTTGGGTTGAAGCTTTCTTTTGCAAAAAGTGGATGTCATCAATCAACAGAACATCAGCTTTGCGGTATTTGTTCCTAAATTGAGGTGTTTTTTCCTCTCCGATAGCCTGAATGAACTCATTGGTGAACATTTCGGCTGTCACATAGAGAACCTGGAGCTCCGGAGTGTTGTCTTGGATGAAGTTGCCAATTGACTGAATCAAGTGGGTTTTTCCCAATCCGACTCCCCCGTAGATGAGGCAGGGGTTATAGCTGGCTCCCGGATTTTTCGCAATGGCCATGCTTACGTTATAGGCAAAAGCACTGTTATCTCCCACAATAAAGCCGTCAAACTGATAAGCGCTGTTCATATTGGGATCCCGCTTTTTAGGCTGGGCCTTGGGTAAGGCTTTACTTTGGGGAACACCGGTTGTTTCGCCCCCTTTTTTAGGGTGTTTTGCTTTGGTCTCTTCTTGGCTGACAATGATGTCGATATCCAGCGTTTCTCCGGTCAATTCATACAACAAAGAGCTCATCGTTTGCTTATATTGACTGGTAACGTAATCGCGTATGAAAAGGGACGGAACTGAAAGAATCAGTCTCTGTTCGGAGCTGGAGTCGTAAGAGATTCTGTTGATCCATGTGATGCGCTCTTGCTCTGAAAGCGAGAGATGCATCCTTGAGACGACCTCGTCCCAGAATGGTTTGTAGTTCCACTTTTCTTGCGGCATGACACTTATCTTATAACAGCCTCGGGTGATTGGCAAGTAGAGTTCAATTTACACTGATAAATAGTGAAAAGAAGAATGCAATTTATTGTCCTATAATTAATTGAATAACAGGCAAAAAGGGGGTTCTCCCTTTACATCTTTTTTGAAAAATGGTACCATATATGAGGTTATCATTTTTATATCTTATAAGGACATAATAGTATGAGTTTGAACGCTTTCGATCACAATCCGGAGGCAGGGGCAACCCGGAGCAGCGCTATGCATGCTAAAGAGGGAGCTCAGGCTTACACCGCCAGTAATATCCAGGTGCTCAAAGGACTGGAGGCTGTTCGTAAACGGCCCGGTATGTATGTCGGCTCAACCGGAATCGACGGGTTGCACCATCTGGTTTATGAGGTGATCGACAACAGTATTGATGAGGCTATGGCAGGCTATTGTGATGAAATTTCAATCACAATTGAGCCTGATAATATTATGCGCATTGAGGATAATGGACGGGGTATTCCTGTAGAGATGCACCCGGTGGAAAAAGTGAGCACACTTGAAGTGGTGCTTACTCAACTCCACGCCGGAGGCAAGTTTGACAACGACTCTTATAAAGTCTCAGGAGGGCTGCACGGCGTTGGGGTTTCGGTGGTGAACGCTCTTTCACAGTGGCTTGAAGTAACTGTTTACCGTGCTCCTCATATTTATTACCAGCGCTACCAAAAAAGCCATCCCGATGCACCGGTCCAAATAATTGGCGACACAGATAAAACAGGAACGATAGTCCGTTTCAAGGCCGACTCAACAATCATGGAAGCCGATCGTTACAGCTACGGAGTGTTGACCGAGCGCTTTAGAGAGCTTGCCTTTCTCAACAAAGGAATCACTATAACGGTAGCCGATAAACGCGAAGAGAACGAAAGAACACAGACCTTTCACTTCGAAGGGGGCATCAAATCCTTTATTCAGCATTTGAATAGCACCAAGAAAGCTATCCATCCCGAGCCCGTTTATTTTGAAGGGCAAAAAGATGATGTAAAAGTTGAAATCGCTTTGCAATACAACGATCGCTACGATGAAGTCCTCTTTACCTTCGTAAATAATATCAACACCCGAGAAGGTGGAACCCACCTTGCCGGGTTCCGTAGTGGGCTGACACGCGTTATGAATGAACAGCTGAAAAAGTCGAAACTAAGCAAGAAGTTTGAAGATTCGTTGACCGGAGACGATGTAAAAGAGGGGATGACTGCCGTTGTCTCCATTAAAATTTCCGATCCTCAGTTTGAAGGGCAGACAAAAATGAAGCTTGGTAACCCTCGAGTACAGGGTATCGTTGCCTCTATGGTGTATGAGAAACTTAATGACTATTTTGACGAGTTTCCCGCAGTCATTGAAGCTATTTTAGAAAAGGCGATTTTAGCTGCCAAAGCCCGCTTTGCTGCCCGCGATGCCCGTATGCGCATCAGAAAGAGTAGCGAAGGGGCCGGACTGCCCGGCAAATTAGCTGATTGCAGCGAAAAAGATCCCGCCAAATGTGAAATTTTCATTGTCGAGGGAGATAGTGCCGGCGGTAGTGCCAAACAGGGAAGAGATCGCTCTATTCAGGCTATTCTTCCGTTGTGGGGCAAGATGCTTAATGTGGAAAAAGCACGCGAAGAAAGAGTACTGGGTAATGAGAAGCTGCAACCGGTGATTGCCTCGTTGGGGGCAGGGCTGGGAGCCCACTTTGAAGTTGATAAAGTCCGTTATCATAAAGTGATTATCATGGCCGATGCCGATGTTGACGGCTCACATATCAGAACACTGTTATTGACCTTCTTTTTTAGGTATATGCGCCCCTTAATTGAAGCCGGGTACGTCTATTTCGCCATGCCTCCTTTGTATAAAATTACCGTAGGAAAAAAGTCATATTACGCCTACGACGAGGCTGCACGCAAAGAAATACTGGAAGAGAACGCCAAAGACGGCGATATAAGCAAGATTCCCATCCAACGTTATAAAGGTCTGGGAGAGATGAACCCCGATCAATTGTGGGAGACGACGATGGATCCCGATACTCGCAGCCTTACTCAAGTAACGTTAGAGGATGCAGTAGAGGCCGATGAGATTTTTACCACCCTTATGGGAGAAGAGGTAGAACCAAGGAAAAATTTCATTGAACAGAATGCAATGTACGTCTCCAATTTGGATGTGTAAAAGGGACTGAGGATGGAAGAACAAAATCAAAGAATTATACGGACTAGCATCCAAGATGAGATGAAGGAGTCATATCTCAACTATGCGATGAGTGTTATCGTCAGCAGGGCCTTGCCCGATGTAAGAGACGGCTTAAAGCCGGTTCATCGACGCATTCTGTATGACATGTATGAAATGGGGCTCCGTTACAACTCCCCTTTTAGAAAAGCTGCCAGAATCGTGGGAGATGTTTTGGGAAAATACCACCCCCACGGAGATCAGTCAGTCTATGATGCATTGGTCCGCTTGGCCCAAGATTTCTCGCTGCGCTACCCTGTAGTCTTTCCACAAGGAAACTTTGGTTCCATTGACGGAGACCCGGCTGCTGCGATGCGTTACACCGAAGCGAAAATGAGTCGCCTTGGGGAGGAGATGCTCAACGACATTCAAAAAGAGACTGTCGATTTCGGACCCAACTATGATGATTCATTGCAAGAGCCGAAAGTACTGCCGGCAGCCTTCCCCTTTCTGCTTGTTAATGGCAGCAGCGGTATTGCTGTTGGTATGGCAACGAACATGGCTCCCCATAACCTTAGAGAGGTAAGTGAGGGGATTGCCGCTTATATCGATAATCCACACATTACCCTTGAGCAAATGATGGAGATTGTCAAAGGCCCCGATTTTCCTACCCACGGCATCATTTGCGGGCAAAGTGGCATTCATCAGGCTTTTGCCACAGGCAGAGGTAAAGTAGTTGTCAGAGGGCGCTATGAAATAGAAGAGGCCGACTCTGGTAGGGACCACATCATTATTACCGAGCTCCCTTACCAAGTTAATAAAGCCGATTTAGTGCGTCGTATTTCTGATTTACGCAAAACAACCATCACTGCCATCAGTGAAGTGCGAGATGAATCGGACCGAGACGGTATCCGCTTGGTGGTTGAATTAAAGCGGGGAGCCGTTGCACGGGTAGTGATGAATCTTTTGTTCCTTCACACTCCGCTACAAAGCAACTTCAATATTAACAACCTTGCCTTAGTCGACGGTAGGCCCCAACAGCTGGGGCTGATGGAGATGATTTATCACTACGTCGATCACCGTAAGATTGTCGTAGAAAGAAGAACACGCTTTGATCTACGCAAAGCACAAGAGAGAGCCCACATCCTTGAAGGGTTGAAAATAGGGCTGGAACACATTGATGAAGTTATTAAGATTATTAAAGAGGCTGCCGACAATAGTGTAGCTATGCAAAACTTGCAGGATCGCTTTGGCTTAACACCCATCCAATCCCAAGCTATCATCGATATGCGCCTAGGACGCCTCAGTCAGCTTGAAACAGAAAAAATCTTAGCAGAATTGCAAGACCTTCATGCTAAAATATTTTACTATAAAGAATTACTAGCTGATGAACAGAAGATATTACAAGTGGTAAAAACAGAATTACTTGAAGTCTCCTCTAAATATGGTGATAAAAGAAGAACCGAAATCACCTTTGAAGAAATAGGCGGCATGAATATCGAAGACTTCATTAAAGAAGAAGATGTAGCCGTAGTTATTTCCAATAAAGGGTTTGTTAAGCGCGTTCCTGTTGATGAATACCGCAGCCAAGGCAGAGGCGGTCGGGGTGTTAGGGGAGCAACACTAAGAGAAGAGGATTTTGTCGAGCACCTTTTCATTGCTTCAACCCACGATCATGTAATGTTTGTGACCAACTTTGGCAAAGCTTACTGGATTAAAGTTCATGAGATGCCAGTAGGGTCTAAAACAAGCAAAGGGGAGAGTGTCAAAAAGATTCTGCCTTTTGATGAAGGGGAAGAAATTACTTCAATCATTAACTTTGATTCTTTCCATGAACACCTATATTTACTTATGGTGACAAGAAATGGTGTTGCAAAGAAAGTTAATTTGCCTCTTTTCAGAAACGCTAAAACTCGTGGTATTATTGCCATTATTCTTGATGAAGAGGATGTATTAGTTAACTGTGAGCTGGTTACCGAAGATGATGAGTGTATGATTATTACCCGCTTAGGCAAGGGACTTCGGTTTGCCGGTTTCGCCGTTAGGGCGATGGGCAGAGCTTCACGGGGAGTACGAGGCATTCGGTTAGTTGGAGATGACACTGTAGTAGGGTTGATGAAAGTCGATGATGAAAAGCGGATTCTCCTTATTACGGAAAATGGTCAAGGTAAGCAGATAGAGTTTAGTGAGTTTAGGGCTCATGGAAGAGGAACGATGGGACAGAAGATTTATACCTTCCGCGATAACACCGGGTATATCGTTAACGCTTTAGCGGTAGACGATGAGCATGATGTGGTGGCTATCACAGCTATGGGGCAGTCAATCCGCGTTCCGGTTTCCGGCATCTCTATTCAAAAGGCGTATGCTTCGGGGGTCTCGGTGGTCCGCTTGCGCTCCGATGATTCTATTGTAGCAATTGCTGTAACTGAAAGCGAGAAGGAAGAAGAGGAAGAATCAAGTAGCGAGCAATCTGAGTAGAATACCTTTGCCTTAATAAAAAGAAGAGCCGCCTGTATGAGGTGGCTCTTCTGTATCTGTTCAGTGTTTCACGTGAAACATTGAATTAATTTTCGCTGATAACATTCAAGTTGGGATCAACTACGCTTCGTATATAGCGCTCTACCCCGTTCTTTAAAGTCATCTGGCTCATCGGACAGCCGACGCAAGCGCCGACAAGGCGGACATGCACATCGTTACCATCAAGGTTGATGAACTGGATGTCTCCGCCGTCATTCTGCAAATCAGGTCTGATGTTCTCGATTGCAGCTCGTACTTTATCAATCATGCGATTGGCCTCCTCTCGTTCTCTTGAGAAAAGATACTCTTAAGGCCCTTGATGGTCAATAGCTCAACAAAGTGCTGACAGATGTTCAACTCTTTAGTATAGTACTCTCATGTCAGTGAAAAAGATTATCTTTTCCAATCAAAAAGGGGGAGTGGGAAAAACCACTACCGCAGTGAACCTAGGGGCCTTCTTAGCAGAAGCTGGCCATAAAGTTCTTCTTGTTGATCTCGACTCTCAAGGGAATTTAAGCAGTGCAGTCAACGCCGATACGAAAGCTAAAAGTACGTACGATGTCATTGTTGGTAACTGTACAGCACAAGAGGCGTACCAACTTACCCCAGTTCCCAATATGCGAGTTATTGCAGGAAATCTCGATTTAGCAGGTTTAAGCGTTGAACTGGTCAATGAATTGGCCAGAGAATTTTTCTTGAAAAACGCTTTAGAACCCATCGAAAAAGAGTGGGACTACATTCTCATTGACTGTCCCCCCTCTTTGGGGTTGTTAACAATCAACGCCATGTGTTGGGCGGAACACGTTATCATTCCGATGCAATGTGAGTATTTTGCCATGGAAGGATTGAACCTCTTGATGCGCACAATTGGCAATGTGAAAAGACAATTAAACCCCCATTTGAATGTTCTTGGCATCTTGTTTACCATGTTTACCTCACGCACTCGACTGGCCAATGAAGTCGTTGAAGATGTCAGCAACTATTTTGCCGATATTGTGTTTGAGACTAAAATCCCCCGCAATGTGAGACTTTCAGAGGCTCCTTCGCACGGACTGCCAATAAACTTGTACGATGCTTCCAGCACTGGAGCCCAAGGGTACCGAAGTTTGGCAGAGGAGGTAATCAGACGTGTCTAGCGCAAAACAAAAACATGGATTAGGTAAAGGAATCAGCTCCCTAATGGAAGATTATTCATATGATGCCTATTTCACTACTGCCCCCACGGAGCAAGAACTTACCGACGCCTTAGCTCTTGTAGAAATTAACCGAGTCCGGCCCAATCCCCATCAACCCAGAAAGCAATTTGAACAAGAAACACTTGATGAGTTGGCCGATTCAATTAGAACACAGGGAATTTTACAGCCATTATTGGTAGAAAAGATCAACGATGAAGAATTTTCAATTATTGCCGGGGAGAGAAGATACCGAGCTGCTTTACAAGTAGGACTCTCTCATATTCCGGTGATTATCAAACAATTTACCGATATTGAGCGACTTGAAGTTTCATTGATTGAAAATATTCAACGAGAAAACCTTAATCCCATAGAAGAGGCCAATGCTTACCTTTTTTTATTGGAAAGAGCGGGATTACGACAAGAAGATCTGGCTACCCGGGTTGGCAAAAAACGTTCCACTATTGCCAATGCCCTTCGATTATTGCAACTGCCTAAGGCGATGCAAGACGCGGTTCAAAAGGGTGAATTTAGTGCAGGACATGCCCGGGCTTTGCTGGCGGTTGTCAACCCCGCTGATCAAGAGTATCTTTACCGCACTATCGTGGATGAAGGACTTTCGGTTCGCGCTGCTGAGACTTTGGCTCAGGAGCTGAATAAAGGTAAGCGGGCAGCCTCTTCTCAAAAAGAGAAATCTTATCGTCCGCGCCCTGTAGATTTGGTTGTCTTAGAACAAAAGTTCATGGAGGCTTTTGGGACTAAGGTTCACTTAAAAGGATCATTAAAGAAAGGAAAGCTTGAAATTGCCTATTACTCCATGGAAGATTTAGAGCGTTTGTACCGCTTGATTGTACAAGAAGAAACTGTAGAACTGTAAGATTAAAGAAGGAATTTGCATGTCAAAAGATTTAAAAGATGGACTTTACGCAAAAATACACACCAACCGTGGTGATATCCTCGCGTCTCTTGAGTATCAGAAAACTCCTATGACTGTTGCCAACTTTGTGGGATTGGTAGAAGGAGATCTCAATTTAAAAGATCCGGGGAAGCCGTTTTACCAGGGCCTTACTTTCCACCGCGTTATTGAAAATTTCATGGTGCAAACAGGTTGTCCTTTAGGAAATGGGACAGGAGGCCCCGGTTATACCTTTCCCGATGAGTTTGTAGAGGACTTAATCCATGATGGACCCGGTATTTTGTCGATGGCCAATGCTGGTCCGGGTACCAATGGCTCTCAGATTTTCATTACCCATGTAGCAACCCCTTGGCTTGATGGCAAACATTCAGTCTTTGGTAAAGTTGTTGAAGGCCAAGATGTCGTAAATGCGATTGAGCAAGGAGATTCTATTCAGACCATTGAGATTTTGCGAATAGGAGAAGAGGCCAAAGGCTTTGTCGTTACCAAAGAAAGTTTTGCCAAAGATGTGCTTGCGGTGCAACAGCAAGAGAATGGAAAATTAGAACAGATGAAAAAAGAGCTGGAAAAAGAGCTCAGAAACAGATGGCCTGATGCTCAACAAACGCCCTCCGGTCTTCGCTATGTTGTTCGTAAGAAAGGAAATGGAGGCAAAAAACCAGTAGCTGGAACAGAGGTTACAGTCCATTATACAGGTACGTTGCTTGATGGAAAAATGTTTGACAGCTCTGTTGCTCGAGGAGAACCGGCCCAGTTTTCTATTGGACAAGTCATTGAGGGATGGAATGAAGCTCTGGTTACCATGGAGAAAGGGGAAAAAAGAACGCTTATTATTCCCCCAGAGCTTGGATATGGACGCCAAGGGTATCCTGGGGTCATTCCACCAAACTCCTATTTAATCTTCGATGTGGAACTGATCGACTTCTAAGAGTATGAAAGAAGGGACACTGCAATACATCTGTAATGAATGTGGGCGAGTCGAGTCTAAATGGCTCGGCCGTTGCCCCGATTGCGGTGTTTGGAATTCCTTTAGCGAAGAGATAGTTGCAAAAGCTCCCAAAGGGGGTAAAAAGCAATTAGTTAGCGATCTTAACAAAGTGCAACCTGTTAAGATGAATGAAGTTGCTCTTACAAAGGACTTTCAATATTCCAGCGGTATTTATGAGTTTGACCGAGTTTTAGGAGGGGGAATCAACGCTGAAGGAGCTGTGTTACTCGGCGGAGAGCCGGGAATCGGCAAATCAACGTTGATGCTCCAAATACTTGGATCAATTAAAAACAAAAAGCTGTTGTATGTATCCGGAGAAGAATCACTAAGACAAGTTCGCCTGCGCTCGTTACGTCTTGAAATTGATACAAAACATATTACCCTCTTTGATCAAACACACTTGGAGCCCCTGTTGGCTCTAATGCAAGATGAGCAGTACGATGTTATTGTCATCGATTCCTTACAAACGCTTTCCAGTGGTGAATTGCCCTCAGCTGCAGGATCAGTGAATCAGATGCGTTTATGTGCCATGGAGCTGGTGGAAGCTGCCAGATTACATGGAACAGCCCTCTTTTTTATTGGACATATCACTAAAGAGGGGCAAATAGCAGGACCAAAAGTGATAGAACACATTGTCGATACGGTGCTCTATTTTGAGCAGGCCAGTAGCGGAGTACGCCTCATTAGGGCCGTCAAAAACCGTTTTGGCAGTGTTGATGAGATTGGTATTTTCTTAATGACCGAAAAAGGGCTGATAAGTGTAGCCAATCCTGCGGGATTTTTCTTAAGTGAACGCACCGACTCATTGCCAGCCGGAATTGCTTTTACTGCCGTTGTAGAAGGTACCAGAACGTTCTTAGTAGAGATTCAGGCTCTGATTATCCCAGCTAAAAGCGGATATTGCCGCGTTTACTCTGAACGCATTGATACAGCCAGAGTGACTCGTATTGCCGCTGTGTTGGAACGCCATGCCAAAATTGTCCTTTCGGATAAAGACATCTACGTCAATGTAGCCGGAGGGATTAAATTAGGCGAAGTAGGGATAGAACTACCTTTGGCTTTAGCCCTCTATTCAGCAGCCAGTTCGAAAGCATTACCCGAACAGATGATTAGCACTGGAGAAGTAAGTCTTGCCGGAGAGATTCGACCAGTGGGCTTTGCCGATAAACGACTCAAAGGAGCAGGCGATCTGGGCTTTACGACTATCGTGGCTCCTTCAGCTATGAGCTTTGAACAACAAGCCACAATTATTCGAGTCGATCGGATAGAACAAGCGATCCAAAAAGTACAGGCAATGGCTCCAAAACCTTAGTAAGGAACCCTAACTAAATAGTATCTACCCAATCCCTTTGTCTATGTGAGTTTTAGTAATTAATTGTGTATAAAGCAATAAGAAGAATATTCATTTAGTTATGAGAGCTAACTAAAGAATTTAAGAGTCTAAACCAATGGAAATATAGGGACGAATGACGTATGGAATATTTGCTGAACTTTCAATAGAAGAATCATAGCTTCCGTAAACGGACATATTGAAGATTCCAATATTGCCGGCAACTCCCGCATGAAAAGCAATTCCACTGGGACTTTGGTACCGTAATCCTGCATGAGCTCCAAAACCGAAAAGCAAATCCATTGAGGAAGCGTCGGGGGCAATTTAGTTATGAGGGCTAACTAAAGAATTTATGGAGAATATCCTCTTTAACAAACGAGGGAGCGGTACTTTCTGGTGTGTCGCTTTGTGGTGAAAAGAGGTTAGGTCGCTCCTAAGGAGTAAAACAGTATATTCTCATATGAAGGTGAAAGTGTGATAAAATGTATGGGCAATTTTGCTTTTTTCACGTAGGAAGAGAGAAAACGATGCAAAAGTGAGGAATTTAAGTAAGTATCTTTACTTGGCGTTTGCATTTATCCCTATTATTGTAGAGGTAGTGGATAGATCTAGGGCAGAAGAGGAGAATAAAATGGTGAAAAAACGCTATCTTTTTATAATACTGCTGCTCTTTTTAATAGGCTCTAGCTTTTTATTTGGAGCAATATTCGCCGAATACATTGCTGAACCAGGTATCAATTTTGTTGTAGCTCCCGGTCCTTATACAAGCCCCACAGTTTTAGGTACAAAAATCGGAACGTTTAGAGTTACGGCTACAGAAGGAGATCAAATTTACTCTCCGGTCATGTTAGGCGATTATCCTATGCCCCGCGGAATTACAGTGACCGGACCTATGAAAAGCTGGTCTGGGGGAGGGTATGAACCTAATTCCACCCAAACCTTCTCTCTAGCTATGGTTTCTTATCATAACGGGTATGGGTCCGCTCCGACAATCCAAGCGTATGAAGGAGCTTTAAGGCCCGTGATAGGTGCCGGCGCTTACACAATTCAAGCAAATCCCTATTTCATAGAATTATATTTGGTTAACATAGATGATAACGATCTAAACGCAAATAAAGTGGTGGGTTACCGTCCAGCTTCCTTTTTCCAACCGGGAGCTGTTTACACGCTCCCTTCCAGTTTTTCACCTTGGTTTGGCTTAGCCCTTGGCAAAGATGCCACTGTTGGTTCTTGGAACGTCGCAGATGCAGGCGGTCCCATTCCCAATAAAGGGCAGCAGATTCCCGTCAATGGGAGTAATGATATTCCGATTTTAACTCCGGGGTCCTTTACCGATCCTGGTAACACCGGCTCTTCGGGAGTGATTTACGGTGATTCACAAGATCCGGGAGGAGGAGAGCCGGGCACCTATTTCTTTGCCGTGAATCAATACCAAGCAGCCAGTAACATTAACCTCGATTATTATCTTACAAGACCCTACGAAACGCTGAATGTTGGCAGTGTTGATTTTTCTACCACCGGAGATCTTAGGTACAACACCTACGATATTAAAATACAACCTAATCCGCCTGTCGGTAATTTCTTGTTCTCCAAATCAGGGGCAACTTCTTTTCCCTATTATGTTGTAACATCAAAAACGTATCCGAGCACTCACAGCCAAGCTGTTACCATCCCCTTAACTAATCGAGGTATTGATGGGCAATATCAGGAATGGATTGAAATAGGTATTAGAGGACTGAATTACAATAATACTGTGTTGACAAGCGGCAATTATACCTCAGAGATCAAAGTTGAACTTATCCAACAATAATGTTCGCTAAAGCTCTCACCCTGATCCCAGACTGCGAATAAGTACCGGAAAAGCAATGAACGTGCCGATGGAGGCAAAGATGCTGGTGGTCATGAAAATCATCAGCGGATGAATAATTCTATTGCTGAACCACCCTTTGAAGCGGGCAATGTCATCGTTGACTTGCTCAAAGTCTTTGACTCGCGGCTTTCTTAAACTGACTTCTAAAATACCGGCAACCATCCCCACTCCCAAGGTGGGACTGAGAGCTGTGATCGGAGCTGCAAGCATGGAGATAATAATGGTAAGAGGATGAGCCAATGAAAGAAGAGCCGCAATACCGGTTAAAGAGGAGTTAAGGGCAAACCAGTACAGGAACATTCGTAGTCCTTTGTCCCAGCCGCTGAATAAAAACCCTGAAGCTATTAAGCCTAAAAGGAGAATGATGACTGTCCATGAGGCAATCGTTCCCGCTTTGGATGGTGCAGGAGCATCGCTGATCGGTTGCAAGTCGGCAGAGACTTGTTGGTTATCTAATTGCTCCATGTAAGCGATGAGGCCCGGAGCATGTCCTGCTCCAACAACAGCCACAAGGTTATTTCCCTCAGCTTGATAAATGCTGGTTGCCAAATATTGGTCCCTTTCATCAATCAGCACTTTTTTAATGGTGGGAAGTTCTTGGGCCATTTCATCGAGCATCGACTGTAGCACATCAGTTTCTTTGAGTTTTTCCAGCTCTTCATTGCTGATTGTTTCATTGGAAAAAACAGCACCAAGCAAAGTTGCAATCAATTTTGCTTTATTCCAGGCATTGGAAAGACGCCAAGCACGTTTGAACGTTACTTGAATTTCTCTGTCACATAGTGAAAGAGGAATCTCTTTTTCCGTGGCAAGTTCAGCTGCTTTCATAATTTCATCCCCCGGCTGGACTCCCATTTGAGCACCGAGGCGTTTTTGATACGAAGAAAGAGCCATATTAGCCAACAGAAGAAATCCTTTGTTCTCTTTCAAAACTGTCTTGAGGTTTAGATTTTCCCAGTTTTGCTTCTCATGACGCAAACGGTAACGACCTTCATCAAGCTCAACGCAAATACGATCAGGCTCAATTTCTTCAATAGCCTGGGCAACTTCTTCCACGCTTTGCTGCGATACGTGTGCTGTTCCGATGAGAGTGATGACTTTGCCGTTGGCGCAGGTCAGCTGCTGCATGGTGTCGCTTAGCCGCTTGATAACCATCTTTTCCTCCAGTTCCGTTCAAATATAACGGGCAGGGGGAAAAGGTACAACAGCCAGTTGAGCAACAAAGCCCCTTTAGGCTACGGTAGGGACATGCAAACAGTGGTTTATCTGATAAAACTTTTCAGCTTTTTAGCAATAGGAGCAGCTTCGGCCCTCCTGGTGGGCAAACAACGGTTTCACCGTTTCAGCGTTGTGTTGTTGGATGTGGTTTTATATCTTTTGCTATTTCTTATGGGAGTTAATACGGGAAGCATTCCCAATATTGGCGAGCATATTCTGATGATGGGCATTGATGCTCTTATAGCTACGATTTTAGTGCTTGGTGGTTCAATTGCCTCTGCTGTTCTTTTGGGGCTCATCTTTTCCAAACGAGTCAGTCGTAGTGCGCGATTAAGACAGCCTATCACCTTGGAAAAGCTTAAAAATCCCTTGCGGATGATGGGTGTTGTTCTTTTGGGACTTCTTGGTTCAGCTTTGACTCCTTGGTTTGGTTGGTTTGATGACTCTTTGATTACCATCATACTGTATCTGATGCTCTTTTTTGTGGGGATGCAGATGGTGCAACAAGAAATTGAATTGCTGCCGTTATTGCGCTCTCCCATGATCCTTTTGTTACCGCTAGCAACCATAATTGGTACTTATGCCGGAATTCTTCTGTTTCCGTTGTTTAGCAATTACACCATCCGCCAAGCCCTAACGATGGTTTCGGGTTTCGGATGGTATTCATTATCGGGAGTGATGATTAGCAGCCTAGGCGATCCGCGCTTGGGAGCTGTCTCCTTTTTGTCCAATCTGTTTCGGGAGATGTTCTCTTTTGTCCTTGTTCCATTTTTAGCCGCCTTTAGCAGTGCTTCGTTTTCATCTATTAGTGTTGGCGGAGCTACCAGCATGGACGTGATGCTGCCACTTTTGAGAAAGAGTTTGGGAGAGACAGCAGTCCCGTTGGCTATTGTTCACGGGATGATTCTCTCTTTGTTGGGACCGTTTCTTATTCCCCTGTGGTTTGGATAGGAGCCATTAGCTGTACGGCAGTTTCAAAACGGCTCTCTTTATAAAGGCGTACGTATAAAAGAGAAGGTTCTTGTGTTTTGAATTCATCGGCAAGAAGAAAACTGTAGAGAGCCGGCACTAAAAAAGCTCCTTCAGTTAGTGGATAGGGTAATTGAATAAAGAGGTAACTTCCTTTGCCCAGTGTTCCAACAGAAGCCCCTTCATCGGCAGTTGAACGGGCAAATGAGTGCTTGGCAAGAAGGTGGTGCATTTCACTGCTTCTGTGAACAGTGATAGCCAGTAAACCCTCGCTGCCTGCCTCCAATGTCTCTAAGAGCATTAAGAGGGCATCAAAAGCCTCTTGAGGCATCTGGTGTTCATCAAGTAAACGAGTATAGGTAATATCCTGTTGAAGGTTAAGAATCATGGAAGCAAGTGTAGGCAATCGCCAACAAAAAGTACAGTACGAATTGATCCGCTCTTCTAGGCGTAAAACGATTGCCTTAAAAGTAAATGATGAAGGGCAGGTGGTGGTATCTGCACCTCTCAAAGCTCCTATAGCGGTCATAGAAGAGTTTGTTTACAGTAAGCATCAGTGGATCCAAAAGCAGCTTCACCGGGTTCATGTATTGCCTCAACCACTGAAAGAGCATACCTATAAAGAAGGGGATCGTTTTTTAGTATTGGGCAAAGAGATCGTTTTGCGCCTCTACAAAGATGCTTCTTTAAAACAGCAGGTATTTCTCAAAGGCAATGAACTGCATCTGTATCTTGCGCCTCAAGCAAAAGAGGTGTCCATCAAAAAAGCAATATGGCAATGGTACGGCGAATACGGATTGTCTTTATACAAACCGTTGGTCGATTCTTGGGCTAAACGATTGGGCATCAACAAGCCTTACGAAGTGCGCATGGCGGCTTTTCCTAAGCGGATGGGTAGCTGCAGTAGCAACAGAGTCATTACATTTGCCTTACGCTCGGTGATGCTGCCTCCCTCTCTTATCGATTATTTGGCTTTGCATGAGGTGGCCCATTTACTCCATTTTAATCATGGCACCGAGTTTAAGAAACTGCTTGATGCCCATATGAGCGATTGGCAACACAGAAAAGCTCAGATGAGCACGCTGCGATTACTTACGAGCCGATTGTAAGCAGTAACTGACGCAAGAACGTGGCAAGCTTTTCAGTGGATGAGATGCTTAGCCGCTCGGCAGTAGAGTGAACATCCTTCATATTCGGCCCAAAAGAGACTGAATCCATCCCTTCAACTAGCGAATTGATGATGCCGCACTCCAGTCCTGCATGGATAGCGGTAATAACGGCTTTACTATCCATTGTCTTTTCCCAAACTGCAGCACAGTGTTTGGCGATAGGAGAGTTAATGTCGGGAGTCCAAGCCGGGTATCCTCCTGACAACGACCCACTGCCTCCTGCTGTCTCAAAAGCAAGCAGCGAACGGTTGGCAACAAAGTCCCTAGAGCACGCTAAAGCAGAGCGATGAGAAGAGATAATCTCAAACGCCTTTTCAGTTGTGTTAATAATGGCCAAATTGGAAGATGTTTCCACCATCCCTTCAATAGTGCTGCTCATCCTGTAAACCCCATGAGGAGCTAACAGTAAGGCGTTGATAAGGCGGGTACTCACCGCTAGGCTACTGGCCTCTTTTTCTTTGGATTTTGCTTGGCAGCCTATGATTCGTACCAAATCATCGACATATGCCAGCTCTTTTTGAACCTCTTGCTCAACTTTTTTGAGGAGGGAGAAAATCTGCGATGCCTGTTTTTGAGGGATGGCTACCAATGCCATAGAAGTAGAGGGGATAACATTTCTTTTAGTTCCCCCAGTAAGGCTAACAATGTGTAGTTCCATACTCATGGCAATTTCTTTAAGAGCCCGAGCTAAAATAGCAATGGCGTTGCCCCGTTGTTTGTGGATTTCGGCTCCGCTATGACCGCCGCTAAGTCCGTCAACAGCTACTTCCCACAAAATCATCTCACTATCGAGAGTTTGTAGATCACGTTCAATGACAGAAGAGCTTTCAATGCCCCCAGCACAGCCGATGTAAAATGTTCCCTCGTCTTCACTGTCGAGATTAATCATCAGACGGCTGTTAAGTTTCGATGCATCCAGTCCAAAAGCACCGGTAAGTCCTGTCTCTTCTTCAACGGTGAAAATAGCTTCCAAAGGACCATGCTGAGCTTTTTTGTCACTAAAGAGATCGAGAATCAAAGCAAGGGCTACTCCGTTGTCGGCTCCCAAAGTAGTTCCTAGGGCTTTAAGCCAGTCGCCATCGCGCACCAAGATAATGGGGTCTGTGGCAAAATCGTGATCAACTCCTTCATCTTTGACACACACCATATCCATATGGCCTTGCAAAGCAACTGAAGGCAGACTCTCCATCCCCTTGGTTGCAGGGCAATAGAGAATGAGGTTACCGGTTTGATCTATGTGATAGGAAAAGCCGTGTAAGAGGGCAAAATCGACAAGATACTGGCGCATCTGTTTTTCGTTGCCCGATTCGCGAGGAATACGGGTAATATCATAAAAGTACTGCCATAACGGCTGGTTTTGGAGGCCTTCCAAGACTTTTTTAGGTTCGTCAAAGCTTTTCATACGTTGCTCCTTCAATCTGTTTCATCGTAGCACACAAAGAGCTTTGTGTCTTTTGTTGATTGCAACAGTAAGAACAATTAATGGCAACGATACCCTGTAATTGTTCAAATGCCTTGTTTTAGGTGATTTAGCATGGCTATGAGGCTATGTAGTTTGCAGTGAGCCAATGCGCCTAATCCACTTGCCACTTTTAAGGCGGTTGACTCCGACGATGAATTTAAAGACCTCTTCCAATCCAACAAAGAGGTAGAGCAGATGAATGGGCATATGAAAGAGCATCGCCCCAGCAAAAGCACAAGGCACGCCAATTAACCAGACTCCAAAGAGTTCGGTAAACATGGAATAACGGGTATCGCCTCCAGAGCGCAGTACCCCCACAATGATAACCATATTCACCGATTTGATGGGCATAAGAATTCCCAAGCTGATTAACGTACGCGAGGTAAATAGGTGGGCTTGAGCTCCCAGACCAAACGGTAGGGGAAGATAAGAAGAGAAAAGGGCTAAAAGAGCGCCTAAACCGATGCCGGAGCCAAAAGCAATGAACGTCAGACGGCGGGCATACACAGAGGCTTCATCAAGGTTATCCTCTCCTATTTTATTGCCCACCATTATCGCTGTGGCATTGCTGATTCCCATTAGGGCAACGAAAAAGAGACTGCTGATAGCCTCGCTGACATTTATGGTCGCAATGACTTCAGTGCCCAATCTCGAATAAGCAATTTTATAAGCGGTGATGCCAAACGACCAGAACATCTCATTAAGGATCACAGGAAAGCTGGTGATAAAATACATCTTGGCAAGCCCCTTGGGAAAAGAAATGAGGCTTTTCCAAGGGGCAGCTACCGGAGATTTTTTCCCATACATCCGCAGTAGTAGTAGAATCATTTCAACCAACCGAGCTAGTGCAGTAGCTAAGGCAGCTCCTTTGACTTCCAAGCGGGGAAAGCCGAATTTGCCTAAAATGAGCAGGTAGTTGAATACAATGTTGACACTCATTGAAACAATGGAAATTAACAAAGGACTTTTTGCATCTGTGGTGCTTCTTAAAGCGGTGGAAAAAACCATCACAACGGCCGTAAAAAGGTAACTGACGGCAACCACAACCAAATACTCTTTTCCCCGTTGAATAACAACTGGATCATCGGTAAAAATACGCATCAGAGATTGGGGAAAAAAGAGAGAGACTGCTGAGCTAATGAAGGCTCCGCCCACAGCAATAGCTAAAGCGATACCAATAACCTTATGCATGGAATCGATGTCTTGGGATCCCCAGTACTGGGAAACGAAGATTGTCAGCCCGCTGCAAACACCAAAAAAGAAAAGGGCGATAAGAAAAAACATCTGATTAGCCAATCCAGCAGCTGCCAATGCCTCTTGGCCCACCATGCCAATCATCATCGTATCGATAAACGAAGCGGAGTTTACCAGTAAGTTTTGCAACATGATAGGAAAGGCCAAAAGGCCCAAGCGTTGATAGAACTCTTTTTTGCTAGCAGATAGACTCATGAGAAGGCTCTACCACGTTTTGGCTTTTGTAGCAATCGGCGACCGAATAAGAGGCTTTTTTCGTCGGTCCGTTTAGCCAAAACCAGAGCTTCAGTAACTAAGCGACGATTCTCTTTTCTGTTGAACTGCATCAATGCCCGCTGCATAGCCGCTTCTTTACCCTTGGGGACATAGACTGGGGCAAAGTTTTTACCCGGCCTTGGATCAAGGCCACTGTAATACATACAGGTAGCAGCTGTACCGGGAGTGGGGTAAAACTGTTGCACTTGTTGGGGAATAAAGCCACTTTGCCGGATGTAATGGGCCAGATCAATGGCAGCATCCAGTGTTGTTCCTGGGTGGGCTGCTATGAAATAGGGGATGCAGTACTGTTGTTTGCCAGCCTGAGTACTGGCTAAGTTAAATGCATTGACGAATTGCTCATAGAGCTCTATAGGTGGTTTGCCCATCACTGACAACGATTGAGGGTCGCAATGTTCGGGAGCCACCCTTAGCTGTCCGCTGGTGTGTTTGGTTGCCAAGCGGTTTATAAATAGGGAGCGAGTTTTGGCATCGGCGACCTGCAATAAATAATCGTAGCGAATTCCGCTGCGAATAAAGACCCGCTTAACCCCTTTGACCTCTTTTACCGCTTCCAACCGCTTCAAATACGCAGGATGCGAATCAAGCAATAAGGAACAAGGCGTTGGATCAAGGCAATACTTTTTTTGGCACGGTCCAAGGGTTTTTTGCCTATTGCATGCCAAATCCTGGAAATTGGCAGTGGGGCCTCCCACATCATGGATATTGCCCTTAAAATGAGGTAAAGCTACTATTTCTTTAGTCTCTTGTACTAATGAGGCTATTGAACGGTTAGTAATCATTCTGCCTTGATGGCTGGTGATAGCACAAAATGTGCAAGAGCCAAAGCAACCGCGATTGCTGGTAATACTAAATTGCACTTCAGCCAAAGCAGGCACTCCGCCTTGCTTATCATATTGGGGGGTGCCACCTGCGAGTATAGGCAAGGGTGTGAATCGTATCGAACTCTTGTTGAGTTACAGGCCTTGCGGGGGGATTCATAACAATGAGGCGATCGCCGCTTCTTTGGCCCACTTTGGTAGGATCAAAAGGGTTTTCATACAGCATTTGGATAGCTGTTGCTTGAGCATACAACCTTTTGCCTTCAGGGGAAGGGGTATTACTTTTTTCATCGCGCATGCTGACTTGTTCATAAGAAGGGAGCATAATGAGCGAAGAGGTATCTGTTGTACCACTTAGATTGACCACCGTTCCACTAACATCGGTAATGGAAGCAATCGATTCTCCTTGGTCAAGGCGCTTAAGGATTTGTAAACATTGAAGCTCTCCCATGCCATAGACTAAAAGATCGGCTTTGGCATCCAAAAGGATGCTCCGGCGTACCATATCGCTCCAATAATCGTAATGGGCAAAACGGCGTAAAGATCCTTCAATACCGCCGATAATAATGGGAACCTGCTGTCCCAATGCTTGGCGGGCACGATGGCTGTAGGTAATAAGAGCTCGATCGGGCCTTTTGCCCCCTTTGCCTGCAGCAGAGTAAGCATCATCAGTGCGTTTTTTACGGGCTGAGGTGTAGTTGCTGACCATTGAATCGATATTGCCACTGCTAATCATACAGCACAATCGGGGAACTCCGAAGATTTGAAAATCATCGGGGCGGTCCCATCGGGGTTGGGCAACAATGCCAACACGGTAGCCGTGTGATTCAAAAAGGCGGCCAAGCAAAGCTGCAGCAAAAGAGGGGTGATCAACATAGGCATCACCTGAGACAAAAAGGATATCAATGGAATCCCAACCGCGTCTATTCATCTCTGAGGTGGTGGTAGGGAGAAACTGTGCTTCAGTCATAGTTTTCATCCTAGCTGAAAAGGGAAAAACATGCATCTGCTTAACTCCGCCCTTTGCTACAGAAGTAAAATGCAGTAATATAGTGTTTTATTAAGCAAAAGAGAGGAAAAGCCATGGCTTTTTCAGATATCCGAATTATTCTGAATCCCCAAGCGGCAAAAGGGAAGGTTCGTACCCATAAAAAGGCTATTGAAGAGCAGTTTCACCATTTGGGTGTCCAAGTCGATATCGTTTTGACTAATGGCCGCCTTGATGCCATAGACCTAGCTTGCCAAGCAGTACACGATGGGTGTCACACCATTGTGGCAGCAGGAGGAGATGGGACGGTCAATGAAGTGGTCAACGGTGTGGTCAAAGGAATCAGGGAGAAAGGGCTTTCGTTTGAGCACTCTCCTGCGGTGGGTTTAATTCCTATCGGGCGGGGCAACGATTTTGCCTATTTTGCCACGGTTCCCAAAGAGGTGGATCAGGCCTGTTTGATGATTGCCCAAAACACGTGGCATCCTACCGATTATGGGGAGCTGTTTGGTGGAGAGTTTCCTCAAGGGCGTTGTTTCATCAATGGAGTGGGAATCGGTTTTGAACCGATGGTCAATTATGTGGCCTCTTCTTTCAAGCGAATAAGCGGCATGGCCAGCTATCTTCTGGGATTTTTACAGGTTTTGCTGAATTATCCAAAGGCAGTGCCATTGACAATCACGACGGAAAAAGAAAAAATTGTTTTGGAAACACAGCAAATTTCTGTGTGCAATGGCAGGAGGATGGGCTCTACTTTCATCATGGGGCCAAAAGCTGAAGTTGATGATGGACTGCTGGATGTGGTCTATGCCAACACCCCCATTGCTGGGAGTAAGATACTGTGGTATGCACTGAAATTCTTCTCTGGCACTCAGCTAAAAAGTAAGAAATTCTCGATGATTCGCTCTGATGAAGTGAAAATAGAGGCAGCAGAAGATCTGCTAGTATGCCACGCCGATGGGGAGGGAGTTTCCCAAGGTTGTCGTACAATTGAGGTCAAACTCTACAAAAACGGCCTTAAATTCATCAGAAAGAGGGAGACCGTATTTGACTAATGCCCGCACTCATAGTATTGTTTATACTGCGTGTATCCGTGTTTTTCCAATTGAGTTTACGAGGAGTTGGTGTTGATCAAAGATATGGTACCATCGGTACACTTTTATGACCAAGATTTTGTTGACATGTACGACAGGACTTGGGTTTGGATAGATGAATTTTGGGAGCAAGGGACAAAGGAGAACGGTTTTGCGGGCAACTATCTGAGTTATCCGAATCAGAAGACGTTTAATCAGTTTCACAGTTGTTTGTCGGCCCTTTTCCTTATGTACAGCAACCAGCACTACTCTCCTTTTCCGATGATTGACTATTTTTATCATCGGCAGGAACCTTCAGGTGCCATTCGCAGCGACTATTCGCTGGAGAATGGAACTTTTGTTCCCCCCGCCGATAATCCTGAAGGGGTCAGTGTCCCCATCTTTGCCTATGTTGAGCATGGCTTTTATCACAAGATTGGCAATAAGAAGCGCTTAAAGGAGGTCGTCCCTTTTTTAGAGCTCCATTTTGATTGGCTTAGGGAGACCTTTTTGCGAGAAAACGGGCTCTATTCTGTGCCCCCTGCCGCTTGCCAGTTGGGAAACATAGACCGCTCCACAATGTATTACCCGGTCGATTTCAACGCTCAGCTGGCAGTTAATGCTCTCTATCTTTCAGCTATTGGCGACATTCTTAACGACAAAGAGCTGAGTTTCCGTTACAAGCGGCTCTATTTCTCTTTGAAAACCAGAATCAACTCCTTGATGTGGAATCCTGAGGACAAGTTCTATTACGATCTGGATGTCAAAGAGAAACAAATTAAGCGCAAACATATTGGTTCTTACTGGACGCTGCTGGCCGAAATCCCCAATGAAGAGCGGGCTGATGGTTTCATTGCCCATTTGGATGATCCGCAGATGTTTGGCACTGACAACCCTTTCCCCGTCATTCCGGTCAGCGATCCCGATTTTTCAGAAAACGGAGATGGCTATAAAGGGTCGGTGATTCCTTTCAACACCTTTGTGGTTGTCAAAGGACTTGAGCAGTACGGGCGCTTTGAATTTGCCCGCGAATGTGCCATTCGTCATCTCTATTTTATTCTTGATACCCTTCATCCCGAAGGAGAAGAGTCGGGAGACGTGTGGGAGGCATACCTGCCTCTGAAAGAGGGGCCTGCTGTCGGTTCTACTCTTCCTGGGTTCCCTAAAAAGCGGTTCATTCCCTTTGTTGGGCTGATTACCATCACACTTATGATTGAAGATATCATCGGTTTGACAATCTCTTTGCCCCGTAAAACGGTTGATTGGACAATGACTAATTTGGGGGGGAAGTGATGGGAATTGAAGGGCTTTCTTTGAAACGGAACATGATTACAATCCTAAGCAATAAACAGGCTCGAGGATGGGAAATCCGTCTGGAAAGTGAGAAGCTTTACTATTTCACCATTGAATTGTTGGCAGAAAAGAAAAAGAAGACATTGCCGATTCCTTCGGGCAAATGTTCTATGCTCATCGATAAGTTGTAGGCCTACCTATGGGCTGGTTGGGAAAAATCATTGGCGGGACTCTGGGGCTCGCTTTAGGCGGACCGCTGGGAATGGTAGCCGGAATTGTTTTTGGGACGCTTTTTGATAAAGCCGATACTCTCAAAACACAAACCTCCGGTAAATCAAGAAGCTCCCTCGATTCTTTAGAACAATCACAAATGCTCTTTTTTGTCGGCACCTTTTCTTTGCTTGCTAAAATGGCCATGGCCGATGGGAGGCTGCTACGCCAAGAGAAAGAGAAAGTAGAGCAGTTTATTACCCAACAACTACGCCTTGATGAAAAAAGCAAAGAAGTTGCCATGCGCATTTTCTTAACTGCTTTAAGCGACAGTAACTCTTTTGAACAGTATGCCAAACAGGTGTATGAACATTTTTCCAACGACAGAGAACTACTTGAATTAATACTGGATGTACTGGTGGCTGTAGCTGCTTCAGACGGTTCAATTGTGCAGTCCGAAGAAGTACTGATTCAAGCAGCCGCCCGTATTTTTACTATCTCCGAAGCTCAGCTAAACACCATAAAAAGAAAATATGGTTTTTCTACCATCCCTTCGACTAAAGCGTATGCAACGTTGGGAATCACCACTGGTGCCACAGCCGAAGAGATTAAAAAGGCCTATCGTAAAAAGAGCCAAGAGTTTCATCCCGACACTATTGCTTCCAAAGGGTTGCCCGAAGAGTTCACCCTTTTTGCCACTGAAAAATTTCAAGAAATTCAGCAAGCGTATGAGACACTGAAAAAAGAACATACTATCCGCTAAGAGCTGAAATCGACGCGTCCTCGCAGCGATCTAGCTAATGTCAGCCGATCGGCATACTCCAAATCTCCACCGATAGGAAGGCCCGCTGCCAAACGGGTTATGGCAATCTCTTTGCCTTTAAGCAGATGTTTAAGATACATGGCTGTCGTATCGCCCTCTTCAGTGGGATTAGTAGCAATGATAACTTCTTTGAAATTGCCGCCTTCTATGCGCTTAATAAAACGGCCAAAATAGAGTTTATCAGGACCGATACCCTCCAAAGGAGAAAGGGCTCCTCCGAGCACATGGAACAACCCATTATACGCTCCGCTAGAAGAGATGGTAATGACATCTTGGGGCTGCTCAACAACACAGATAAGCGTGGTATCTCGAGTGGGGTCGGAGCAGATTGGACAAGGGTCGACTTCTGTGTAGCTACCGCAGATGGAACAGGGGAAAACCCGCTGTTGAATCGTTTCGATAAGAGCTGCCAGCTGCTCATTATAAGCGGCATCTGTTTTAATCAAATGATACGCCAAGCGGGAAGCGCTTTTGGGCCCGATGCCGGGCAAACGGGCCAGAAGTTTAATCAGCTGTTCTAAATGGGTCATGAGCGCGAAGCTCCCGAAAGAGAGAGGGCTTGGTCTTTAAGCTCTTCTTGCATGTTTTGAACGGCTTGATTAAAAGCGCCGGCAACAAGAGTTTCCAACGTTTTGGCATCGGCAGGATCGATGGCCTGCGGGTCAATAAAAATAGACTGTACTTCCATTTTACCATTGATGGTAATTTCGACCATGCCTGCTCCACTTGAGCCTGTGGCACTTAACTCTTCCAACTTAGACTGCATCTGTTGCATCTGAGATTGCAGATTCTGCATATTTTTAAATAGTTCAAATGGATTCATTTTTCCTCCGTCACGATGGGTGGACAACTTCGCCTCTAAATAGGGAAGCAACATCCTCGGCTAGTTTATCAGAAGTCTCTTTTTTGTCCGCTTTAGGTGGCTTAACCAGCTTTTGCATGACGATATTCCCCTCAAAACCGCTATGGCGGGTTAAAAAGGAGCTCAGTTCCTTTTGATGAGCTTTTGCCGAATCAAGAGCATACTGGCTGGAAAAGGTAATGTGTAAAACCTCTTCTTTGAGCTCCAAGTCGACAGCTTGACCAAAGATGAGGCCAATTTGGTCTCTTTGGGCTGCTGCCAGTTGTGTCAATTCCGCTAAAGTTGCTTTATTTAAGCTCAGTTTTTTTTCCATAACCGGCTTGGGGGCTTGTTGCATTTTAGCCGGCGGTTTTTCTTGTTGCACCTGTTTTGGTTCTGCTTTGGGAGCCCGGTTAGGTTCAGCTAAAGGAGCTTTTCCTGCCAGCTGGTTTTGTAAAAGCTCCATTTTTTTCACTAATGTGGCCGAAGAGGCCATATGAGACAGATTAGCGAGGCGACTGACTGCCAACTCCAACTCAAAGCGGGGGCTAAGAGAGAAGCGAATGTCGCGATACAATCGTAAAAAGAGATCCAAAGCAGCTTCAAGTTGCTCCTCTGTGTAGGTATGTAGCAGGTGCTCCGGAATATGGGACAGCTGTACTGCCAGAATGCTTTCACTGCGAATACCGCAGGAGGCAAGTAAGAGAGTTCTAAAATACTGGGCCAGCTCTTTAATGGCCTGCTCAACAGAAACTCCTGCTTCCAACAGAGCATCCAAAGCAAGCAAAGAGGCTTCAGAGTTCCCTGTTGCCAGAGGTTCGATGATCGCAGAGAGCTTATCGAGGCCTGCTAAACCTAGCTTATCCTCAATTTGGGCCATCGTGATGGTATCACCGCTAAAAGAAACGACTTGGTCAAAGAGGGTGTAGGCATCACGCATCGATCCCGTCGATTCTTTGGCTATCCAAAAAAGGGCCTCATCTTCGGCTTCAAGGTTCATCTCTTTGGCTGTTTGAGAAAGGACCTCTTTAATGGTTTGCAGCGGAATCAGTTGAAAATGGAATTGCTGACAGCGTGAGCGAATAGTGGGAGGGACTTTTTGAGCTTCGGTGGTGGCAAAAATGAAAATAACATATGAAGGGGGCTCTTCAATGGTTTTTAACAGCGCATTGAATGCACTGGTGGAGAGCATATGAACTTCATCGATAATGTAGATTTTATAACGGCTACTTTGCGGGGGGAATAGGACTTCGTCTTTAATGACTCTGATGTCATTAACGCTGGTGTTGCTTGCTCCGTCAATTTCTATGACATCGGTAGAATTTCCTGCTGTTATTTCAGCACAGTTGGAGCACACTCCGCATGGATACGGAGTCGGTCCTTCTACACAATTCAGAGCTTTGGCTAAAATACGGGCTGCTGAAGTTTTGCCAACTCCCCGCGGTCCGCTAAATAGATAAGCATGGGCAAAACGCCCTTTTTCAATAGCATTTTTGATGGTTGAGACAACAAACTGCTGACCGACGAGGCTGTCGAACAGCTGAGGACGCTTTCTTGTTGCGGTAACTTCGTAGGCCATCTTGACTCCTAGGTAGGACTATAGCATGCGGGGTTAAGATGAAAAACCCCCTTGGCTCCGATACATCGCCTGCAGCTCATCACCAAATCGCTTGCCGCTGCTACCTTCCGGTCCTGACGGGGTTGGGCGACTGGCAATAGTACAGAATCTACCATCAACACCAAGGGGGAACGGAGAGGGGGGGATTCGAACCCCCGGGGCCTGTGAGAGCCCACACCCTTTCCAAGGGTGCACCTTCGACCACTCGGACACCTCTCCAGCTTTTGATTGTGCACCGTAGCGGAGAGAGAGGGATTCGAACCCTCGGTACCGCAAAACAGTACAACGGATTTCGAATCCGTCTCCTTCGACCACTCGGACATCTCTCCAGGGGTTGCTTACGTAGCCAAGAGGATTCGAACCTCCGGCCTTCAGATCCGCAATCTGATGCTCTATCCAGCTGAGCTATGGCTACACGTTAAAAGACCATGCACATGTCAAAAACCAAAAAAACGGAGAGGGGGGGATTCGAACCCCCGGTACCGTTCCCAGTACAACTCCTTAGCAGGGAGCCCGATTCGGCCACTCTCGCACCTCTCCAAATCAACCTACAGGAAGCGTCGTCCTGATCGGAAATATAGTAGCGGAGAGAGAGGGATTCGAACCCCCGGAGACTCGCGCCTCAACGGTTTTCAAGACCGCCTCCTTCGACCGCTCGGACATCTCTCCAATCAGCTTTCACACTATAATGACGACCCTTTGCTTTGTCAAGTAAACTTGACACGCAGCGGCTGTGCGTTAGATGATGGGCCAGAGGTATCGCATGGCCAAAGTTAAGATGGAAAAGCTGCACGCCTCCTTCATGGCAAAGCAGGCATTAGATCTCGTTTCACGTCTTATTAATGACCATGGCAGCCGTCTTAGTGGCACCGATGCCTGTAGAAAAACAGCCCACAGGCTCTCTGAAGAGTTAAAGAAAAGCTGCGATTCGGTGGCTTTGGAGAGCTTTGATATTCACCCAGATGCCTTTTTAGGCTGGATTAAGATTTTGGTCGTTTTGTATCCGGTGGCCTTAGTGTTCAGTTGGCTCTCTGTGGGGCTGCTTTCCTTCATGTTGATGGGCTCTTCATTGACCATTATGGTTTTGCAGTTCTTTTTTTATAAAGAGGTCCTTGATCGTTTTTACCCCCAAGCAGAGGGGATCAATGTGTATGGTGTGATTGAACCTCAGCAAAAAGTGAAAAACACTGTGGTATTCAGCGGTCATCACGACAGCGCCAAAATCTTTACCTTGTATTTGGACAAGCCACACTTGTATCTGCTACGTATCAGCATCGGCTTAGGGAGCATTGTAGCTTTAACACTCCTTAGTCTTATTCAGATATTCAAAGGCGCCATTGTAAGTTTTCGCCTTCCTTCAATGGGCTTTGGTATTGCCCTGGTGGTATTGACCGTTACCCTGCCTTGGATTTTCAGGCTTTGGAACTTTGCCGCCAAAGAGGGGACACCCGGAGCCGGTGATAATCTTATTGCCAGTGCCATGGGAGTTGAGCTGGCCCACTATTTTAAAAATAGGCAGAGCAAGCTGAAGCACACCAGGCTCATTTTTGCCAGCTTTGATGCAGAAGAGGCGGGCTTAAGAGGAGCACGAGATTTTTTTACCACCCACCAAGGCGATGAAAAATTATTGGGGGGTAAAGTTTGGAACTTCAATGTCGATTGTCCCTATTATGCTAAAGATCTTTTCTTTTTAACCAGCGATATCAACGGAACAGTGCAGCTGTCACAACAGATGGCTACCCAGTGTGTTGGCATTGCCCACTCGATGGGCTACGAAGCCTTTAGCCAACCCATTGCGTTTCTCACCGGGGGCACCGATGCTGCAGAAGCGGCAAAAAAAGGCTTTGAAGCGACTACATTAATGGCAATGCCGTGGGACAATAAAAATCGCGCCCAAGTCTACCACACCCCCTTTGACACCCCTGATGCCATAGAAAGTGAAGCGGTGGAAAGGGCTTTATCGATAGCTGTACGTTTTATTGAGCAGGTAGATCAGTAATGCGGGCATTACCGCTGCTTAAATCGGTAATCTGAGAAGTTATCTCAGGGGCCACAGAAAGAGGGATATTGCACCTTATTGTCACTTCATCGGTAAATTCTTCAGTAATTTCAGCGTTCACTTCAATTAAAAGTTGTTTCACCTGTTCGTAGATATCATAGCCTATGACCAGCTTCATTGCTGTTTTTTCCACCAGTTCTTCTGTTTTAAGGACTTCAAGAACCGCTTTGGTGGCATCGGCATAGGCTTTTACTAAGCCCCCGGTGCCCAATTTTGTTCCGCCAAAATACCGGATGATCATCACCAAGATGTTAGTGATGCCACTGCCTTTGAGTACTTCTAAAGCAGGCCTGCCGGCAGTGTTTTTGGGCTCATGATCATCGCTAAGACTAAATTCGCTCCCTTTTTTCCCCATCACTGCAGCATGAACCACATGGTTGGCTCCCGGATGGTGTTTGCGCATTGCCAAAGTACGCTCTTTGATTAAATGGGCTTCGCTAATGTATTCGGCAACGGCAATGAAGCGGGAGCGCTTGATCTCTATTTCGGCACTGGCGCTTTGAATTGGAACTCTCATAGTCCAAGCATACCATCTTAGTAGCGATGGAAAAAGGGATTATCTTGTTGAGATTCAATGCAGTTATCCAAACTGTTCGCCGCCTCGGTTAACAGTAAAAGGTGTTCTTTTTCCAAAGAAAGGGTGGTGGCATTCAGTGTTTGTTGAAGCTGCTCTTTGGTGCGAGCTCCGCTTAAGATGATATCGAGGCCTTGATGCATCGCCCACTTCAGAGCTACATCGGCCATTGAATAGTGTAAAGCAGTGACAGTTTCTTCCAATACAGCAAACACCTGTTGGCAGTGTTTCTGGTACTCAGGTAAAAAGCAAAAACTGGAAGTTCTGAAATCATTGGCACTCAGAGGGGCAAGTGGGCGACTAAGTAATCCCATTGCCAAAGGGCTGTAACCGACGGTGAGAATGTTCTGTTGGTGAGCAAGGGGTAACAGGGCCTTTAGGCTGCGAATCCACAAAAGAGAGAGGGGAAACTGCAAATAATCAATAGGGGCTACTTGCAGTGCCTGCTTTACTAAAGCGGGGGTAAAGTTGCTTAAACCAATGGCTTTGATAACTCCTTGGCGACGCAGGGTATCCAGTTGTTCAATATAGGGGCCGATTTCTAAAGAAGAGGAGGGCCAGTGGATATAAAAGATATCAAGGTAGGAAAGGCCCATCCGCTTAAGGGACAATTGGACTAATTTTTCAACAGATTGGGGGTCTTGGGGGAGAAAAAACTTGGTGGCAATCTGCACTTCTTGGCGCGAGATTTCTTTGCGCAGCACCCTAAGCTGCTGGCCTACCAGCTGTTCTGCTAGCCCCTTGTCATAGCTTTGAGCAGTGTCAACATGTCTGATGCCGCCTCGTAAGGCGGCATGCAGCGTCTTAATGGAATCCTGGCGTTTTTGGTTGTGGGAAAAGCCGCTAATCAGTGACCAGCTGCCCAAGCCCAAAACAGAAAGACTCATGTGTCTAAAAGATCTATATGATGGCTAAGCATATCATCGCCATCAAAAATGAAGCGGGCCGTAAATTTGGTTCCCTTCAGTGCCAAGGGCAACCAAAGAGTGTCATCGGCCCACATTTTATCATAGGGTAAATCTGAAACCGGAGCCCAGAAGGGGCGGGCTTCATCGGTTTCTGTGGGTTCTCCGGTGTATGAATGGGCAAAAAAGACATGCCCTCGCATCGACAGTCCATCGGCAAATTGAAATTCGACAGTCCCTTTGTACTCTACTTCAGAGACGATTAAATGGGTCTCTTCTTCCAATTCTCTGATGGCAGCTTCACTAGCTGTCTCGCCCTCTTCAATGTGGCCGCCGGGGGCAGTAATTTTTCCTTTACCAAATCCCGATTTTTTCTCAATCAGTAAGACTTGATCACCATCAAAGACATAGCAGAGGACCGCTTTTTCTTGGGGCTCCCAGCTATCCCAATCAATTTGGTCGACATCGGTAGCCTGAGATGGATCGACGGAAGCTGGCTCTTGGGGCTCAGTTTCTTGAACCGGGTGCAACTCGTTCCAACAATTTGGACAAAGATTGTCATCGTAGTTAACGATGGTTTGCCAGTTTAAAGGAGCGGAGCATTGTACGCAGGTCCTTCTGAACAAAAAAAGGCGCGTTTTCAAAGGGATAATCAGTGCCAAAGGAATCAATAAAGCGAAAATAGCCAACCAATGAGGCCATCCTTGGCTGAGGATAATGACTATCAGGATTTGGTAGACCATAGCCAAAGCTGCCATGATTAAAGTGGCCGTCCGCTTGTTGCGGCTGCGGGGAAAGGCTTTTCTTTGGTAGAGGTTGATTGCCAAAATGGCAACAAGGAACCATAGGTATTTATCAGCGATAGTTTGTAGTATCATGTTGTTGACAGTAGCCAACAGTTGGGGAAAAATCAAGCTCACGAATATCGCCAAGGAGTCGCCAATGAAACAAGCAGAACTTGCCCGCTATATAGATCACACCCCTTTTGGCAGCCAATGCCACTCAAAAAAATGATAACAGCTTTATGCCAAGAGGCGGCAGAACACTCCTTTGCTTCGGTGTGCGTCAACGGGTGTTGGACTCGTTACTGCGTCGATATGCTCAAAGATACCAAAGTGAAAGTCTGTACAGTCATCGGCTTTCCTTTGGGTTCTGGTTCCACCTCTGCAAAAGTCTGTGAAGCGGCTCAAGCACTGGCTGACGGCTCTGATGAAATAGATATGGTCATCAATGTGGGAAAGATGCTGGATGGCGATTATGAGGCAGTTGAAAATGATATTCGCTTGGTAAAAGAGGTGTGCCAACAGCGGACACTGAAAGTCATTTTGGAAACCTGCTTACTAACTGATGAGCAAAAGCGCATCGCCTGCAAATTGGCCTTAAAAGCTAAAGCCGACTTTGTCAAAACATCCACCGGCTTTTCTAGCGGTGGGGCGACAGTTGCCGATGTGAAGTTGATGAGAGAAGAGGTGAAAGAAGAAATGGGAGTGAAGGCAGCCGGAGGGGTGCGTAGCTATGAAACAGCGCTTCAGATGATCCAAGCTGGAGCTACTAGGTTGGGAACCAGTAGCGGCATTGCCATTATTCAAGGAGCAGCGTCCGATGCCACGTATTGAAACGACCGATGATTTTCTTAAAAGTCTGGGGTTTCCCTCTCTAACAGTCCACCAGACGTTTACCCATTTTGATTTCACTGCTTCGGGAAGAAGGGTGCTTATTATCGGACCAATGGGTTCGGGTAAAACCGAATTTGCTTCTCGTATTTGGCACGATGGTGCCATTGCCCGCAAAAAAGGGGAGGCGGTACGTAAGCTAACGAGCAGCGGTTCAGTCGATCGGAGAAATATCTTTTTTATCCGCTCCGAAATTGATGGGGAGCGCTTTAGAGAATATCCGAGTGATGCGTTGGCGTATCGTAGCGGTTATATCAGCTGTGGGGAAAATATCGCCCATATTCGCAACTCATTTGATTTAGAACGGGTGTTAGCCAAAAACCCCCACGTAGGAACATTTATTATTGACGAAGCCTCTTTTTTTGATGAACGGCTTGCCTATGTGGTGCGCAATCAAGCACTGCAAAGAGGACTGCTGTTTATTTTCCCCACGTTGATTCTTAATTTCCGTCGTGACATTTTTAACTCCACTGCGCGTCTGATGCTCGATATTGCCACCGATGTCATCCCTTTAACAGCGTATTGTGAACATCAACAGTGCCTTAACAATGCTTTTTACACCTACCGCTACTACACTGTCGATTCCCAAGAGTGCCCCGCTCTCTATTTTGATCCGCTGATTATTGTCGGCGGTGATACTCACAAAGAGGGCTCACTTTATCCCAATTACTGTGCCCGTTGTGATGAACACCATTATTTACCGGCTAAAGAGTATACGTTTTTCACGCTCAAACCTCTTGGGGAGCAAGCTAGCAAAGGAGAGACAGCCCCTTTGAAAAAAGAGCTGCAATCTTTGAATAGGGATTTAAGTTCTTCTGAGCTCTATCGCCATATGAAAAGCACGTATGAAAATCATCCGCACAAACAGATCTATTTAAATTCCCTGAAAACGGGCCTTTTGGCAGAAAAAGCTCTTATCTACCTTTTTTGCGAACAAAACCTCCTAGGAGAAGATCTGCTGGTACGCTTGGCTTTTGAGTTGAATCTTGATCGCTTTTATATGAGTAGCGTCCTTGATGATAATTTGCGCCCGGTCTCATTTGAACAACCACTTCTTGTCTAAAGCCCATGTTATGTCATAAGAGGAAACCTCTCTCATGCAAGTAGTGGGGCAATTAAGGGTAATAAAATCATCTTTCTTATAAAAAGATAGGAAACATACCTGTGCGACCCTCTAGTCAAACACACTTATGTCATAGTATGTTTGTCTTATGAAGAAACGAAATATCTTTATGTTCACTCTCCTTCTCTTCCCTTTTCTTTTGTTTGGCGCTCCGGTAAATCCCGATTGGTATGTTATTACTTTAAACCAAGACAGTAATGGATTTACAGATCAGTCAAGGGATTTTCAATGGGGAACTACTTATTTGGGGCGGAATCGAAGTAGCACCAATTCAATGGGTGGGAAATCGTCCAAATTACCAAGGAATTCCCGGATGGAGTCCTCATGTAAGCATCATTATGTCTTCAAGTGGGCCAAATTTAGAGTTCGTTAAGATTACAGATCCTTCAAAAAGGGTCCCTTTCAGCTTGTCATTCAATTTCGCTACTACCTACCCAAACGGCTCTCATGATTATTTAATAAGCACATCACCTACTGAAGTCCCCATTAAATATGATAACAATGCGGGAGGGAACTTAAGTATTATTTTAGGAGCTATGAATCTTAATGATACGTGGAAAGGGAGCTACAGTTCGTTTGTGAGGATGCAGTTTTATGCCGATTACGGAACAAGCGATCAAGTTCTCCTTGACGAAATCATAATGAATTTATTTGCCTTTTATAAGGAGAAGGATGCAAACCCAGGCGGTCAGCCGGTGTTTACTAACTTGGATGTAGTTTCGTATCCTGCAGCAGCAAATGTGGATGTTATCTCGATGGCTGCGAATAATTCATCACTGGTGGTTGGTTCGGTGAACTTTAGCTCAACTGATAATCGAAATAACAAAATCTATAAAATTAAAGTTAGTCCCAACCAAAATCCCAACAGCACATTTGCTTTTCAAAAATCAGGGGGCGGGGCTGCCATTCCTTATAAAGTGAACGCTGTTTCCCATAACCAGCCTGTTGCCAATGCTTTTGAAATCTCCAATATTACCAAAGGGCCTGCCGGCTATTATCAAAAACATTTTGAAGTGGCCATTTCCAACGTCAATCAAGGGGGAGGCTCTATTGCCGCAGGAGCCTACACAAGCGGCATTAAAGTCGAACTTATTATTCAATAATCAAAGGAGCTGATTCGATGATGCATAACCTATCTGAAGCTGCCGATTTTATTCGCAGTCGTATTAAGTCCAAACACATCGATATCGCCATTATTTTAGGCTCGGGACTCGGTGATTTAGCCAATGAGCTGACAGACGCTATCAGCATTGCTTACTCTGAAATTCCCCATTTCCCCAGCTCAACAGTAGCCGGTCATGCCGGGCGCCTTGTCATTGGGACATTAGAGGGCAGGAACGTGGCGGCAATGCAAGGCCGGTTTCACTACTACGAAGGCTATTCTATGCAAACAGTGGTCTTTCCCGTGCAAGTGATGCGACTGTTGGGTATTACCAAGCTCCTAGTAACCAATGCCGCCGGGTGTGTTAATGCAACTTGGAATGTGGGAGATTTGATGCTAATCAGCGATCATATCAAGTTGGTTGGTGACAATCCTTTGCGCGGAGCAAATCTTGAAGAATTAGGCCCCCGCTTTTTTGATATGGGAGATGCGTATGCATCCCATTTGCGCCTGATGGCCAAAAAAGAGGCTGCCAAGTTAGGCATCATCTTACGAGAAGGGGTTTATCAGCTATTTACCGGCCCTTCATTTGAAACCCATGCCGAAGTGCGTTTGGCTCGGGCATTGGGTGCCGATGCGGTAGGAATGAGCACCGTTCCCGAAGTTATTGCCGCCCGGCACTGCGGTATGGAAGTTCTGGGCATCAGTTGTTTAACGAACATGGCGGCCGGTATTTTGAATCAGCCACTTAATCACCAAGAAGTCTTGGAAACAGGACAAAAAGTGAAAACAACCTTCTCCTCTTTAGTAAAAGCGGTTGTGGCAGCTTGGCCTGATCAAAAGCAAAAAGAGTGAAAGGCGATGACTCTCATGCTATGATGCACATATGCACATTTTATGTATTGCAGATGAGAAAGATCCTCTAGTCTATTCCCAACAAGTTGCCCAGCGTTATAAAGATGTCGATTTTGTTTTGTCGGCAGGCGACTTACCGTTAAACTACTACGAGTTTATTGTCTCGGCTTTGAACAAACCGCTCTATTTTATTTTTGGCAATCATCAAATAGAATATCTGAAGCATTTTAAGAAGAACTGCCTGTTTGATGATCCCTATGTTGCTCCTTACGGTGTCTCGGCGACTCAACTGAGTTTTGGGGGTACCTACATTGACGGTAAAATCAAACGGGAGAAATCAACCGGATTGCTATTGGCAGGCCTTGGTGGATCTTTACGTTATAATACACAAGAGAACCAATTTACCGAGTTTCAAATGTACTGGCGCATATGCAAAATGATACCGGCTCTTCTTTTCAACCGGCTGCGCCACGGCCGGTTTCTCGATATTCTAATTACCCATGCCCCTCCGCGCGGCATAGGAGATTTGGATGATCGCTGTCATACCGGATTTGGCGCCTTTTTGTGGTTCATGCGCCGCTTTAAACCCCGCTATTTGATTCATGGGCATATCCATTTATTGGATATGAACACTGTCCGTCAGAGTCGCTATTACGATACTGAAGTTATTAACGTCTATGGCAGTTATGTGCTGCAAGAGGATACATGAGCAAACCCAGCTTAATAAGCAGAGACGATTTTTCTCGTGCCAGAGCCAAGGGGAGGATGCAGCAACTCCTTTCGACTTTGGCTTGGAAAAACAACGAATTGCTCTCTTTGTATGAGGTCACTAAGCTTTTAAAGCCCAAAGCAGAGACCTACCGCGGTATTCAGGCCATCCCCGTGGATAAAGTCATTGGCAGCGAAGGGCGCTATCATGATTTTACCCTAGCCTTTTTCCCCCGCAAAGATATGCTGCGTTCCCGCTGGCAAAGTATCGACGAGGCCCATTTACGCCAAGTTACTCTGCCACCAATCAGCGTATACAAACTGGGAGAAACCTATTTTGTGCGGGATGGCAATCATCGAGTTTCGGTCGCCAAAGCTCAAGGAGTAGAGTTCATCGATGCAGAAGTTGTTGAGCTTGATACAGAAATTCCCCTTGAAAGAGGGCTAAGTCGCAACCAAATAGCTAAGCGTGTTGTCGCCTACGAAAAACAACAGTTTTTACGCCTTTATAAACTTGATCGGTTCATGGATATGGCGCTTCTAAACTTCTCTTCACCCGGTGGGTATCCTGAGATTATTAACCACATCCTGGTGCACAAGTATTATATCAACCAAGACAGGAAGGGGGAGGTCCTCTTTGAAGAAGCGGCCCGTTCTTGGTATATGCACATTTTCTTGCCTATTGTGTTGCAGGTTAAAGAAGATCGCTTGCTTCGCTCATTTCCCGGTAAAACCTACGGAGATCTCTATCTGTGGGTAGTACGCCACTGGGACAACCTTAAACACGATGAAGACAAAGATGTTTCAATTGCTAAGGCAAGCAAAGACTTTAAAAGCCGCTTTGCCCGCGGCAGGTTGAAACGGTGGTTTTCTTGGCTTAGGGAAACGTTGAACCGCTCTTAAGTGCCGGTAATATAAAAGGTGATGGTGTCTTTGTAACTGCCGCTGATAATAAGGGTTTCTCCGGGAGTTTCAATGCTCATAGATCCGCTTAGATTATCATAGGAGTTTTGGTATTTTACCAGATTCTTGACCACATTGTGCTGCACAACTGCAGGTTGCTGCGAGCCTTGTCCATCATAATCAAACTTAAGGGTATAAGCGACGTAGGTGTTGTTTTGCTGCTGGTGTTTCATTCTCAAAGAGGTGCCGCTTCCATTGGCACTGGTAATTTTAAGTGAAACGGTATTGGTTCCGCTGTAACTAAAGGCGAATTTGAGATTGGTATATGGGGACTCCCCACGTAACGGGGATAGAGGAAACGGGGGCTCCATAGGTGTCGGTTATTTCAAAGGTAGTGGAAGCCGGAACCTCGGTATTAAGGAAAATAGTGCCGCTGTCCAGAGTTGCTCCAAATAAAGCTCCAAAGCTGGAACACAGCAAAGAGGTAAGAAGTATAAGAAGAGTGAAACTGCCCTGTAAAAGAGCTTTATCATGTTTTCCTCTGTTTTTCATGGGCAAAGCATACTCAGACGTATCACTTATGTAAATAGTTTGGGCAAATAATAATTCTGCAAGTACCTAGTAAAATGGCCTTAAAAAAACAATAACGTGCCATAAACAATAGTATTACATCGATTTATAAGCTTAAGCTATTATATTGAATTAACACAAAATAGGAGTAATTACAAACAGTTCTTTTCTTGAATTCCCCTGTTATGACAACTGATGCTTCTCCTCTTCTGCTCTTATGTACTAACTAAGAGTTCTCTATCCTTTTTGGCCAAAATGTGCCATACTTACGTCATAGGGGATTTACTCAGATGATTACTCCATTCAGTGCAGAAACAAAGTCGGCTCAAATTGCCAGAAAAATAGAAGAGATGATTCTTAACAAAGTATATGTAGCAGGCCATCCGCTCCCTTCGCAATCGGAACTGGCTGTTGAATTTCAAGCCAGTAGCCGCTCCATCCGCGAGGCATTCAAACAATTGGAAGCCAAAGGATTGGTAGAAATTAGCCAAGGTAAGCGGGCTGTCGTCAAATCCAATAGCTTGGAACAATTTGTTGCCTCCCTCTCTTCAACGCTCATTAGCAACCATACAACAGACAAGAAATTGCTGCTTGATTTAATGCAGGTACGTACAACGGTTGAAGTTTCTGCTGCCAGAGAACTCTCTCGCAGCGACCAGCGCTCCATATTGGTAAAGTCTCTTGACGGACTGACGACCAAAATGGAAGAACTTCTTCCCTGTTTGCAAGCAGGTGAAACCGAAGCCTTCCGCCAATGGAACAGCCATTGCTTTAACTTTCACAAAACCCTAATCGATTCCAACGACAACATTATTCTTTCAAAGATTTATGAGAATCTCTCTCCTATGCTTTATCAGAGCATGGACCAAATAACCAACTCCTATGTTGAGCTGGAAAAATCGACAAGGGAGCACCGCTACCTTGTGGAAGCTTTGGAGCATGGACAAACCGATTTGGCAGTAGCGTTGACACTGGTCCACTTAACTGCCATCCGCGGCAAGTTGGAATCCATTTGATTTCTCTTTACTTTGGTAGCTACATCTCATTTGGTTGACGCCCCAAAGTAGTCGTGGTATGTTTTTCGACAGTCAGTCATCATATTTTTATCGTATATCTTTTAAGGAAAAGGACATGCGCAAAAGAGTGTTGACTTGTCTTCTATTACTGGTGCTTACAGTTGTTATAGTTAGTGCCGATGAGAAGAGCTTTCAAGTTTCTACAACCATCGAACTGAGCTTAAAGCACGGCTTTGTTAGAACTGAAAATGCATCGAGCCTGCAAAGTTATTCATCAATCCTTAGCTCCCCTTTTATTGGCGACAATTCTGAGAATATTAGCTTGGACATAAGTACAGCTCAGCCTGCCGGCCATTATGTAATTGCGACAAACCTGAGTACCCCTTTTATCGTTGCTTTAAAAGCCTATCCGTTGGAACACACTACCGTTGAGAATGTTCCAAAAATTCCGTACGTCCTAAGCTCAACAGTGGTCCGTTCCTCCCATTATGAAGAGATGGAACCATTGATCTGGGATCTTGGTTCTACCCCTTCTCTTTTTATTGGACCTGTAGAGAAAGCTATTGCCGCATCGATTAGCGGCTTGACCGATGTAGCTTGGGCAGTGATTGACTTGAGTATCACCGTTGATTCGACTGCGATTGGCTCAACGGGCCTGCTTGCCGGCTCTTACGCAGGGTCTATCGTGGCTACTTTTACTACTCACTAGAGAGCATACATTTGACATAAGAGTCCTCTTTTAAAGCAAGTAAACTCCTGGTTTATAAGAATGTGGCAATAGTTTTACTTCTAAAAAGAAAACAATCTGATTGAAATGTCATAGGCTGGTATTTTGTAAAAATAAGTAACTTGTTGTTATAAAACAAATAAAATACACTTCTTTATATATTTGCATTTATTTTAAAAAGGAAGGCCGTATCTATTGACATAAGTTGAAAGTTTTAGTACATTGGGGCTGTTAAGAGTGAAGAAAGAGAAAAGAATATGGAGAACAAAGTGAATATGAGGGCAGTGAAATACATAAAAAGAACGATGCTCTTTTTGCTCATCGTAGTAACTGGCATAGCTTCACTAACATCTGCTCCTGTTGATACCAGCTTTGATGTGACTACCACTATAGCCGGCAGTAATTTGATGAAAGTGAGCACAACTCAATTTACGGGAACCAACAAAACAACTTTCAATAACCTGACCTCTTTCAGTGGTCTGCAAGTGACTGCCTCCGGCTCTCAAACATTCGATGCTTGGATTAGCGTATTGAGCAACAACCGTGGCGGTTATATTCTGAAGATGGATGCCACTGCCATGAAAAGCTCCGAGCAAGGGCAAGCCGATGTTTATATCAACTACACAGTGTCAGCGAACAATAAGTCGGTGACCACCACAGGAGCAGCCGGATCAAGTGGGAAGCAAACCTTAGTGAACCAAGGAGCCATGACTTCGCCGACCTCTTCGTCTTATAAAATATCGCTCAGTGTTGATCAGACTTCCTATGACAACGCAGTTTCGGGCACCTATACAGGGACTGTCACGTTTGAGCTGGTGACGAATTGAGCGAACTATTTTGGCATGAGTGCCCACCTGCACCCGTGCTTATTATAAAGGAGAACCAGCAGTTGAATACCAAAGAGCGCATTAACCAACAAGAGCTGCCCGGGCGTACAAAATCGGAACGGATAGCCAATTATTTGGAAGACTTGATTCTTACCAAGCAATTGAATGCCGGCGAGCTACTCCCCTCTCAAAGTGTCCTTGCTGACAAGTTCGGTGCCAGTAGCCGTTCAATCCGTGAAGCTTTTAAACAGCTTGAAGCTAAGGGCCTTTTATCGGTAAGTCAAGGAAGAAGAGCAACAGTAAAAAGCAACAGTCTTGATCAGTTTGTCGATTCTCTGACAGACTCTATTATTAGAGGCGGATCAAGTGACATCAAATTGCTTTTGGATTTGGTTCAAGTCAGAACAAGTGTTGAAGTTTCAGCTGCCCGTGATTTTTCCCGTAACCCCAAGCGCCAAGAAGTGGTCCGTCAACTCTGCTTTTTTGCCGACCATATGGAAAATTTGCTACCCGGTGTTAGAGCTAAAGAGACCAGAGCTGTTGAGCAGTTTCGTCGCCATGAAAGCGAATACCACAAAGTCTTAGTTAAATCAAACGACAACATTATTTTAGATGCTATTTATGAAAACCTCTCCCCTTTATTGGATGAATCACTGACTTTCAGTGCTATGACAATTGAAGAGTACGAGAAAAAGGTACGCGAGTATCAATACATTGCCGAAGCTTTGGAAAACGGTCAAACCGATTTGGCAGTAGCTTTGGTTTTGGTAAACCTAACCGATTTGAAAAAGAGAATAGAGGCTTACGCCTTAAGGCTACAAAGAGCCGCGTTTGCCTAATACAGGCTACTTGCAAATCGCCTCCGTGACCCGTATGCTGGGGAAAATACACGGAGGTTTTTTGTGAGCTCTACGCCCATTATTGATTTGTACAATATTACCGTACGCCGGTCGGGCAAACCTATCTTAAATGGCATTAGTTTAAGCATCCAAGATAAAGAGCATGTGGCTATTATTGGGCCCAATGGGGCGGGTAAATCAACGTTGGTGCAAGTTATTAGCGAAGAGATTCATCCCATTTATAATCCCAACAGCCACCGTCTATTATTTGGCAAAGAGCGCTGGCATGTAATGGAGCTCCGTAAAAAAATGGGCATTGTCTCGGCAGCCTTACAGTATGTGTGCACCACCAGCTATACAGCGTACCATATTGTTCTTTCAGGCTTTTTCAGTAGCATCGGACTCGATTTTCACCATCAAGTAACCCAAGAAATGGAAGAAAAAGCTCTTCAAGCCTTAGAGCGGCAGAACATTCTTCATTTAAAGGAGAAAACGATGCGTAACCTCTCTTCAGGAGAGGCCAGGCGGGTTCTTTTGGCACGGGCTACGGTTCATGATCCGCTGGTGATGCTCCTTGATGAAGCTGTCTCCAATTTAGATCTACCGGCAAAAAAGTCTTACAGAAAAGCTCTTGAGGCTTTTACAGATCAAGGTAAAACAGTGATTTTAGTAACTCATGATTTATCAGAAATAATTGGCCAAATTCAGCGAGTCATTATTCTGAAAGAGGGGCGTATTTTAGCAGACGGACCCAAAAGCGAAGTCTTGCAAGAAGAAATCTTAAGCGAAGCTTATGGCACCGAGGTCTTTCTCTCTGAGCGAGATGGAAGATACAACGCTTGGTGCTAAAGCTTAACAATAGTACATTACAGAGGAAGGAGGAGCTTTAGTATGGCTCGATGTTCAATCATAGTTCACAGTGTCAACGGTAACAGCTACATCATTGCAGAGGCATTTCAGGAGCTGTTGAAAGAGCGGGGCGTTGATGCCCGTTTATATCGGGTGGAAGAT
The DNA here is from genome assembly GCA_050950025.1 of Sphaerochaetaceae bacterium. GTDB lineage: Bacteria > Spirochaetota > Spirochaetia > Sphaerochaetales > Sphaerochaetaceae > JBMNGW01. The sequence continues at coordinate 19,800 of JBMNGW010000010.1, read as the reverse complement.
ACAGATCTCCACATTTGGGCCAATGAAAGCGATACGGCCAATGATTTTTACGAAGAGATTCAAGCTCTTCCCATTGCCAGTGTCTCAACGCTGCAAAAAAGCAAGATGGTGATTATGGGTTGTCCCACATCATTTGGCAATATTTCGGCAGAGATGAAGGCGTTTATGGATGCTACGTATCCTTTAGCTGAATCACGAGAATTAGCCGGGCGCTATTTTGCCTGTTTTACCAGCTGCTCTTACAGTATTGCTGAAGGGGCATTCACAATTGACTCTATGGTTCACTATGCTCAGATGATGGGGCTGATTCACATTCCCTTGGGTCTTCGAGGAGCTAATCAACCGGTAAGCGGTATTGTCCATCTGGCAGGTAAAGGAAATACGATCAGACCCTCCCAGCAACTAGGAGATGTCATGGCTTCTTATGCCGATACCTTGGCAATGTATCTGAAAGAAGTGACACAACCAGTGTCATAAGAGAGCCAAAAGATGAGCAAAAAGGATGAACACCAACAACAAGTATTTGAAGGAAACACCAAATAACTAAGAAAAAAGCCCAAAAATGTCATAAGAGAGAAAAAATATAAAAGAATTAAAACCTTACAACACAACTAATAACAAAAATTCTTTAAAAATGTTCAAAAATTAATTAATTTTTTTCTTTTATCTATTGACATAAGTTTAGAGTTTTAGTATTGTGTAGACATCCTCCACAAGAGCTGGAGTAAAAGAGAAAAAGAAAGGACCTTAAAAGTCTGAAAGGAGAATAGAGTGAAAAAAGCTATTGCAATTATATTGGCACTTCTTGTGGTTGGGGTGGTGTTTGCAGCTACCGCTGCCCGGTCCCTGGAGAATGAGCTAGTTTACAGCTTACTACATCTAATGGCGGCATTTGAAGGTACTGTGTCATGTAACATGCCGCTGAGATTATTGTTTATACCCTGGTGCGTTGGAAAATCGTGTACAGGGCCTGGGACCAAGCGTTTTCTGCCTATGTGAGCTGCATTTCAAAACCGCTACGTGGCTATAGAATCTTAATAATGCTGGCAACTGCTCTCGGTAATCCGTAGAGACTGGAGCACAACTTCCGTATACTATCGATTAGATTACAGTGCGAATTGGAATGAGAGGTGACTTAGCTACACAAACTGCTACTGCACCGTTACTTCTATGAAATTAGTAGCTTAGCATGGGATGAGTAGGTCGATCATACCGCTTTACCTCTCACTGTGGATCAATGAACTGTTTTGCATGCTGCCACTGCGTAGCTACTTAGGCTACATGCTTGACTATTACCTTACCGACTTTAAGTACATATAACATTAAGTTAGAATACGAGACTTGCGTTGCGGCAGGTTTTTTTATGCGCAACGGCTAATCACTGCTTCTTATGTGAAGAGGTAATCTGGGCAACACTTCTGCTTGGTGGTGGAGGTGTTGTTTTTTTATAATGCTATCAACTTATGTAACAACTTTATTGTAGAGTTTTTTTAATATTGTTTTATATTAAAAAGAATAACGTGGTTTATTAGGTTGGGTTTACAATTTTACTACAAATGTAACGCGCCTCTGTTGACATAAGTTGGTGAAGAACGTATATTTTAGCCATGATAAAAAGAAAGGTTGTGTTGTTTTTAGCTTTTCTATTTTTAGCAACCTCATTGATAGGAGCAGATGATGTAACGTTTGCTACTTCCACATTGCAGCTGAAAGGAATTGTGGCACCTAAGTCCCTTTTGGATATTAACCAGTTGGTTGGTTCTTCTCCTGGAGCCGGTAATGCTATTCCTTTGGATTCTGGCGATATTTTATATGATGCAATTGGAGATGGCATTAAAGTAGGGCAGTGGTCTGTCTCTTCCAATACAAATGCTCAGCTCTCTTTACATATTAACTACGATGAATTTACAGATCCCTTAATGGCTGGTATCTCAATTCCTTATAAAGTCTCCAACGGTACTTCTTGGATAGACTCTGGGGCACTTTTTAAAACGTTGGTGAAAGTTGGTGGTAATGGTATTTATAAAGCAGAAGATAATACCGGTCCCATCATGATTAAAAGAACAGATTCTAACTTATATCCTCCCAGTGTCGACTATATGACAACTATTTCTTTTACTCTGTTATCTGAGTAAGAAGCATACACCTATCGGTAAGGCTTATTTTTTTAACAAATTTGTGTAATTTGGGGCTCTATTGTATATAAATTGTCATGTGGTGACATATGGACTAAGCTTTTAATTTTATTATAATTAGTGGATATTTAACGAATTAGCAAAATTATTTAAAAATATTCCAAAATATATTTGAAAATAATATCCGTCTATTGACATAAGTTGAGGTTGGTTGTACATTACAGTTACAGTTATTGACTGAAGAGAGGTGAGAATATGAAAAAGATTCTTGTTACGATACTTTTACTGTCCGTGGTACTGTTTGCAGCATTTGCAGAAAATGTTGGATCTGGGTCTTTGAACGTCTATGGTAAAATTGGAGAAGGTACAGCCTCCTTTACCGTCAATCAAACAAATTCGGTCCCAATTGATTTAATAAACAACGAAGATGTTCAGCCAGAAGGCGATGGAGTTGTGCTTGGTAGTTGGGTGTTTTTGGCCACTAACCAAGCAGGAGTGAGGAACTATACTGTTAATTATGCAACTACTGACTTATCATCTGGTTCTTTAACACCAATTCCATTTGAAGTGATTGAGCTTGATGATGGAACTCCTGTGCCTCTTGTTGACGGTAAAACCGGATTTGACGCTACGGCAGGAAATAATAATATCACCAGAGATATTGCGGTAAAACTTTTGGATGCAATTGCACCTGGAGCTCCGGCATCTGCAAATTATACTGGTTCGATTACCGTTACGCTCACCACTGAGTAAAACTCCCTTTCGTTATACACTGGATGAAGCACCCTGCGGGGTGCTTTGTCAAATCTTTTAAGGAGGATGAAATGGGAAAGAAAGTAATTGTTATTTTGATTATTCTTGCTGTATCTTTCACCTCTTTATGGGCAGATGAGACACTTGGCTCTGGGGTGGTTGAGTTTAAAGGGAAGATCATAGCAGGCCTCTACTTTACTGTGGAATCCTTGCAAACTGAATCAGTTAATCTTCTATCTGAAGACCTACAACCCGGGGGGCTGGGGATTGATATTGGCAAATGGTCCTTGCGAGTCGACAATCCTCCTGTTGAGCAAACATCCCATACTGTTACCTATTCCTACGATGAGCTTAAGAGTTCGGAGGTTGGAGTAACCGATGAAATAGCGTTCCTGTTGTATGAGCGCAACGAAAGTGAAGAGACTTCTGTTCCAACTACCAGAAGTTCTGGCAGTTCTGTGATAGTTAGTTCCGGTGGGGGCGCTGGTCCGGTAAATGTCGTTAAAGTCTTTTCGGCAAAGCTTACCAATGCTGGGTTTGCCGCTGCAATGAAAGCAGCTGCTACTGATACCTACCAGTCAAATATTACGATATCACTTTCAGCCGAATAAAGACGGTAGAAAAAGTTATGAAAATTGCCCTTTCTTTCTGAGAAAAACCATGCCATAATTACTTCCGTGGTTGCTCTCAAGCAGAACGGAAGCTGCTTCGGGATGCATGGAGATAAGGTCGCTCCTTATCCTCTGAAGGAGGTGCCGCTTTCCCCCAAGGGAGGCGGTATTTTTTTGTCTTAAGCCAAGCGCTGTCCCTTCAGTTGTTCAAGAACACTTCTTTTAAAGACAAACTCATCCAAAGCAATGGCTGCTGTTCCCAGAAGCCCTGCCTGCTCTCCTAATGAACTTCTTTCAATCTCTGTGGTCAAAAGTGGAGTCGCTTGTTGCCAAAATGCTTGCTTTAGCTCCGTGTAGTAGCGCTCAGGAAGAATCGACATTGGCCCTCCGATAATAATCTTCTGGGGTCGAAGGGCCAGAGCTGCAGGGACTAAGGCTTGCCCCATCAGAATTGCAGCGTGCGAAAGAGAGGGAGAATGGTCTTGGGAAAGGAGGTTTTTTAGTGTTGTCCCTTCGGTGAGGACTTTGACAGAAGCCGTTGTGTGAAGACACCCGTATAAGCCGCAGTAACACCGTTTAGAGCCACTAGTTGGCATATGATCAAACAGGGAAACGGAGGGGAACATTTTCCCTTTACTTAGAAAGACTGTTTCTAAGTGGTCGCTCCAGTTCAGATACAAGTAGTTGGTTTGTGCATCAAGGTTGGCAAACCAAAATTCTCCCTGGATGAGGCTTTTAACGCTGTTCTCAAGGAGAATGGGAAACCGAAGGTGTCGTTTCAAAGCAAAAGAGAGCGGAACATCTTTGTATTGCCACTGCGGATGGTTAAGAATAGTTCCGGTTGCTCCCTCTATTTCAGCTGCCATGGAAATAGCTAAGCCTTTTATTAGATCGGGGTCTTTCATGCGGGCAAGAAACTTCTGTGATAGCTGAATGATTAAGGCTGCCAGTTCTTCGGCACTGGGTTTTACGGGAGACGGAAGGCGTTCAAAACGCCTGATTTCTCCGCCAAGATTAACGATACCCACAGAAATGTTCCTGGAGCCAATATCGATGGCTAATACCATAGCGGCATCTTTGTTAAGAGTGATATTAATGGGAGGACGCCCTTTATCGGTTGGTCTGATGCCTGCCTCTGTTAAGAGATTCTCTTTGATAAGCTGATCGACAATTTCACTGGTGCTGACTTTACTAAGGCCTAGCAGACGAGCGATGTCGGCTCGGCTGAGCTCCCTTTCTTTTGCCACTAGGTTGAGCGTTCGTAATCTATTTAGTTGCCGAGCTGCTGAAGGTTGGGAAAACTGCATGTCAGAAGTGTACCCCACAAAGGGCCTGTTGTTAACAATAACGTTGCCCAGAAGGCAAATTTTGACTATGTTATGTCTGGTAACACCACCCTTTTTGGAGGAATTCATGGAAAAGAAAAAATTTAAGACGGAAGTGAATGAATTATTGCATCTTATCATTCACTCTCTTTATTCGCACAAAGAGATCTTTTTACGGGAATTAATCAGTAATGCCAGCGATGCTTTGGATAAACTAAAATATTTGACACTCACCGACACTCAGTTTAAAGAGCTGGCTTTTGAGCCGAGAATTGATATCACTTTCTCCAGTGATGAGAAAGAGAAAATTCTCATCATCAGCGATAACGGCGTTGGCATGAGCAAAGACGATCTTGCTGATGATTTGGGTACTATAGCCCGCTCGGGAACCAAAAGCTTTTTGAAAAACCTTTCGGATGAACAAAAACAGGATTCCAATTTAATCGGACAGTTTGGCGTCGGTTTTTACAGCGCCTTTATGGTTGCCAAAAAAGTTGAAGTAGTCAGTCGCAAAGCAGGCAGTGAAGAAGCCTGGAAGTGGTCCAGTGACGGTAAGGGAATCTTTACCCTTGAAGAGGCATCACGAGAGAGCCAAGGCTCAACTATTACCCTTTATTTGAATGAAGAGGGCCACGAGTACGCCAACCGCTGGACTGTTGATCGGTTGGTCAAGCGCTACAGCGACCACATCGCTTTCCCCATTTTCCTTTCGTATGATCAGGACGATTATGATGATAAAGGAGAGAAGACCGGTTCAACTCATAAAGTTGAACAAATCAACAGTGCTGCTGCTTTGTGGAGAAGAAACAAAAGCGAGCTAAGTGCCGATGATTACAACGAGTTTTATAAAAACACCTCCTATGACAGTGAAGACCCCCTCTATTATATCCATACCCAAGCCGAAGGGGTGAACAACTACACTACCTTGTTCTACATCCCTGCCAATGCTCCTTTTGATTTGTATCATGCCGATTACAAACCGGGGGTTAAGCTTTATGTGAAGCGGGTCTATATCACCGATGATGAAAAAGAGCTTTTGCCCACCTATCTTCGCTTTGTCAGAGGAGTAATTGACAGTGAAGACCTGCCTTTGAACGTCAGCAGAGAAATCTTGCAGCAAAACAGGATTATGAGCAACATCAGAACTGCTTCGGTCAAAAAGATTCTTAGCGAGTTGAAAAAACTTTCGGAGCAGAATCCTGAGCTGTATGAGAAGATTATTAATCAGTTTAACCGCCCGTTGAAAGAGGGGTTGTATGGCGATTATGCCAACAGAGAGACCTTACTCGATTTGGTCCGCTTTAAAAGTAGTGAAGTGGACGGATACACCAGCTTAGCGGCTTACAAAGAGCGGATGGGCTCTGAGCAGAAGACCATCTATTATTTAGCAGGGGGAACAGAAGAGACAATTCGTCGCTCCCCGCTTTTGGATGGGTATAAAAAGAAGGGCTTGGAAGTCTTACTGATGGTCGATGATATCGACGACATTGTTGTTCCTTCTATTGGCACCTACCAAGAGCTGCCGCTAAAAGCGATCAACAAAGCGGGAGCTGTTGATGAGCTCGATAAAGAAGAGAGCAAAAAGAAAAAGAAAGAGGGCAAAGATGTCGTGAAGAAAATCAAAAAAGCCCTCGATAAGAGAGTTAAAGACGTTGTTGCTTCCACTCGCCTTGTTGATGTGCCGGCAGTAGTTGTTGTTGATGATGATGATATGTCAGTTCAGATGCAGCAAATGATGAAGGCCATGGGGCAAACCGATATGCCGGAGACTCCCCCAATTTTGGAAATCAACCTTGACAGTGCGGTGGTCAAAAAGATTGCCGATTCTGAAGACAAAGAGTTTATTGAAGACATGGCCAGTGTCTTGTTGGATCAAGCTTTGATTAACGAAGGGGTGATGCTGAAAAACCCCGCCGATTTTGTGAAACGACTGAACACGCTTTTATCACGCTAAGAGATGGGGGGCCCTAGGCCCCCTAGTTTTTATCCAATCCGATAAGGAATATTTCAAAACTATCTGAACGACTTGCTTGGGGTTTAAATACCTTGGCTTTTTTAAACATCCGGCGCATCTGTTGTAACAGCTGAACTTCGCCTCCCCCTTGAAATACCTTGATAACAAGATTCCCATGCTCTTTAAGATGCTCCTCTGCCAATAAGAGAACGTGGTCAGCCAAGTATTCACTGCGAGAAGTATCAACGGTTTTATTACCGGTGGTAGCGGGAGCTGCATCGCTAATAATTGCATCATACGGACCATGGGTAATCAGTTTTTTACGAATTTCAGGGCTAAAAGCATCTCCGGTGTAACTAATAATAGTTGGCGGGATAGAATCGAGTTCCAGAGGCTTTAAATCAACAGCCACAATGGTCCCTTTGCCTTTGATCAGTTTTCTGTGAACATACAATGACCAAGACCCGGGAGCTGCTCCCACATCTAAAACAGTATCTCCTGCTTTAATGATGGAGTTTTTAGCCTGAATCTCTTCAAGTTTGTAAACAGAGCGGGCAGGATAGCCCTCTTTTTTAGCCCGAAGAGTATAAAAGTCGGCAATATCACGACGGTTTTTAGCCATGGGTGTATCATACCAAAAAAGAATAAAAGCCTGTAGGGATAAAAAAAGGGGGAAGCCAGCGGGAGGGTTATGGGTGGGGAGAGAAATTCCGCTGGCCTCCAAGGAAATCACACTAAAGGAGGTATGAAAAAACTGTTGCTCTGTTCAAAATGATAAGCAAAAAGCGTGCCAAGGTGCAAAATAGGGGAATTGAGGTAGATTTCCCTGTTCTATGGTAAAAAGAGGTGTGCAAAAAATGCACATAAAAGCCTTCTTGAGCAACTGTTGCACAATTGACGAAGGTCCTTTAGATAGCTATGTTGATGTTATGGCGCCATCATTAATCAATAGAAAGTTCCGCTACACCTACAGTAATGTCACCTTGAAACTCATTATTATTAATGTCTTAGTCTTTTTTCTGATGCAACTGAATCAAGGAATGTATGGGTATGTAGCTTTAGTTCCCGGCCTTGTTTTTCACCGTTACTGGTTCTGGCAGTTGTTTACCTATATGTTTGTTCATGCCAATTTTAACCACATTCTCTTTAATATGTTGGGACTTTTTATTTTTGGCACTCCGGTGGAAAGACAATTGGGAAGCCGAGAGTTTTTATTATTCTACTTGTTGATTGGGTTTTTATCGGGACTTTTTTCGTTCATCGTGTATGTATTTTCAGCCACGAATGTGATTTTAATGGGGGCTTCGGGAGCTATTTATGCCGTGCTCTTTGCCTTTGCTGTCCTCTATCCTCATGCCCGTATCTTTGTGTTTGGTATTTTACCAATACGGGCTCCGCTGTTGGTCGGCATTTATACGTTGATGGAGGTTTTTAATCAACTTACTGGATCTGGTGGGGGAGTGGCCCATTTGACCCATCTTGCCGGTTTTGGTTTTGCCTACCTCTATTTTATAATCAGATTGAGAATACATCCTTTTGATCAATTTAGGCGGGGCTTTTAGTCGGTTAAGCCCCATTCGCTTCTGAGTTCGGCATACCCTTTTTTAATGACATCAAAAATGATTCTGATTCGCTCGTTATGGTGGACAAAAGCCGATTTCATAGCATTGATGGTTATCTTTTCCAAATCTCTTAAGCTTAAGCCGTAGTAACGCACAGCCAATTCCATCTCTTTGGCAAGAGACGTGTTGCCCATCAAACGGTTGTCGGTGCACAAAAAGACTCTGAAGTTATTGCGAAAGAGAATGGCAAAAGGGTGATTCTCATAACTATCTGCTGCCCCGGTACCCACATTGCTAGTTAAACACATTTCAATGGGAAGACGCTTGTCTTTTATAAAATGACTAAGCGTACCCATTCTTTTTATCGTTGTTCCGTTGATTGTCATATCTTCCACCAAGCGGGTACCGTGGCCGATACGATGGGCACCGCAGACTTGAATCGCTTGCCAAATTGATTCCAAGCCAAACCCTTCGCCTGCGTGAATAGTAATGTTAAAATTTTGATTTCGAATAAATTGAAAAGCTTCAAGGTGCTTTTTCGGCGGATAACCTGCCTCATCCCCGGCTAGGTCAAAACCAACCACACCCCGGTCGCGAAAAGCAACTGCCAATTTAGCCACTTCCAATGAGAGAGCTGGGTCTTGGTTGCGCATGGCACAAAGAATTAAACCATACGCTAGGCCTGTGGTGCGTTTGGCTTCATCCAAGCCTTCCAAAGTAGCCTCTACAGCCTCAACAAGGCTCAACCCTTTTGTCGTATGGAGAATGGGGGCAAATCGAATTTCACTATAGACCACCCCATCGGCAGCTAAATCTTCCATTGATTCAATGGCAGCCCGCTTTAAAGCAGCAGCTGTTTGCAACACAGAAAGAGTCACATCAAATGTCTCTAAATAGAGGGACAGTGATTTTTGCTCACAGCCGCGAACAAACCACGAGCTCAATTCATCGGCAGTTGCCGCCGGTAGGGGAATTTGCTGTTCTTTGGCCAACTCTATAATTGTTGCTGCTCGCATCCCCCCGTCCAGGTGATTATGGAGTTCAACCTTTGGTATCAGTTTTAGCAGTTCTGTGCTTATCATAGGCCCATAGTACTACCAATGGCTTCTGCGGGCAAGAAAGTAACGCTTCTTCTTTACTCGTGTTATAATCACAGCACAGAGTAATGCTGAAGGAGGAGGAAACGGATGAATCAGCAAACACTAAACGAGCAATTGTTTCATGCAGCCGACAATGCCCAAGATGCCACAGTGATACAGAACCTGATTGACCAAGGTGTATCGGTTCATCTTACCGACTCCTTTGGTCTGACACCTTTGATGCGGGCCGCTTTGTTTAATTCCAGCGCCGCTATCATTAAAGCTTTGGTTGCTTTGGGAGCCGATGTTTTTCAGCGAGAGCCGCAGTACAAATCGACTGCCTTACAGCTGGCAGCCAACCACAACCCTCATGCGGCAATTATTGAGGCCTTAGTCGAAGCGGGCAGCGATGTGCACGATGTGAACTATTTGGGAGAAACAGCTCTTATTATGGCAGTTAATAGCGGTAACTCTACTCCGGTAATCAGCGCTCTTATTAGAGCGGGCAGTGACGTCAGTGCCCGCGATTATCAGGATCGCAGTGCACTGGACTATGCCCGCATGTCACGCCGCTCATATGTGGTGAAGATTCTTAAAGAAGCGGGAGCTGTTTAGAAGAGACTTCTGGGAACCATCGCATCGATAATCTCTTTGTCCAAGGAAGCGATTTGATCCTTGATATGATCAAGCAGCGACTCTAGTGGAACAAGGGACGATTCAGAGAGATTGCTTCGTAACTTCATTTCCACTTTTCCCTCTTTCAAAGAGCGATTGCCCAGCGTAAGGCGAATTGGAATGCCAATCAAATCGGCATCGGCAAACTTGACCCCTGCCGACTCTTTGCGATCATCAAATAACACCTCAATTCCTGCTTGTGTGAGCTTTTCATAGAGCTGTTCTGCCACCTGTTCCTCTTTGATTAAAGAGACCATATGAACCTGGTAGGGGGCGCAAGAGATAGGAATTTTCAATCCTGCTTCATCATTGTACTCTTCAGCTAAACAACCAAGTAGTCTCCCCACTCCGATACCATAAGAGCCCATGATAACCGGCTGGCGGTGGCCCTCTTCATCTTGATACACCGCTCCCATAGCTTCTGAGTAGCGGGTACCCAATTGGAAGATATTGCCCACTTCAATGCCTTTGCTTTGAGTCAAAGAAGCATCACAGTGAACACACTGATCGCCACTTTTTACTGAAGCGATGTCGGCAACCAACCCCGTGTAATCGACAGAGAAGTTGGTATTTAGCCAGTGGTAATCGCTCTTGTTCGCTCCTGAGACCAGATTATTTGAATGTACCACCGAATCATCGACAATGATTATTACATCATCTTTGCACCCTATGGGACCACCAAAGCCCGGCTCAATACCGGCTGCCGTAATCTCTTCAGGATGGGCAGGGCGCAAAGCGTTAGCTTTGGCAGCATTTTGCAACTTGTTCTCTTCAATATCCAAATCGCCTCGGATTAACCCCATCACGATGTGCTGCGTTTCCTCTCCGCTACTTTCATCAACAAAAGTTCCCATCATAAAAAGAGCTTTAGCCATTTTACGCTTAGGAAGATCTAAGAAAGAGGCCAGCTCTTCAATGGTGGTGGCTTTAGGGGTATGAACTAGCGAACGCGGCTGCTGTTCTTCCCGATAGTACTCTTTTTTGGAAACGGCAATTTGGCGGTTTGCCGTGTACCCACAGCTGTTGCAGATAATAATAGTATCTTCTCCGATACCAGAGAGGTACATATATTCGTGAGCTACTTTGCCTCCCATCATCCCCGTGTCACTGGCAACAGAGATGGTAGGAAGGGCACAGCGGTCAAAGATTCTGAAATAGGCGCTGTAGTGGGCTTCGTACTGCTTTTCCAGCCCTTTGTAATCGCGGTCAAAAGAGTAAGAGTCTTTCATAGTGAACTCTCTGACTCTGATTAACCCAGCTCGGGGGCGAGGATCATCACGCCATTTGGTTTGTAAGTGGTAGACCATCATTGGCAGGCGTTTGTAAGAGTCGATTTCAAAGCGGGCAACATCGGTGACACACTCTTCATGAGTCATGGCTAATACCATTTCGCGTCCGCCGCGATCTTCAAAACGGCCCATCTCTTTATCGATGCTGTAATACCGCCCTGTTTCTTTCCAGATATCGGCAGGATTAACTACCGGCATGAGAATCTCTTGGCCCCCGATGGCATCCATTTCACTGCGGATGATTGCCTCTATCTTCTTAATGGAACGAAACCCCAAAGGAAGGAGGGAAAAAATACCCGCTCCAAGTTGCATGATAAAACCGGCTCTTACCAGATAGGCATACCCGGCACTTTCGGCATGGGCCGGCGCTTCTCTGAGGGTTCGGGAAAACAGGTGTGACATTCTCATGGATAATACTCCTTGTTGGCGGCATTGTAGCAGATGCCTTCAATGTTGCTCAACTCTTGGCACTTCTCTTTTGGGATGAAAACAGCTACATTGGAAATGGAGGAATTCATGAACATTGATCAATTCGAAACCCAAAGAGCAGAAGTGGCAGCGGTGATGACCCGCTTGTACAACTGCCGATTAACTACCACCAGCGGAGGGAATATCAGCTACAGGCTCAACGATGAGCTTTTTTGCATCACCCCCTCCAAACTCGATAAAGCCAATTTAACCAAAGACCTCATTGCCGTAGTGACAATGGAAGGGGAGAATTTAACCCCCCATTTGGAATTGAGCATTGAAAGTGAAATGCATCGCAAGACCCTTTTGGCCAGAAGCGACATGAACGCGGTTGTGCATGCTCATCCCAATTATGCCAGCGCTTTTACGGCTCTGAAAGGCAAAATTAATACCAAGTTACTAGCTGAGGCATGGTTTTTATTAGAAGAACCTGCTTTTGCCTCGTATGCTCGCATGGGAACCGACTCCTTAGCCGATGTGGTTGCTCAAATGGTAAAAACCAATAACGTCATTTTGATGGAAAATCATGGAGTGCTTACTGTCGGCCCGACATTAGTTTCTGCCTTTGATTTAATTGAAGTGCTGGAAAACAGTGCTAAAATGACCTTCATCACCGAAATGATGGCTCTGACAAAGAAATGGGAAATTTCTGCCTTAGATCCCCAACGACTGGAAGAGCTGATGAACATGAAGTACAACTGAAATGAAATACGAACTGGAGACGATACCTGTCTGGGAGGCTCTTAAGTGCGACACTGAGTGCCTTTTATGCCATCTTGCAGACCAAGCCCACTCGGATGCCGTCTCCTACTATCTTGGTGATTCAGTGATGAACCCCCCTACAAGAGTAGCTCTGAATGAAAAAGGGTTTTGCCCAACCCATTGGGCCTCGTTACAAGCAGGGGGGCACCCTCACAGTTTAGCTCTCATCGGCCATACCCACTTACAGCAGACCATAAAAGAACTGGAGCCACTGCTCTTAGCAGGTTCCAAAAAACAATCCTATCTGAAAAAACTAAGCCAAGTGATAACCAAACGAAGCTCTGGGTGCCTGATTTGTACCCAGATACAGCAAAGAATGGAACGCTACAGTTATACGGTGGCTGTTTTATGGGAACAAGATTCCCAATTCCAAGAAGCATTGGCTAACAGTAAAGGCTTTTGCCTTTATCATCTGCCTCAGGTGGTGAAAATGGGACAGACGAATGAGTTTGTCCAAGCAATGGGCACTCTTATGTTGGCTAATCTTAAACGTCTTGAACAAGAGATTTGGTGGATGAGCCAAAAGTATAAAGATGAGAATAAAGATAAACCGTGGAATGGGAGCCAAGATGCCCACAAGCGGGTTGTTGAAAAGCTTATTGGCCGCTCTCGGCTCTACGCCGAGCCCTGATACCTAATTTTAACTGTGTTGCATCACTGCTAAAATCTTCAATCTCGCGGCGTCTGAGTAAATGACAGTGGTGCTCGTCGATGCGGTAATGGTAGTAATCAATTGAGTAATCATTAGCCCTATAGATTAATAGGTATTCTTTGTTTGGCAGCAAGGAGATTGCCAATGGCAGCTCACACTCCGCCACCGTTCTCATTTGATGTAAATTCAGTAGCTCCCCTTCATTTAAATAGCGCTGGCGCACAATTAAGGCCAGTAGCGGCTTGCTATTTTTGCTTCGATTGTGAACCAGTACATCAGACACAAGGGAATTGGATGAAGAGAGTAGCGGATAGGACATGTCGATAAGATACGGCTCTTCTATTTTGTTATTCAGATAATAGGCAAGGCGATAAGCAACTGAAAAACGGGCGCTGCGCATCAAAAGCAACTGTCTATCGTTTTGCAACAAAAGAGTTAAAGAGGAGAGGAAGCTTTCAAAGAGGTCCAAAGCCTGATAGCGTTCAATCTCAGCTACTTTCATCGCCTCTATTGTACCACATCTTCCACAATTCAGAGAAAGCTAATTTCCCAGCTCATCTTGGCCACATGGCTTAAGGTCTGAAATATTGAGCAGTAACGGGTGGCTATTTCAAAAGCTTTGGAGAATTTTTGTTGATCATCGACTCCTGAAGCGGTGATGTTAATGGCAACTGTTTTTAACAGGGCCACTTTCTCATCCCGTTTGACTCCGGTAATATCGAGATCTACTTTTTCGTAGGAAAATTGCATTTTTTCGGCAATTGATTCAAAGGTGCTGAACACACAGTGGGACAGAGCGCCAAGAAGCATCTCATAGGCACGAAACTTTCCCTCTCCTTGACCGATGGCAAGAACGGAGTTCGCATCGGTAGTCAGCGTTCCCCCAGTGGGGGTAAATGTCGATAAAATGTGGGTTGTATCAGCCATATTGCGTACCTCTTCATCCTAATATACTCAAGATATCGCCACTCGAACAGTCGTAACCTGTGGCACTGCATGCAGCTAAAGTTGCGGTGGACCAAGCTGCTTGCAAATTGTACCCCCCTGTATCACCGTCGATATCGAGCACTTCTCCGGCAAAATAGAGTCCTTTGGTTTTTGTTGATTCCATTGTCTGAGCGTCGACTTCTTCTAAAGGAATACCGCCGGCACTTACCATGGCAGTTTTAGCCCTTCCTGCAAACGAAAGGCGAAACTGCTGTGCAGTAAGTAGCGAAGCCAAAGCTTCAATGGTTTTTTTGCCCACTTCAGCTGCTTTTTGTTTCTCTTTAATCTGTGCTTGTTGTAGCAGGTACACCACCAAGTTCTTAGGCACCCCTAATTTATGAACGATTGTTGCCAAATACGATGAGCCGTTGGCTTCGCACATTTGTTTAATCTTTTGGGCCATTGTGCGCCAGAAGGGGATTTGGTTGTTCTTTACCCCCGTCCAACAAAGACTGATCGTATCGCCACTTGTAAGATAACGGCTGTGATTAAGGATTGCCGGACCCGAAAGACCAAAGTGGGTAATCACCAACGCTCCGATACTGACATTCCCTTTTTTGTCACTGATGGCAACCGTATCCAGCGACAAGCCGGCCAAAGAACGTAAATGCGAATCATCGATGACAACTGAGCTAAGAGCCGGATGGGGTTCAACCAACGAATGACCCAATTGTTTGGCAAGGAGATACCCATCTCCGGTGGACCCGGTTTGCGGGTACGTCATCCCACCGGTGGCAACAAGCACAGCATTCGAGGTGTGCTTATTGCCCTTTTGATCGTAAGCAATAAATATCCGATCGTTTTTTTCTATGGTGGTGATACGGCATTCATAAAGAAACTGAACCCCTTTTTGTAAGCAGGTTGCCACTAATATGTTGGCAATATCTGAGGCGCGCAAAGAAGCGGGAAAAACTTTTTGATCTTCTCGAACCATGAGGGTAATTCCCAACTGTTTAAACATTGCCATCGTTTTTAGAGGATCCAGCAACTCAAAAGCATGAGCTAAAAACTGGCCGCTAGCGCCATAGTGGTCCATCATCTGCTCTTTTGTGGCGTATTGGGTTAGATTGCATTGTCCCAAGCCGGTTAAAGAGAGTTTGTTGGCACACGTAGCATTGCGCTCAGCTACAATGATGTTAAGCCCAGGATGCAAAGAGGCGGCCATAAGGGCCCCAAAAAGCCCTGCAGAGCCGCCGCCGATGATCAATAAATCGCTGTTCACTCGCTTTGAATGATGAGGTGCAGCTCATCAAGCTGTTTTTGGTCTACTGAGGAAGGAGACTCATCCATAGGGGAGATTGCTGCGTTGTTTTTGGGAAAAGCAATCACCTCTTTAATGGAGTTTTGCCCTGCCATCAGCATCACAATGCGATCGATTCCCGGGGCAATACCGCCGTGGGGAGGAGGGCCGTAACGGAAGGCGTTCAAAAGGAAACCGAACCGTTTTTGGGCTTCTTCATCATCGATGCCACATATTCTGAATACCCGCTTTTGCAGCTCAATATCATGAATTCTGATCGAGCCCGAGGCAATTTCATTACCGTTGAGAACCAGATCATACAAATCACCGATAACACTGCCCGGGTCCTTTTCCATTGAGTCAATGTATTGCCCTTGGGGCATGCTGAACATATGGTGGGCCGCTTCCCAGCGCTGTTCTTCTTCATTGAATTCAAATAAAGGGAAGTCGATAATCCAGCAAAAAGCAAACTCATCATCACGATACAGCTCTAACTGTTTAGCCAGTTTGACTCTCACAGCTCCCAAAGAAGCACAGGTTGTTTTCCAAGAATCGCCGACAAAAAGGAGCATATCACCTTCGCTGGCCTCCATGGTGGTAATCAACTCGGCTTCCAAATTACCAAAGAACTTGGAAATGCCCCCTTCAAGACTATTATTGGGTCCCACTTTCATCCATGCCAGGCCTTTAGCCCCATAGACTTTAGCCGCCTCTTCAAGCTCACCAATGAATTTACGACTGTAAGCAACAGTGGTACTGGCAGGAGCTTTAAGGGCCTTGATTGCTCCTCCGCTGTCAATAATCTCTTTGAAAGTAGTAAAAGAGGAGCGACTAACAAGGTCTTTTACATCAACTAAGGGCAAGCCATAGCGCAAATCGGGTTTGTCCACTCCATAGGTATTCATGGCCTCTGCCCAACTAAGGCGTTGGAAATTGGCAGGCAATTCAACATTGAGCACTTTTTTTAAAAACGTCGTTGAATAACTGCTCCATAAGCAGAAAGCACATCATCGCGTTTGACAAAGCTCATTTCCAAATCGAGTTGGGTAAACTCAGGTTGTCTGTCACCCCGGGCATCTTCATCCCGGTAGCAACGGGCAATTTGAAAATATTTATCAAAACCGCCGACCATTAAAATCTGTTTCAGCAGTTGAGGACTTTGGGGCAATGCATAAAATTTCCCCCGCTGCAGACGGGAAGGGACTAAAAAGTCGCGGGCCCCTTCGGGAGTGGAACGGATCAAAGTCGGGGTCTCTATTTCATAAAAGTCCCGTTCACATAAGAAATCACGAATCGCTTTAATAAATTCGTGGCGCAATTTAATCCGCTTTTGCATGCCGGCTGAACGCAAATCAAGATAACGGTAGCGTAGGCGCGTCTCTTCTTTAGCATCGGTTTCTTCGTCAATCACAAAGGGGGGGAGCTCACAGGTTGAAAGGATCTCAATTTTTTGGGCCTCGACTTCTATTTCGCCGGTAACCATTTGGGGATTTACCATGGAGGCGGGGCGCAGACGAACAATTCCTTTTACAGCAATGCAATACTCGCTGTGAAGTTCTTTGACAATGTCTTTCAGCTGTTCTGCCACCACCACCTGCGTGATACCGTAGCGATCGCGCAGGTTAATAAAATGGATGCCGCCATGATCACGGTCACGATGGACCCAGCCGTTAAGGATAACTGTTTGTCCTTCGTTTTGTTTTTGTAATTGGCCGCAAGTGGCCGTTCTTTGCATGTATTCCATGGGCGCAATATAGCATGAGCGCCAAAGCGTATCAATCAGAGGAGGCCGATTCCTCCATCCTCTGCTCGTTAGCCACAGCAAGCATCAGTTTAATTCTATTTTCTTGGTTCACTTTAGTGGCTCCCGGATCATAATCGATTGCCACAATGTTAATTGACTCATCCAGTTCTTTCAGTTTTCTAATCATCCCTTTGCCCACGATATGGTTGGGCAAACAGCCAAACGGTTGCACGCAAATGATATTCCGATACCCCATTAACGCTAAGTCTCTCATTTCAGCAGTCAAAAGCCACCCTTCGCCCATTTTACAGCCCAGATGAATGACCTCTTTGGCTGTTTCAATAGTTTGAGTAAAAGGTAAAGGGGGGGTGAAGCGGCTGTGAGTGTTGAGTGCTTCAATCATGATTCTTTCCAATGAGATTACGTAATTGACAATTTTCTGCATTATAAAACGGCGAAAAAGGCTACCACCATACAGATTTACATCCTCAATTTGGTTTTGTAAGCCGTATAGGACAAAGCCCAGAATACCGGGAATCATCACTTCGCATGATTGGGAAAAAAGAAACTCCTCAAGGTGGTTATTTCCCAGCGGAGCATACTTCATATAAATTTCACCGACGACTCCCACTTTGACTACCGGACGATTATAATCGGTTTTGATGGCAGCAAATTCAACTACCATCTGCTGTAAATCGGCTTGCATCGCTTTTTTGGTGTAGCCTTTGCCTTTTCGGTATTGGCTGCTCAGTCGCTTAATCCACTGATCGACAAGAGCATTGGTTTGCCCGTGTTGCACTTCGTAGGGGAGGACTTGGTTTTTTAGCAACATCAGGGTATCGCCGCACACTAAGGCGGCAATTCCTTTGCGCAGCATAGAGATCGTGATGCGAAAACCGCTGTTGCGATTCATCCCTTTAAGGTTAAGAGAGACTATGGGGATGTGGGGATAGCCTGCTTTGTCGATTGCTTTACGCAGCAGATGAATATAGTTACTGGCCCGACAGCCTCCTCCTGTTTGAGTGATAGCCAAAGCTGTTTTATCTAAGTCATATAAGCCACTGTCCAAAGCATCAATCATTTGTCCGATAATTAAGAGGGCGGGATAGCACGTATCGTTGTGAACATAGCTAAGCCCTTTATGAATGACCTGAGGTCCTTCGTTATCAAGAAGTTTGACGGTATACCCTTCATCTTTAAGAACATTCACTAAGATTCTAAATTGGATATCGGCCATAGAAGGGGCTAAAATAGTATGTGTTTCGCGCATAGAGCGTGTAAAAAGGGGACCGTTATGTGCCATTAAAAAGCTCCTGCTGCTCAATAGCCGACAATAAGCTGCGTAAGCGGATGCGCACAGCTCCCAAGTTAGCTATTTCATCAATTTTAATTTGCGTGTACATCTTGCTTCCCGCTTCAAGAATATCGCGGGTTTCATCACTGGTGATGGCATCAACGCCACAGCCAAAACTTACCAGCTGGATTAAATGCATATCGTTTTGATCGATTACAGCTTTGGCTGCAGCATAAAGACGACTGTGGTAAGTCCACTGGTTCAACACTCCGGTAGGAAGATAACCGACTTCACCGCTAATAACATCTTCGCTGATAATCGCCACACCAAACGAAGCTAACAGTGTATCCACTCCATGCGAGATTTCGGGGTCGATATGATAAGGCCTGCCGGCAAGGACCATAATCTTTTTGCCTTCAATGCGGGCGGCATCAATGATGCGTTGTCCTTGTTCTTTAAGGCGCTTTTCATAGGCGGCATGAGCTTCATAACCGTTTTTGGCCGCTTTTCTTAGTAAAGAGAGGCTGAGCTTACCTAAAACTGGTTCAAGAATACCCTGCATTTTTTTAGGAAAGTCTTTGGGTTTGTGCAACCCGATATGAGGAGCAAGGTAGGTAATCTGCTCCAACTGCTCCATATTGGCTTTTAGGACTTCAGGATAATAGGCGACCACCGGACAGTTAAAATGGTTATCTCCCAAATTCTCATCAAGGTTATAGGTCATACAGGGGTAGAAAATCGTTTTAGCCCCTTTATGAAGCAACTGCTCTACATGCCCGTGCAATAATTTTGCCGGAAAGCAGACAGTATCACTGGGGATAGTCCCCTGTCCCAGCAAATAGAGCTCTCTGTCTGAAAAAGAAGAGATGACAAGGCGTTTGCCCAGAGTCTTAAAAAAGGCATGCCAAAAATAGATCAGCTCATAGGTGTTCATTCCCAGCGGCATTGCTATGGTATCTTCGGGGACACTCTCTTTGGCAAAAAGGTCTAAAGAGCGAATTTCGTCAAGTTTCCATTGGTAGATATTCAGTTCAGTTGAGGTAGACTTTTTGGTAATCGGTCGTTCACAGCGATTGCCGCTAATGTAACGCACCCCGGTGTTAAATGTATTGACAGTCAGTCGACAACTGTTGGAACACAGATGGCAGGTGGCAAGTTTTACCGTGTGGGTGAACTGGTGTAAATCAGCTGCAGTGGCAATGGTGGATTGCTCTTTGACATGGCGTTGGGCATGCAAAGCTGCACCATAGGCTCCCATCAATGCACTGAT
>JBMNGW010000009.1:0-140327 GCA_050950025.1 Sphaerochaetaceae bacterium | reverse complement strand
TCAGTGGCTTTGAAAGTAAGAACCCAAAAAGCCAGCCTTCTGATGGCCTGGTTCTTTGGTTTGCTTATTTTTATCGATGACTATTTTAACAGCTTGGCAGTGGGAACTGTTATGCGTCCCATCACCGACAGCAAGGGAGTCCCCCGAGCCAAATTGGCCTATATTCTCGACTCCACGGCAGCCCCGGTGTGTATCATTGCCCCTGTTTCAAGTTGGGTCATTACCGTCATGTCGATAGTCAAAGGCTCCGAAGGATTTGGACAACTGGGAATCACTGAATTTGATTTCTTCATTCGCTCAATTCCCTATAACCTCTATGCCCTTTTGGCTATCATCATGGTGCTGGTCATCATCCTTACCAATCGTGACTTTGGTCCTATGGCAGCTTCCAAATCGCTATCATGAGACCACCGGCAGCCTCTATAACATTGCCTACGGCGATGCTCCGGGGGAGATTGGTGAAATGAACGACAACGAAAGAGCCAAAGCTATCGACATGCTTGTTCCCATTATCGTGTTGGTTGTAACTGCTGTGGTGTTCTTTCCTGTCACCACGTGGATGATGGGCGTTGACGGAGAGTCGGTGCTGAATATGAAACAGTCGATAAGCAGCATGAGCTTTGGTGAGGCATTTGCCAACACCGATGCCTCTTATGCACTTTTTTATTCAGTCATCTTCACACTTACTATTAGCTATGTCTACTATTTTGCTCGTAAGCTCCTTACCATTAAAGAGGCTTCCGAAGCTCTTAAAGACGGTATTGCTTCGATGGTCCCTGCATTGATGATTCTGACCATGGCCTGGAGTATCGGAACTATCATTAAAGAATCGCCTGCTGATGGAGGGCTGGGATTGGCCACCTTCCTCTCCGATACGGTTGTTGCCGGCGGATTCCCCTTGGCTTTGGTGCCGATGATTGTTTTTGCCCTTTCGTCTTTGATTGCTTTTTCGACCGGAACCAGCTGGGGAACCTTTGCCATTATGATTCCCATTACCATGCCGATTATTGCCGGATTGGCCACCTCCAAAGGGATGGATATCTCTTCTATGACTCATGCCATGTTGTTGGGAGTTAGTGCAGTTCTTGGCGGAGCCGTATTTGGTGATCATGCTTCTCCGATTTCTGATACCACCATCCTCTCTTCAACCGGAGCTGCTTGTCCTCACCTTGAGCACGTGGCAACTCAGATGCCCTATTCTCTGTTTATTGCCATTGCCTCGTTAGTCGGATTTCTTTTCGGCGGCCTATTTTTGAACGCCCTTGTTGCTTGGATTGCTTCGGCAGTGGTATTTATTGCCGGAATTATTCTCTTGCCGCGCTATTACCGATAAGCTACTATGGCTTTAAGGAGACTTGAAGCCATAGGATGCCTATTGTTGAAATAGTGCCACACATACAGTATTCCAAATGGGGGGATGAACACTTCATCCCCTCTTTGCTTGGCCAAAAGCCCAATGGCTTGCCGCACTCTGAGCTGTGGGTAGGTATGCATGCCCAAGGTGAGGCAACCTTAGCCGACAAAAGTCTCTTGCGCTCCTATGTGGCCTCTTCCCCTTTACCCGTATTGGGAAAAAACAGCGTTGAGCAGTTGGTTCCATCTTGCCTTTTTTATTAAAGATCTTAGCTATTGCCAAACCCCCTTTCCTTGCAAGTTCACCCCTCTGATCAACAGATACGCAATCGCTATATCCAAGAAGCCTCTTTGCCTGTTCCTAAGCGCACGTACAGTGACACAAGGGGCAAAGAGGAGATTTTTGTTCGCTCTTACTCCCACAACGGCGATGTGCGGATTTTTACCAATGCCAAAGATACGCCATAATTTTGAGTGTTTGGTCCCCAGTTTTTTGTTCCCGCCTTTTTCCGTTCTCTGATGCTACCTCGCATTATGATTTTTTTGAAAACCTGCATGCTTTTTCTGT
The DNA here is from genome assembly GCA_050950025.1 of Sphaerochaetaceae bacterium. Taxonomy (GTDB): domain Bacteria; phylum Spirochaetota; class Spirochaetia; order Sphaerochaetales; family Sphaerochaetaceae; genus JBMNGW01. Next base: position 138,406 of record JBMNGW010000009.1, on the reverse strand, counting down.
CTCAGAGAAAAAAAAGATGTTGGCAGAGTACCGGCAATCTTTAGTGCAAATAAAAGAGGAAGAGAGCGGGCCATACCTAAGTAAACGGTCTATTGGACTACAGTGTTTTGGACGAATTTGCTGATGATATGGGAGTCTTAGCCCCGTGGTTTTTGCACGTTTTGCACCTTGGCAGTGGACAAGCACTGTATGTAGAACCGGAATTATGCACTCCTATGTCAAAGGGGCGGCTGTGGAGCTGATGAGCCCCAGCGATGCAGTAATTCGCGGTGGACTGACTGATAAGAAGATAGACGTAGAAGAATTAATGAAGATTGCCAGCTGGCAGGCTTGGAAGCCGCATTGGTGTGCACATATTCAATTGCCTGAGGGAGGATATCGATTACAAAGCCCTTCAGCTGCTTTTGAACTACGAGTCTATGAAAGCGGTTCTTATTATCTTAGGGGGCGTAGGAGTGTGGAAATGCTGCTGTGCACTAACGGTTGGATGGAACTGCGTAGCAAAGACAAAGAGCTGAAATTGCGTAGTGGCAAAGCGACCTTGGTAGGATATGAAACACCTTCATACCACCTCCAGGTCAGCGGACAAGTGTGTTGTGCTGCTGTTCCGCTACACGAAGGAGTTTAGAGAAGTGAAATACGTGGCAATTGATTTTGAGACTGCCAATAATGAACCAATCAGCCCCTGTTCTGTGGGACTGGCTAAAATGAGAAATGGCGTCTTAATTGATTCTTACTACTCGTTGATTAAACCCCCTTCTGCTTACTTTTCACCAACAAATATAGCAATTCACGGGATTCGTCCCTCTGATGTGGCCTTAGCTCCCTCTTTTGAGGAGATTTGGCCCGATATGCTCTCTTTTATTGCCGATGAACTGCTGTTGGCCCATAATGCCCCCCTTTGATATGGGAATTTTAAAAAGCATGCTTCACTGGTATTCTTTGCCCTTACCGCCACTAAGGTACGTGTGTACGGTACGACTTGCTCGTAAAGTGTGGCCCGAATTTCCCACCCATCGCCTTGTTGAGTTAAGTCGCCGTTTTTGGCTTTGACTACCAAGCACACCATGCTTTGGAAGATGCAATAAACTGTGCTTTGGTCTTGTCATAAAGCCTGCAACTGTGCCAGCGATGAACAGGCGATCACTTTTTTAAGCCAACATGCCATTAGGGTGCAAAAACTTACCGGCGGTTATGCTCCACTAGAGAGTCTTATTGACAAAGGTGAGTCGCTACTATAGGGATATTCCTAGAAGTAGAGATGAACCTATGTTAAACTGAATCCAGTATCCAGTGCAAAATTGGATTCTCTTTCTGAGGTGGAGAGATCATGGAAAGCGTTAAAAAAGAGGTGCCGCTTGAAGAGGTATTTAATCGCCTTCCGGCATTGCTGTGCAGTTTAGATCGAGCCGGACGCATTCTTAACGCCAATGATCAGTGGAGAGTAAAATTAGGGTACAATCTTTCTGAAATGCTTGGCTCATCGGTGTATGATTATGTGCATCCGGAAGACCATGGTGTGACAAAGCAGAACCTAGAGGAGGTTCAACATAGGGACTTTCGCTTCAAAATTTTGCAATAGGCAGCGGCATGCCAACGGAACTTACCGCGATTTAGAATGGAACATCCAATGTATTGACGGCACCCTCTATGCCACAGTTCTTGATGTGACTGATTTTCGTTCATTTGAAAAAATTGAACACCATCAAACAGATGTAAACAAACTTTATTTTGATCAAAGCTTAACAGGTATTGGTATCTCATTGTTGCACCATCCTCTGAATTGGTCGCAAATTAAAAATCGAGAGAAAGCGATTAACTATATTTTCAAAAACCTGAAAGTTGAACGGATTAACGATGCTTTTTTTAAAACAATTTAATACCAATGAACAGTTTCTTATCGGCCAATCCATTGAAGTATTCTTTGGCTCAAGTTTGGAAGAGGGGAAAAAGATTTGGCAAATTCTCATGGAGGGAAAAGCGCTTACGCTTTGAAATAAAGCGGAAGACGATGGATGGCAAGCCTTTTTGGGCCCAAGTTGAATACAATAACCTTTACAATGAACAAGGGTGGTACATCGGGTTCTTTGGGATGCAAATTGATATTACGGCACGCAAAGATGCAGAGATGGAATTGGAGCGCAGTGAGAAGCGGCTGAGGCTTATTACTGACCATGTGGCCGATGTTATTTGGGCCTATGATGTTACCAACAAACGCTATGCCTATGTCTCCAGTGCCATCTTTTCCCAGCGGGGGTATACCCCCGAGCAAATACTTGGTCAGCCGTTAGAATTTTCAATTCATCCCGAAGATGTTCCTACATTAAAGAAAGCCATCAGCAAAGGTGCCGAAAAATTTATCCTCCAGAATAATGAAAAATCGCCAATCTCAATTGAGCTACGGGCCACAACAAAAGAGGGCAAAACGATTTGGGTTGAAACTTCGGCAACGTTTCGACGCTCCACCAGCGGCCGTATTGAAGCTGTGGGAGTCTTTCGCGAGATTACCGATCGCAAGTACTACGAAGAGAAAATATTGAATCTTAGTTATCGTGATCGACTTACCGGATTGTACAACCGTCGCTATGTGGAAGAGCAATTATCTAAAATTGCCCCCGATCCACACTCATACCCCATAACACTGATGATGTGTGATGTAAACGGACTGAAACTGACTAATGATGTTTTTGGGCATGACCAAGGTGATCAACTGCTGATACAAAGTGCCGAATTGCTAAGCAAGCATTACTCTGCAGCCGGTGTGGTGGCCCGTGTTGGAGGGGATGAGTTTATCGTTGTTTCGGTACGTACAACCGAAGCTCAAGGCAAACACATGATTGATAAATTGCACAAAGAATTGGATAAGGCACGCCTCCATACAGCCCAACTTTCCATCTCTTTTGGCCTTTCAACAGCCTATACATCTTCCGATTCACTGCAAGACCTCTTCAAAGAGGCTGAGATCGATATGTATCGCAACAAAATGCGAGAAAGCTCTCAACACAAGCGGACTATTGTCCAATTTTTAATTGACAGCCTTTATAAAAAAAGTCCCTATGAGAAACGGCACAGTGAAGTTGTTTCGCTGCTTTGCTACCATTTGGCAAAAGAGATTGGCTATTTTCCCAGTGACTTGGAAGAGATTAAGCTTGCCGGAATGCTTCATGACATTGGTAAAATTGGCATTGACTCATCCCTTTTGACCAAACGAATACCGCTTTCTGCCGATGAATGGGAAATTCTGTATCGGCACGCCGAAATAGGATTTCATATCCTGCGCTCCATTCATAACTTTGGGCGGATTGGCGACTGGATTCTGACCCACCACGAACGACCTGATGGCAAAGGGTATCCTCAAGGGCTCTTAAGCGAAGCCATTCCCCTGGCAGCTAAAATTATAGCGGTGGCTAATGCCTATGATGCCATGACTAGCCCTAACAGCTACCGTAGTCCAAAAACACATCTTCAAGCATGTGAAGAATTGGTCCGCTTTAGCGGATCACAATTTGATTCGGCAGTGGTGCAGACCTTCTTGCAATTGCCAATTGAACAGCTAATGGCTTCATATGAGGCAGACAAAATGTCATTTGGGGGCAAAGCTCCGCTGGTTGTCCCCTAATATCGGTTGCACCGTCGAACAACAGATGATACTATAATTTGTAATCAATACAGAGAAGTCACTATAATTATTCTTGGAGGAATACATGGATTTGAAGGGTACAAAGACTGAAAAGAACCTGGAAGAGGCTTTTGCAGGTGAATCGATGGCCAGAAACAAGTACACCTACTGGGCAAGCAAGGCCCGCAAAGAGGGGTACGTTCAGATTGCCAACCTGTTTGAAGAGACGGCCGGAAACGAAAAAGAGCATGCCAAAATTTGGTTCAAGCTTCTTCAGGAAGGAGGGGACCTTGCCGACACTGCCACCAATTTGAAAATGGCAGCCGAAGGCGAACACTACGAGTGGACCGACATGTATGCCCGTATGGCAAAAGATGCCCGTGAAGAGGGTTTTAAGAAAATTGCCGCTCTCTTTGAAGCAGTTGCCAAAATTGAAAAAGAACACGAAGCTCGTTATCTTGCTTTGATGAAGAATGTTCAAGAGGGCATCGTCTTTTCCAGAGACGGCGAGCAAATTTGGAAGTGTAATGTGTGCGGTCACATCCATATCGGTAAAAAAGCTCCCGAACTTTGCCCTGTGTGCAACCATCCGCAAGCTCACTTTGAAATTGCAGCACGCAACTATTAGTCTTTCTGTGTTCCTGTAAAAGAAGCATGAACACCACTAAAACGGCACTTTCCATTGTGGGGGTGCCGTTTTTGATTACAGGTATTCAGCGATGGTCGCCAATCTGGCAATAATCGGTAATTTTTGGGTACACAGAGTTTCGCACTGTCCGCAGGCAGTACAAGCTGCAGCCCATTGAGGATCAATTTCCCAGTGGTTTTTGATGCGTGAAAATAAAGCGTCTTTATCACCATTGGTAAGGATGTACATATTATAAGAATCAAGAAGGCGGGGAATGGGAATACCTTCGGGACACATATCGCAGTAGGCACAGGTTGTGCACAGCGTATTTAATTCAGTGTTAAGGTGAGTTGCCATCTCATCGAGCATATTCTGTGAGGAGCTTTGCAGATTCTCAGCAGCCAACACGTTCTCATCTACCTCTTGGATGGAACTCATACCCGGTAGTACCACTGTGGCTTTGTTTTGGCTGAGAATGAATTTCAAAGCCGATACAACTAATGAGTCATCACCACGTTGTAAAAAGGAGAAATAATCGGGATACTGGGGAATAATGCCTCCTCCAAGAGGGTTCATGGTCACAATACCCAATCCCGCATCATAGCAGGCGTCAATTCCTTTTTGGCGATAGGCAAAGTTAATGGCGTTGTACCCTAACGTAACGGCTTCAAAAAGATCATCGTGGGCGACGTCGGCAATTTCTTCACCGCTAAGGTGCGTGGTAAAGCAAACATGCTTAATCAGTCCCTCCTGCTGAGCTTTAAGAGCTCCTTCGTAAATGCCCCCTTTTTTCAACACTTCGCGGTACTCCTCGGGAGTTTTGATGCACCACATACTATAAAAATCGATGTAATCGAGCCCCATGCGTGTAAGTGATTGTTCAACCATTGCACGGGCTTTATCGGCTGTTGTGGCGTTGTGTAAGCCGCATTTAGTGGAGACATAAAAAGAGGAGCGCTCCATCTGTTTGAAAGCTTCACCAAGGATGTTTTCGCTTTGCCCATCACAGTAATCGGGAGCCGTATCGAAATAGGTAACACCCTTTTTATGGGCATGTTGCACAATCTTTGCTGAAGTGGAGAAATCGCCTTTTTCGTACTCTTCACGCTTAAAACGCATGGCGCCAAAGCCTACTGCTGAAACTGTTTTGCCTGTTTTGCCGAATTCTCTGTAAATCATGCCACCCTCCAAAAAGAGAGGGAGACTGTTACAGCCTCCCTGAGCTCATAGGTAGTATACCATAGGCTACAATTCAAATAAACAGATTGGTCCCGCTGGTGCTGGCAGCCTCGTAGTAAGTGGCAACTCCGCCAATTTCAATCCCTTCCAGCAGCTCTTTGTCGCTGATACCCATAATGTCCATCGACATTTGACAGGCAACCATCCGCACTCCTGCCATACGGGCTTGAGTGTACATGGAGCGAATTTGATCAACTTGCTTTTGGCGCATTCTCCGACTCATCAGCTTGGGCCCCATTCCGCCAAAGTTAATCTGCGAAAGAGAAAGATCATCCATCCCTTTAGGCAGCATCATACCAAACATCTTGCCCATAAAGTCTTTCTTTACTTTGCCTGTATGTTTGGTCCTGAGGACTGTCAAACCCCAGAAGGTGAAAAACATGGTCACTTCCTGTCCGGTGGCAGCAGCGCCGTTGGCCAGCACAAAGGCAGCTAAGACTCTGTCCATCGAATTGGAGAACACAATAAGAGAGGCTCCTTCTTTGTGCCCAGTTGGTGCACTTTTCACTCCCGATCCCTTTTCGATCAGAGCCTCAATGGTTCCCTCTTTCACTTCCATATGGACAAGGCGGTTGCCTGTCAGTTTGCTCCAAGATTGAACATCTTTTTGAAAGCCCGGATCGGTAGCCAAAACACGGAGAAAATCGCCGGGACGCAAGGCATCAATGGCTTTTTTCATGGTAAGAATCGGCCCGGGACACTGCAAGCCGCAAGCATCAATCAAAGCAATGGAATCGGATTGTGGAACTCGGGGACTGCCGTCGTCTTCTTCGGTATAGAGAGTTGAGTAGGCAATACGTGCCTCTTCGGGATTTTCGAGGGCATGCAGCTCATTATGGACAACCTGCCAGCTTTTGTACCCGCCGGTAAGGTTATAGACTTCGCCAAAGCCTTGCTGACGGAGAATTCTTTCTGCCAAATAGCCCCTTAATCCTACGGCGCAGTATAAAATAATGGGCCGGTCGGCAGGGATTTCCCCTTTGCGCTCTCTGATTTGGGTATGGGGAATATTAACGGCCCCTTCAACGGCTCCCAAATCAAACTCCTCTTCGGAGCGGACATCAAGAATGAAAGCCCCTTTTTCTTGCAAGGAGGCAAATGTTGCCAAGCTAATGGGACGGCTGATGCCGTCCATTCCGTTTTGGGCAATAAAGCCCACCATATTCAGTGGATCTTTGGCACTGGAGAAGGGGGGAGCGTAGGCTTGTTCAAACTCGGCAAGATCATCCACAGTCCCTTCTTTGGCAATAAAGGCAGCCAACACATCGATTCGTTTGTCGACTCCGGCAAACCCAACCGACTGCCCGCCGTAAAGCAGTCCGGTTTTGGGATCGTAGAGAATCTTAACGGTCAGCTGCAGCGAGTTAGGATAATAGCCGGCGTGACTGCCTCCATGGGTAATAGCTTGAGCAAAGGGAATCTGGGCTTTTTCTAACTGTTTACTTGTCATTCCCGTCGAGCCGGCTGTCAAATCGAACACTTTGGCGATGCTGGTAGCAATTGTCCCTTTGTACGGACGAGCTGAGCCGTTCACAATGGCATCGGCACACAGGCGCGCCTGCTTGTTAGCCGGTCCTGCTAAGGGGATAGTCACCGGTTTTTTGGTAAAAGGACTGGGATATTCGATGGCATCGCCGACTGCTTTGATATGCGGATCGCTGGTGGTAAAAAAGGAATCAACGGAAATGGCTCCGTTTGTTCCCAACTTCAGATTGGCATCATGGGCTAACTTTGTATCGGGTTTGACTCCGATGGAAAGAATAACTAAATCGGTGGTGATGACTGTGCCTGATTCTAGGGTGACTGCCAACTCTCCTTTGGTCCGTTCAAACCCTTTTACGGGGTCTTTGAGGTAGAGGTTCACCCCTTTTTCCCGCAGGTGTTGTTGTACACTGGCTGCCAAATCATAATCGAGAACATTCATTACTTGATCAAGAGCTTCCACTAACGTGACTTTTAGGCCCCGTTCTTTGAGGTTTTCAGCCATTTCCAAACCGATGAATCCACCGCCGACAACCACAGCCCGGCGGGTGTGCTGCTCTTCCACTTTTTTGACAATGGCATCCACATCGGCTACTGAGCGAAGGATGAAGATATCAGGATCATCAATGCCTTGAATGCGGGGGCGCAAAGGTGCAGCTCCCGGGCTCAAAACAAGTGTGTCGTAGTACTGCTCAAACTCTTTCCCGTTAACCAAATCCCGCACAACAACCATCTGCTTCTCTCGGTTAATAGAGATGACTTCACATTTTGTGCGTACTTCAATGCCAAAAACTTCACTAAAGCGTTCAGAAGTGACTACAAAAAGCCGAGAGCGTTCTGTGATAGTCCCTCCGGCATAGTAGGGAAGGCCACAGTTAGCGTAGCTAATATGCTCTCCCTTCTCAAAAATAATGATGCGAGCCTCTTCATCAAGGCGCCTTAGTCGTGCTGCCGTTCCAGCTCCGCCGGCCACTCCGCCGACAATAACGTAGGTATTCATTTATAATCCTGCCTTTGCACCGGTGTTCATGTGCGTCAATATCTGATCAATGTGGGAAGGTAGAGCAATGGAGCTGCAGTGCAGCTGCTCCACAACAGCTATGCCATCAGAAGTTAATTCAATGATGACGCCTCTGCGATCAAGAGGGATAACAGAGCGATTGAGCAATCCCCGTTGTTGCAGTGTTTGGAGAATGCGACTTAAACGGGAAGGGGAAATTTCCATTTGAGAGGCCAGTTTTGTCGGCTCATTCATCCCTTGGCTGGTTTGACAGAGGACTACTGCCTCGTTTAAAGAGAGGTTCCACTCCTTTTTGAACATCTGTTCAAATTGCCGTAGTTCAACAATGAGCTTTCTTAAATTACATAGACTATAAATCATGGTGTCTCCATATAATTGCTAAGAGCAATTATTCCCAGAGGCAATCATATGGAAATTACGTTTGTTGGTCAATATATCGATGAATTTTTCTCGATATATGGCAAAAAAAAGAGCCGGCACTCAGGCCGGCATACTAGTAAGCAGTTTTTTTAAAGCTGCAGTTTCCAAAGACCGTGGATGTTGCAATATTCGTAAAGGGCCACCACTTTTCCTAAGTCGGGGAAAAGAGCTTCGGGGCTTTGTCCCGGTTTGAGGTTTTGGCGGAAAATGCCGTTTTCGGTGACAGCTGCAATCCACATGATGTAGTGCTCTTCGCTCATCGGGTGGTCAATCGAACCAACTTTCACCAGCATGTTTGCTCCCTGCTTTTCCATCACTGGCACGTGCTTCTCTGTTGCCGCATCGGCTGTTTTAGCTTTGAGTTCTACCATCGGCTCACCGCAACATACCAGCTCTCCGCCACCGTTATAAATCAGTTCAACTACGTTTTTGCACTTGTTGCACAGATAAAATGTAACTTCCATGTTCTGCTCCTTTATTAGGTTGAATTCCCCTTTAGTATACTCTATCCCCAAAAAGATACAAAGAGGCTTTATTGATAAGCGAGCCATGCTATACTAAGCCCCCTTACAGGAGGCATGATTATGGTACGTAAAGTTGAAAGTATTGTCGGTGGCAACGTCCAATATGATGGGGCCGGAGTGAAGCTTGTGCGGGTTATCGGTCGCGGTGATGTAAAGAAGTTTGATCCCTTTCTGCTTTTGGATGCCTTTGATGCCGACGATCCCGCTGATTATGAAAAAGGGTTTCCTTGGCACCCCCACCGGGGTATTGAGACTGTTACCTACCTTATTGAAGGCGATATAGAACATGGAGATTCGCTGGGAAACAAAGGGAGTATTCTCAACGGTGATTGCCAATGGATGACTGCCGGTAGCGGTATTATCCACCAAGAGATGCCTCAAGCTACCGAGCGCTTACTTGGGGCCCAGCTGTGGATTAACCTTCCGCAAAAAGAGAAAATGTGCCCCCCAGCTTATCGAGATATTACTGCAGCAAAGATTCCGGTAGTTAGCGATGAGAATTCGACAGTTAAAATTATTAGTGGCTCGTATAAAGGAACAAGCGGAAAATTTGCCGGCGATTATGTTAAAACACTCTATTTGGATGTTGAAATAAAAGCTCTTGCGAGCTGGTCTTTGGCAGTTGATCCCAAAAATACGGTTTTTTGCTACTTGGTATCAGGTTCTGGTGTGTTGGATGAGAGCGGACAAGAAATCTTCTCCCACCGAGCCGCGTTGCTTGTCGATGGCGATCGGATTCATTTTACCGCCGGTGATGCGGGGTTGAGACTACTCCTGTTTTCGGCATTGCCTTTAAACGAACCGGTGGCTTGGGGCGGACCGATTGTGATGAATACACGCGAAGAGCTGGCATTGGCTTTCAGAGAGCTGGACGAGGGGACGTTTATCAAAGGGCATTAGCTTGACGCTGCGCAGAGTGCAGGCCTACCTTATGAAACGACATCAATAGGAGTCATGCTTATGCGCATCGCAATAACATATTGGAGCGGCACGGGAAATACTGAAGCAATGGCCTCACTCATTGCAGAGGGAGCTCGCTTAACAGGAGCCCAAGTCGACCTTATTCCCATCAGCCAGTGGGACAAGCAAACCTTTTTAGCCTATGACCGCTACGCTTTTGGGTGTCCGGCCTCCGGAGGCGAAGAACTTGAAGAGCTGGAATTTCTCCCCTACTACAACGAGCTGGAAAAAATGGTGGGCCATAAACTGGTAGCCCTTTTTGGCTCCTACGGCTGGGGCGGGGGAGAGTATATGAGAGAGTGGGAGAGACGGGTGCGGGCTAACGGTGTGCAGGTATTTGAACAGGGGCTGGCAATCTTAGATGAGCCTTCTGATGATGCTTTGGAGTGCCGCGAATTTGGCTATCGCTTTGCTAGTGCCCCTTAACCTGTTTTTCTAAATTGAGCAGCCAAACTTTCATCTCCAGCCCCCCGCCATAACCGACAAGCGAGCCGTCAGCTCCGATAACGCGGTGACAGGGGATAATAAATGAGATGGGGTTGCGGTTATTAGCCATCCCCACAGCCCGCATGGCCTTGGGATTGCCAATGGCAATGGCAATCTCTTTATAACTGCGAGTTTGGCCGTAAGGGATGCGTTTGAGGGCTTCCCAGACACTTTGCTGAAATACAGTTCCCTCAGTTTTTAGCGGCACATCAAATTCTTGCCGCTCGCCTTTGAAAAATTGATCAAGTTGTTCGTATGTTCTTTTAAGCAGTGAAGTTTCTTTTCTGGTTCCCTTAAACGGGAGGGTGTAGTTCTTTGTTGGACCGACATCGGTAACAAAGCCCCCCTTCTCGGCTATAAGAATTTCACCGACTGCCATAGGATAGAGTTGGTAAAAATTTTCCATGCCTTATGGTAACAGAACCGATACTCGTTGTGAAGAGGTTAATCGTTTGTGATGTCCATTGCAACGGTGGCTTTTAAGCCGGCATTGAATCTGTGGCGGTTGTTAAATAGGGCAACTCCCAAGAGGATAATAAGCCCTCCCACAATGGTGCCGCCATCAGGGTATTCACCAATAAGAGCAATTTCCAAAGCAGCGGTGAACAGCGGGGTGATGAACATAAAGTTGGTGACATCACTGATTTGGTTGGCCATTGAGAGGGCCGTACTCCACATTAGAATCCCCAAAGCACTGGTAACGGCTCCCAAAAAAGCAATTGCTGCCACCGCTTGCCACGGTGCATCAACAATCTCTTGTAATGATGGTTTGATAAAGCCGATCATAAGAAGAGCTGCGCTGATCAGCGTCCAGATGGTAGATTGTAAAGCGGTGTACTCTTTTGTGCTAAAACGTTGGAGCAAATTATAAGCGGCAAAACAGGGAGCTGCCAATAATATGAGAATAAAGCCTTTACCCAAAGCAACTTCCCGTTTCCATAACGCTAAAATGGCAATCCCAAAAAATTCAATACAAATAGCCAGCCAACCTACTTTCCCCAGCTTTTCTTTAAACAGCAATGAAGCAAAAAAGGCCGCCATAATAGGAACCGTTGATATAACGACACTGGAAACAGCTGCACTGATGCTTAGCATAGCGAAGTTAAAAAGCGTTTGATAAAAAGAGAATCCGATGAACCCCATAAGTAAAAAGAGCGGCCAATCTTTGAGCTTGGGCAATCCCACCTTTTTGTAAAAGCCGACGATTAGCAAAGGGATAGCAGCAAAGAGGAAGCGGATAAGAGAAAGGGGAATGGGGGAGACATGGGCTACCGCAATACGGGTAAAGACGAACCCAGTCGACCAAAGGGCAACAGTAATTAACGCTAAGACGTAGGTGAGATGTGCACTCTTCTTCATGCCCGTACTGTACATAAAAGGGGTGGGTTCAGACAAGAGGCAGAGTGCCTTTGCTTAGCGTTTCAGAGCTTTGTCGATTGCAGCGCGGTCAAATCCGATAATAATTTTTCCATTGACATCCAAAACGGGAACGCCCATTTGTCCCGATTTGCGGACCATCTCCTGAGCTCTTTCAGAATTGGAGGCAACATTGTACTCAACAAAAGAGACATTGTTGCTCTGCAGGTAACTTTTTGCCATTCGACAAAACCCGCAAGTAGGTGTGCTATAGAGTGTGACAGCCATACGAGGCCTCCTTTTAACATCTTTGCCTACCAACGTACTAACATTGGTATGTCTCAGTCAACAAAAGAATTGGTGACATTATCACCATCGGATGGTACCATTAAAAAAGTGTCTAGTCATCAAGGAGGACTTAATTCATGAAACAAACGGCCCATTCACATGCCGCCATCGCAGCAATTTGCTCGAATATGGCCAAGGCATGCGAAAAGCAAATGCGCCCTGCTGAGAAGCAACTCTACGATCAGTTAGAGCGTTTTTACACCGCTAAAAGAGAGCAAGTAACAGCTCAAAATCTCTCTGATCTTGCAGTCGATGTGGCAGAAGATTTAGAAAAACTCTATACAGAAGTGGAGCAACAGGCCACTGCTTTTAACGAAAGGGGGGCCTTACGCTGTTTTACTTGGGGCAAGAAAGTCACCGCCATCCATAAATCGCTGTTAACCCGCTATCAGAAGATGGGAGAGGCGATGGTAGAAGATAACGGTGTGTATGTCTGTGAAGCCTGTGGCTTCATCTCCATTGGCAAAGAGATGCCTGCAATCTGCCCGATTTGCAAAGCTCCCTCTTCCCGATTTATCACCATCTAGGAGGTTTGTATGCACGCTGCACGTAATATTGCCCTTTGCACCAAAGATTGCCTGTGTTTATTTGTCTGTCCCACCGGAGCTACCGACACCGAAACGGGCCAAATCGATTTTGCCAAATGCCTTGATGGCTGTCGTTTGTGCGTGGATGCTTGTCCTTCCCACGCTATTTATTTAGTTTATGACACCTATGCTCCCAAACCGGCAAAAGATGAGAAGCTAGTGGCGGCTTTGGATAGACTATTGGAAAGCAAAGTAAAACAGGAAACCAAAGCCTCTTCATTAGCAGACACTTCCAAATTGGCCAAAGCTCTGGCCCTATCCAACCGTATTTTAGCCGAAGACTGCGCTCGTGAATCGCGCTATATGCTTCCCCAAGGAGAGGGGGCAAAAGATCTTTTGCTACAAATTAAAGAGCAGGAAAAAGAGCTCTCCTTTTCTGTTGAGCCCCTTTTACACCTCTAAAAATAAACAGGCCTTGCCCGAACATGGCAAGGCCTGATTACTCCGAGCGCGATTCGAACGCGCGACCCCTTCCTTAGGAGGGAAGTGCTCTATCCAGCTGAGCTATCGGAGCAGAAAAACATCTGCGATAGTAACGCAGTTTATGACAAAGGTAAAGAAGCCGTTGCTAAAAAGCGTCCAGCCCCAATCCGCTTAAATCATCTTCAGTAGCAATGCTCTCCTCCTGAGGAGCCACAGCAGCAGTGGGAGGAATAAAGAGTTGCATCCACACCTCTTGCTCTTGTTGGGCCACCAATGCGGGAATGCTGATTAACAGCATATCGTCAAACAAAGAGAGTTTCACTTTTTTGGTTATCACATGCTCTTCAAAAGCCTTGTCGGTGTAACGGACTGTGATGGTATGCCGTTGTCCTTTGACCAAAGCTTTATCTCTGTCGCGAGCTGCCAATTCCAAAAACGGTTGTTTGTCGACTGCTACTTCCACCAACGAGAGAGCTTGATAGCTCTTTTGATTCAGTTCAATCGTTTGGTTATCGAGTAGCAGGGTGTGCTGTTTGCCAATCAAAAACATAAGAGCAGCCAAAAGGATGAGAAAAAGGATAGTAGCTACTTGAAAAAGGGTTCTGCGTTTCACTGAAGGGGTTCTCATACATGCTCCTCCTGCTGTTGTGCCAAAAGCCGACCCGAGCGCAATGCATCGCGCCGTTTGCGCATCTCATAGAGCACTAAGGCCAAGGTGATGACTCCGTAGGAGACAAAGACGCGGAAGTATTCGCCCAGTTGCGCCTCTCCAATAAGATTCTTGCCTGCTGTTGGGGAGACAATGAACATGATGTGAAAGAGGGTGACCCCTAAAAAGACGTTGCCGATACTGGCACGGTTAACTGTTGCTCCGCCTACCAAAAGAGCTGCAATAGAGAACATGCCGATTTGCATATGAGAGTTATAGGTGTTCAGTGTTCCGATATTCTGTAAGTAGACAATCATTCCATACCCGGCTAACACTGTGGAAATAATCACAGAAACAATACGGGTGTGCTCCACTTTAATGCCGGCCGAGCGGGCCACTTCCATATCTTGTCCCACTGCCCGCATATCTTGTCCCAGTTTTGTTTTTCTGAACCAGATAATAAACAGGCACATCAGAGCAATGACTAAAAGTGTTCCCACAGGAATACTGATTCCCGCTACTTTTAGGGCACCTACATTATCGAGGACTTTTCTGATGCTCAACAAGTTGACCGTATTGCGAATCCCATATCCGCGGGGGAGGACCAAGGCGGGGCTTTTAATGGGAATAACACTTCCCATACCGTAAAGGACAATCAGTTGGTACACACCGTTAATGAAAAAACCGATGATATAACTGGTGACCATTTCGCGTCCTTTGGCCATATTAAGAATCTTGCCGCAAATCCATCCCAGGAATATTGAAATGGGAGTCGATAAAATCATGGCCAGCACCATACCCGGAATACCGACTATGCCCCAGTCTGCCATAAAGATTAACCCAATCTGTCCGGCCATGGCTCCCAGCGTCATTCCAAAGTTCAACCCCATTCCTGCCATGATGGGGACCAGCAGGCTGATGATTAAAAAACTGTTGCGTGCGATACGCACGATAATTTCTTGAATCAAGTAATTCATTGAATAGCCGGAAAGGGGGATTCCCAAAATGCAGATGATGGCAAAAAGGATGGGAACCGAGTTCTTTTCCAGTATTCGCAGCCCTTTTTCTAATTTTGTTTCTCGTAATTCGCTCATCGTGTTGCCTCCGCCTTTCTGGTAAGTGCATATAAGATCATACCGTTGGAAACAACGATGCGGATGACCTCAGACATGTCGGTTTGAATCATGGAGTTCATCACCGATGGCGTCATCGTTAAAATACCTTGGAAAAGGAACGTTCCGGCAATGACGTTGGCAATGGAGGCTTTGTTGACCGAAGCTCCGCCGATAAGAATGGCACTGACGGCGGGCAGAGCCATATAAAAGGGGCCCATATAAAGCTGAATAAAGCCAAAACTTTGCTGGTAGACCAAAATTCCCGCTGCAGCTAGCCATGTCGACATCACCACACTCAGCGTTCTCATTTTATCAATATCGATGCCGCTGGCGCGGGCAAAAACACTGTTTGATCCCACGGCAGTCATGGCCGTCCCTTTTTTAGTATGAAAAAAGGCCCAAACTAAAAAAGCAATCAGAGCAAAAAAGAGAATCATTCCGGTGGGGAAGGAGAAGTTAGGGCCGATTTTAAACTCTAAAAAGCGGCTAAGTGATCTCCAATAAAAGCCTTCAGTTGAAATTGTTGTTCTTAAACCTTTGCCGGCATACCCCCAAACCATAGTGGGGTGGCGATACGGTAGAACCAACCACATAATGCACATGAACGCTACTGAAGAGAAACCCACATAGGTGGCAATAATCATTTCGCCCCCTTTGACTCTGTTTAGCAGCTTGCCGTAGCCATAGCCAAACAGTAGTGCAAACGGAGTGGCAAATAAGAGGGCCATGAAAAAAGAGAAGGGGCCGATGAAATTAAATTCAATGGCCAGCGTCCCACCGAGCAAGCCGGCGATGATGCCCAAAGGCAAGCCGAAATTCAACCCGCAGCCGGAGTGAATCATCGGTACCATTGCCAACACCATAATGCCGTTCATCCCAAAGCGGGTGATGGTATCGCTTAACGAAGCTGAGAGCGATAGGCCCACAAACGGGGCTATGACAAACAGCGATAATAAAAATAGTCCTATAATGATGCGTGGCCATCCGAATGAACGGATGAATTGCAGAATCTTTTTCATGCATCAGTCTCCTTCTCGTCTTTGCTTCCGGCAACCATCAGCACCCCAAACTCCTCACTGGGAGCATTGGCAGGCAAAATACCGGCAATTTTACCGTCAGTAACGATGGCAATACGGTCGCAGGCACTTCTAAGCTCTTCAAGTTCGCTGGAGACCATCACAATGGTAGTACCCGACATCTGATTATATTCTCTGAGCGTTTGTAACACTAACGCTTTTGCTCCAATATCGATACCGCGAGTCGGCTCGGAGACAAACAGCAGGCGCGGTTCAAGGGCAAAGGCCTTGGCACAACACACTTTTTGTTGGTTGCCTCCCGAAAGCTCTTTGGCTTTTTGTTTGCTACTGGTACACTTGATTTGCAACGCATCAATATATTTATTGGAAACTTTCTTAATCTCTTTTTCATCACGCCATTGAAGCAGGTTCCATAAATAGGGCTTAAGGTATTTGCCGTTGACTTGCATTGCGGCAAAAGAGATGTTCCAATCCAATGACTCATCAAGAAGCAATCCCACTCCTCGGCGATCTTCAGAGACAAAAGCCATACCGGCATCAAGAAACTTCTTGGGCTGGTTCAGCTCAATCTCTTGGCCTTCAAAAATAACTTTCCCCCCAGCCGGATAAAGTCCCATCGCTCCGTTGGGAATGCCTAATTTCCCCTGGCCGGCCAACCCTCCGATTCCCAAAATCTCTCCTTGGTGGACTGTAAGGTTGACATCTCTGACCACCTCTCCGGGCATATCGACCCACAGGTGCTCCAATGAAAGGATAACAGGACTCTTTTTATAATCGAAAATGCGATGAGTACTCTCATGATCAACTTGTCGGCCCACCATCCAATGGGCAATCTGCTTAATGCTGAGCCCCTTTGCCGGTTCCTCTTTTACAATTTTTCCGTCTCGCATCACCACTACGGTATCGCAGACATCGATAACTTCTTGCAAGCGGTGAGAAATGAAGATAACTGCAATGCCCTCAGCAGCAAGACCCTTGATGGCTTTTAAGAGGATTGAAGCCTCTTGTTCAGTTAAAACTGCTGTTGGTTCGTCCAAAATGAGGATTTTGATCGACTCTTTACTCAACTCGCGGGCAATTTCAGTAAATTGTTTGTGCCCCACCGGCATAGTTCCCACAGCAGAGGCGGCATCTAAAGAGAAGCCCAGTTTATCAATGGCGGCTTTTGAGCGCTTATCCATCTCTTTGCGATTGAGGGTATTCAGTCGCTGGCCAAAAACCTCTGAAGCGAACGAAAAGAACAATGGTTCTCTGTTTAGAACGATATTTTCAGCAACAGAGAAATCGGGCAGAAGTGAAAATTCTTGATGGACCATGCCGATGCCATCGGCAATGGCATCAAAAGAGGAGTGATAATGCACCTCTATACCATCGACAACCATTTTTCCTTGGAACCCTCCGGTTTGCTGAATAACATCCATGCCAAAAAGAATGTTCATCAGTGTCGATTTACCGGCCCCGTTTTCTCCGACTAAGCCAAGAATCTCTCCCCGATGGAGCGTAAAGTTGACATCGTTGAGTACTTGGTTGCCGAAATATGATTTACTTATATTGCGCATTTCCAACAATGGTGCGCCTGATTGTGCCATATGCGAACCCCTGAAATTCAGATGTGTTACTATAACGTATTCACTTCACAGAACCAAGACTCCCTCTTCACTTGTAAGCAGGGAATTTGGTGCTGTAGGTACGTCAAATCAGCCAAAGAAAACGTCAGGGGGAGGCCCCCCTGACGTGGAGATGAACAATTGTTTATTTAATCAAGAAATATTTGTCGGGAATTGTCACCGACGGAGTACCCATGTAGCCTTTGCCCATCATGTAGGTGTCCTGATAAATCAGAACGTGGTTGCGAGCTCTGACGCCTGTGGAGGTGTCGCTGTAGAAGCTTCCGTTCCACTGAGCGCCCGGGGTGAACTTTTCATACGCTTTCATGATGTCTGAAAGCTTAGTAAGTTCCGATTCGCCGTTGACGACGTTGATGGCATGCTGAGCCAATCCGGCGCTGGTAGCAATACCATAGCTGAATGCCCAAGTACCAAAGCGACCGGAGCCGCCTTTGGCAATGACTGCATCTTCAACAGCCTTCAAAATAGCAACAGAGTCACCGGCCTGAGCAGAAAGATCGAGGCCCAAAGCTCCGGGGTAGCCCATCAAAGGAGAGGGCAAGTCGGCTTCGATGAACAGGCCGCCGTAAGCGAACAGCTGCTTCAAAAGAGGCTCGGTGTGAGCATCATTGGTACAGAAATAGGCGGTGTTTTTGCCGTACTGTTGTACCCATGCGGGGACTTTTTCCAGAATGTACTGCTGAGCACCGGCTTGACCGACATCGCTAAGCGGGTCGGGGGCTGTCTCTCTGACAAACCGCATGCCGAACTCTTTGCACGCCTCTTCCATAATCGCTGCCCGTCTGCTCAAAGTCTCATAGCTCATGTGGCGGGGGAACGAAATGTGGACAAACGTGTCGGCTCCCAGATCATGAGCCGTTTTAATGATCAAGTAGCCGCGAGCAACAAAGTCGTTGTTCACTGCTAAATCAGCGGCGGTCTGGATGACGCCCGGGTCTTCATGAGGCTCACCGGCGATTGTAATAATGTCGGGCCTCTTTTCTTTGACGCGGCGGAAAGCTTCAGTTGTTCCGGGAACAGACTGGTTCACGATGATAGCCTTCATCAGCGGGTCATCCGCTAAACCGGCAATCTGCGTAATAGTGGTTTCCTGCTCGTCCATGAAGTTATCAGGATAGTTCACCAGCTGGACCATGCCGCCATCTTTTACTATGCCGTACTCTTTGGCAATGAGTTCGGCACCACGAAGGTCGTCTTCAGACTGCGAAACTGTACCGGTAACAATACCGATGTGAAAAGGTTGTCCCGCAGCGGAAGGAGCCGCCTTTGCTCCCTGGGCAAACACCACGGTGGTGGCGATAAGCAACAGGGTAAGAGTTATCAGAACCTTCTTCATACCTTTCTCCTTTATTGGGTAAGAATATCGTTCAGTGTACCATATATAGGTTGGCAAACAGAGTATTATTACATGTTTTTTACATAATTCTGCATTTTTTGCATACAGGCAGTGCAAAAGGAGCTTTACCCCAGCGATTCTTTTCAGTATCTTCTGCTTCAATTAGCTTCTTTATGAGCAATGATGAAAGAGAGTTGAATAAATATACTGTTTTATGTATATAATTCCGTTAACTCTTTTTTACCGCCGGATGCGGATGCAAAGGCATATAGAGAGGAACCATACAGGAGGTATGTATGAAAAAGAAACTTGTTGCAATAATGATTATTGCTTTGGTGGCAACAACACTGTTTGCCGCAGGAGGCAAAGAGGAGAGCACAGTTAAAATCGGCTTCATCGGCCCGATGACTGGAGATTACTCCAACTATGGTAATCTAATTTCCAAAGGTGCTCTTATCGCCCTTGAAGAGAAAAACGCCACCGGTGGAATCGCCGGAAAAGTAAAAATCGAGATGATGATTGAAGACTCGGAAGGCGATCCTCAAAAAGGACTTGCCGGCATAGAGAAACTCTCCAGCTCCGATAAAATTGTGGCTTTGATTGGACCAGTGTTCACCGGTGTTGCTTTTGCAGTCGGCGAGCGGGTTCAAGGTGAAGGCATTTTGATGGTCACTCCTTCGGGAACTCACAAAGATATCACCAACATCGGTGACTATATTTTCCGCACCGTTGCTTCCGACGGGTTGCAAGGTGAAGTTTCGGGACACTATTTCTACGAAAGACTTGGTGTGAGGAACTTGGCAGTTCTTTATGTGAAAAACGACTATAGCCAGGGATTGTATGAAGGGACCAAAGAGGCTTTTGAAAGCCGCGGCGGTAAAGTCGTCATTGCCGAAACAGCTCAGATTGGTGATAAGGACTTCAAAACCCAGTTGACCAAAATTAGAGCGGCTAATCCCGATGCCATCTATATTCCCAACTATACCGCTGAAATGGCCCAGATTCTGGAACAGGCTTCACAGCTTGGTCTGAACATCCCGTTCCTCTCCAGTGACGGATTCTCCAACCCTGAAATTTATGATTTGGCCGCAGCGTATACCGACGGGGTAGTCTATGTTGGTCCGACTGAAGTTGCCGAGTCGGCTGCTTCGAAGAGTTTTGAGAGCAAGTATACCGCTCAGTTTGGTTTTGCTCCCGATTCTTTTGCTAAAAACGCTTATGATGGAGCCAACATCCTGTTTGCCGCAATGGAAAAAGTCTATGCCGCAACGGGTAAGTTTGACCGCAAAGCAGTTCGCGATGCGTTTGCCGCAACCAAAGATTTTGAGGGAATTAACGGATTGATCAACTTTGCCGAGAACGGAGATTTGGTCTCCTACCAAGGTGTTTACAAAGTTGACAAGACAACTCCCCGCTACCTTGGCGCATTCACTGTTGTTGACGGCGCATTGGTAGAAGTAAAATAGGTACCTGCAGTCTTCAAGAGCCCAGCTGGGCTCTTGAAGGCAATTATTGCATAGTCGCGACCACATATGGTACTGTGTGAGCCAGTCGACGCGCAGACCTCCGCTTGTCGCGGGGGTCTGACTTTTTAAGGAGCCAATTGTGGGATCTAGTGCAGAATTTTTCCAGCACCTGGTAAATGGTTTAACCCTTGGCGGAATCTACGCTCTCATAGCTTTGGGCTATACCATGGTGTACGGGATTCTCAAATTCATCAACTTTGCTCATGGTGATATTTTGATGGTAGGTTCCTACATCGGGCTGTTTGTCTACAATGCCATCAGAGGACAAGCCATCGGAGTTTGGACTTTCGTTGCTTTTTTCATCGCTATGTTGGCCGGAATGGCTTTCAGTGCAGCTTTGGGGATGCTTATTGAGAAAATAGCCTACAAGCCGCTGCGCCGAGCAACTCGCTTGGCTCCCTTGCTTTCGGCAATTGGAGTCTCTTTCATTTTAAGCAACATGGCAGCTTGGCTGTGGGGAACTCGTTCTCGCAAGCTCGAATATCCATTTGACAATACTCCGTTACGCCTAAAAGGAGTCTCCATAACTCCCCACCAGATACTGATTTTAGTAGTAGTCGTTGTAATGATGATAACTCTAAAGCTCTTTGTCGACCGCTCACGCATCGGCAAGGCAATGAGAGCTACCAGCTTAGACCAAGATACGGCTAAATTAATGGGCATCAAAGCCGACAAAATTATTGCCATCACATTTGCTATCGGTTCGGCCTTAGCCGCCACTGCCGGTTTCCTCATTGCTTTGGAAATCAAAGTTTATCCCTCTATGGGAACCATGACGGGCTTAAAGGCCTTTGTCGCCGCAGTCGTGGGGGGCATCGGCAATATCTCAGGAGCCATGCTGGGAGGCATTCTGCTGGGGGTGCTGGAAACCTTTGGTGTGGCAATTCTGGGAATTCCGTACGGCCTGCGGGACACGATTGCTTTTATTGCTTTGATCATTATCTTATTGGTCAAACCTGAAGGCTTGCTGGGTAAAGCGGAAAAGGAGAAAGTCTGATGTTGAACTTTATCCTGTTGATTTTAATCTATACAGGAATTTACGCCTTAATGGCTATCGGGCAGAACCTGATTACCGGGTATGTCGGCTTGCTCTCTTTAACTCAAGCCGGGTTTTTTGCCATCGGTAGTTATGCCACGGCGATTCTCAGTGTCACTTACGGGTGGAACTTCTGGCTCACTATCCCCGTGGCCGCCTTTTTATCGGGAATTTTTGGCCTTCTTATTGGCTTACCCACCTTACGGCTTAAAGGCGATTATTTAGCCATAGCTACGTTGGGCTTTGGTGAAATTGTGCGCAACATCCTCAATAACTGGGACAGCGTCACCAAAGGGCCGATGGGAATTCAGAAAATTCCGATGATTTCTCTTTTGGGAGTAAAAATCAGCCCATATACGAAATGGGGCTTTTTAGTGCTTGTTTGGATATTTGTGGCCGTCTTTTATTTCCTTTTTGAGAATTTGGCTAAATCACGCATCGGGCGGGCTCTGGAAGCCATTCGAGAGGATGAAATAGCCGCCTCCTCAATGGGAATCAATGTGACTCGTTACAAAGTTTGGGCCTTTATTTTCGGAGCTGCGGTAGCCGGTATCGCCGGCAGCTTACAAGCAGAGTTTATCCTTTCAGTCACTCCCGGAGTTTTCACTTTCATGGTCTCAATAATGGTGCTGTGCATGGTGGTCTTAGGGGGGATGGGAAACTTCAAAGCAGTTATTTTGGGAGCATTTTTGATTCAATTCATCTCGTATTTCCCCCAGTTAGTCGGTTTGTCCAACATTATTCCGCCACAGTTCAAACAGGTCCTGTTTGGTCTTATTTTGGTGATTATGATGATTTGGCGCCCCCAAGGGATACTTGGCAGAAAGCAGCGCACCCCTTTGCGTTCTGTGCATAAAGGAGAGTTGTGATGGTACTGCTTGAAGCAAACAAATTAACCAGAGCCTACGGAGGGGTAATAGCCGTCAGTGAAGTCGACTTTCAAGTGCGTCAAGGACTTATCAGCGGATTAATCGGACCCAACGGGGCGGGTAAAACAACGCTCTTTAACAATATGACAGGCTTAGATACGGCCACCAGCGGAACAGTTCATTTCAAAGGGACCAACATTACAAACTACAGCGCCCATCAGATTTGCCGCATGGGTATTGCCCGTACATTCCAAAATATTCGCCTGTTTAAAGAGCTTTCGGTTTTGGAGAATGTGATGGTCGGACTCCATTTTACCACCGGATTATCACCAACCAAAGGCAGAGCAGCAGCTGCCATCAGAAGTTTTTTACAAGTGCGCAAAGAGTATGCTCAATTGCATGAAGCAGCTGTGAAGTGGCTCTCATTTTTTAAACTTGAACCGTTGGCAAACGAATTGGCCAAAAACCTCCCATACGGACACCAGCGGGAATTGGAAATTGCCCGAGCTATGGCAACCGATCCTCAGATTCTCTTTTTGGATGAACCGGCTGCCGGAATGAACCCCTTTGAGACCGATTCGCTGATGAAAACCATTAGAAAAATTCGAGACCTGGGAATTACGGTGGTCTTAATCGAACATGATATGAAGTTGGTGATGAATATCTGCGACACCATCACAGTTCTTAATTATGGGCAGAATATTGCCCAAGGGACTCCTAAAGAGATTAGAAGCAATCCCAAGGTAATTGAAGCCTACTTAGGAAAGGAAGAAGCATGAGTGAGTTGTTGAGCATCGATGCAATCAGTGTCTCATACGGTAATATCAGGGCGTTGAAGCAGGTAAGCATCGGTGTCGATGAAGGTGATATTGTATGCCTTATTGGGGCCAATGGGGCAGGTAAAAGCACCTTGCTTAAAGCGATTGTCGGCTTGGAGCCGATTACCAGCGGTTCTATCAGTTTTGAACAGAAAATGATTGCCAGTGGGAATTCTCATCAAGGCCGAAATTTAAGAACTGATGAAATTGCTGCTTTAGGTGTCGCTTTGGTTCCCGAAGGGCGACGTGTGTTTACCGATATGACTGTGGAAGAGAATCTGGATATGGGAGCTTTCCTTATTCGCGATGAGCAGAAAGTGCAGCGAAAAAAAGAGGAAATGTACGATTTTTTCCCCATCCTTGGGGCTCGCAAAAAGCAAAAGACCCGCTCCCTAAGTGGAGGAGAGCAACAAATGATGGCTATTGCCCGAGCTTTGATGAGCTTTCCGCGACTTTTGCTCCTAGATGAGCCGGGATTGGGATTAGCGCCGCTGATCATCCAAGATATTTTTGAGAAAATTGAGATTATTAACAGAGAGGACAAAGTGACCATCTTTTTAGTGGAGCAAAATGCCCGTATGGCACTAAAAGCTTCCAAAAAAGGGTATGTAATGGAAAACGGGTCGATTGTCCTTTCCGACAGCAGTTCTCTGTTGTTAGAAAATGAACAAGTCAGGGCCGCTTATCTCGGAGAGTGACAGTGGACTTTTGGACTATGTGAAGTAAAATGGAAATGCCTGCTCTTGTAGAAGGTGGAGGTTCAGATGATTATTGAGAGAAGAATGACACGAAATCCGGTGACAGCGACTCCCGAGATGTCGGTTGCCGATGCTTCGGCCATTATGAAGCGGGAGAAAGTCCACCGCTTGCCGGTGTTAGACAAAGATAAAAAGCTTGTCGGCATCATCAGTGAGAAAGACATCCTGTACGCTTCTCCCTCTCCGGTAAGCACTCTTTCCATCCATGAAATGGCTTACTTGCTTAGTCAGCTAACAGTGAAAAAGCTGATGACACGCAATGTGGTGACTATCACTAAAGACTATACGGTTGAAGAGGCAGCCCGATTGATGGTTGACCAAGATCTTTCGGCCCTCCCAGTGCTTGAAGATGGCAAGCTCATTGGAATCGTCAGCAAAAGCGACCTGTTTAAAATTCTGTTGGAATTGTTTGGCGCCCGTCACTTTGGCGTACGGGTAAGCTTTTTAGTTGAAGATAAGCCGGGAGCCATTGCCGAAATTACCAGCGTGCTGGCCTCTAGCGGAGTCGATATCTTTGCCTTTGGTACGTTCATGGGAACCGACTCCTCCAATGCCGTATGCACCATCAAAATGCAGAACATTACCATGGCCAAAGCTGTGGAGATTATTAAGCCTCTGGTCATTGAGGTCCTTGATGTCAGAGAGGTATAACGATGGGCTTTGGTAAAATCCTTGAACAATGGGAGAGCTCAGAAGAGGGGAAAAAGGCGGCTAAAAAAAGCCGCCTTTCCTCTGTTAAAGAGAAAGCTAAGCCTCCCAGCTATCCCACAGGTAAAGCCCAGCTAGGCGCTTTAAAAAGGATGAAAGCGCAAGCAGAGCTCGATTTACATGGGTTTACGGCATCTGAGGCGCAGACCGAAGTTGCCGACTTCTTAGCTTCAGCGGCGGCTAAACGGCTTTTGAAAGTTAGAATTGTTCATGGTCGAGGGCTCCATTCAAAAGATGGCAAAGGGGTTTTAAGGGACGTAGTAGAAAGTGTCCTCAAAGAGTCGCCACACGTGCGCACTTGGGCAACCCCTCCTCCTAGAGAGGGGGGCGATGGAGCGGTTTGGGTTGTTTTGAAAAGAGGGTGAACTTACCGTTCGCGGTAAATGATGCGCCCGCGAGTTAAATCATAGGGAGAGAGGGCTACTCTCACCGTATCGCCGGGAACGATTCTGATGTAGTGCTTGCGCATTTTTCCCGACAGATGGGCCAAGATAAGGTGCCCATTAGTCAATTCTACACGGAACATTGTATTGGGAAGGGCCTCTCTTACGACTCCTTCAACTTCAATTGCTTCTTCTTTTTCCACACATCCTCCAGATACTGTAAATTGTAGGAAATGCCCCGAGCTTTGTCAACTAAAGCCCAATTGAGACAAAAGGGGCCTAGCTAAGGCCCCTTGAATAATTACGTTACTTCAGTACAAAAATGTCCAAGTACCCCATGATAAAGACAAAGAGAACTAAAACAGGCAGGATGTAAGTCACGTACACGCGAGACCATGCGGGGAACTTAATCCCTTTTCCCGTGTCGGCTTCGGCAAGGAAGTTTTTCCAGCCCCAGCCCCGTTTTGAGCAGCAGAACAAAAGGAAGACCAACGAGCCTAAAGGCAATAAGGTTGTGCTGACAATCAAATCTTCCAAATCAAGGACGCCTGAACCGGGGCCCAGCGGTTGGAAACCGGCAAGAAGGTTAAAGCCCAGCACACAAGGCATCGATAAGATAATGATAGCGATAATATTCACGGTAACCGCTTTTTGTCTTGACCACTGTTTAACATCGATCCAATAGCTGATGATGTTTTCAAAGACTGCCACCAGCGTCGATAAAGCAGCAAAGCTCATAAAGACAAAGAAGAGCGTTCCCCACACTCGTCCCCCTTGCATGGCATTGAAAATGTTAGGCAAGGTGATGAAAATCAGAGAAGGACCGGCATCGGGGCTGACGTTGAAAGCAAAAGCAGCGGGGAAAATAATCAATCCGCTAAGTAATGCCGCCAGTGTATCAAGGCCGATGATGCTGATTGATTCACCGGTAAGCGAACGCTCTTTGCCGATGTAGCTGCCAAAAATGGCCATACTACCAATACCAAGGCTCAGGGTAAAGAAAGCTTGACCCATAGCAGCATAGATGGCCTGCCAAATACCGTTTTCGCTTAGACGGCTCCAGTTGGGAAGAAGATAGAATTTCAGCCCTTCACTGGCTCCCGGCAGTGATACCGATTTGATAACCAAAATGAGCATAATGACAAATAAGGCGGTCATCATATACTTGGTAATCCGTTCCACCCCTTTTTGCAGCCCCATCCCGACGATGCCCAGCCCCAACAACGTGGCAACAATCATCCAGAAAGTCATCATAGCAGGGTTGCCCAGCATCCCACCAAAATGGCCGCCGACAGCTTCGGGAGACAAATTGGTAAAATCGCCAACTACCATGCCGTAGAAATAGGCTAGCAGCCAGCCACTGACCACGGTGTAAAACATCATCAGAATATAGTTGCCGGCGATGGCAATCGGACCGTAGATATGCCACTTTGTCCCTTTTGGTTCAAGGGTTTTCAGTGCCAAGCCGATATTTTGCTGTGATGCTCTGCCGATGGAGAATTCCATGACCATAATCGGCAAACCGAAAATCAGCAAAAACAGGATGTAAATGAGCACAAAAGCAGCTCCGCCAAATCGCCCTGTAATAAATGGGAACCGCCATACATTTCCCAACCCTATGGCGCACCCCGCTGATAACAGGATGAATCCTAAACGACTAGCTAGTTGCTCTCGTTGTTCAGCCATGAAACTCCTCCTTGCATACGCGCACACACTTATCTCGCCACCCTAATTGATATCGCCTGTGCATTGTTATGATTTATTGACAATGTTGCACAGAAAGGGGCACAATGCAAGACAAATGTTATCACAAACAAGGAGTTCCCCATGAGTTTGACCTCTCCTTTACATGCGTATCTTAAAAAAACGGCGCCGGAAAATGTCGATAGTGGCACTATCGCCTTCTATGCCGCTTTGACAGAAGTAGCAAAAGTCGATGAGCTTGTAGCCAAGCACATTGTCCAAGAGCTTGCCGATCAGAGGTCCCACCTCAAGTTGATAGCCAGCGAAAACTTCTCTTCTTTGGCCTGTCAGCTGGCTATGGGGAATTTACTGACCGACAAGTATGCCGAAGGGTATGCATTTCACCGCTTTTATGCCGGCTGCGATAATGTCGATGCTATTGAAGACCACGCCTGCGAGTTGGCCCGCAAGCTTTTTGGCAGCGAGCATGCCTATGTGCAACCCCACAGCGGAGCCGATGCCAACCTTGTTGCTTACTGGGCAATTCTCAATACGCGCGTGCAGACTCCCCTGTTGCAGGAGTTGGGAACCACCAATCCCAGTGATTTAAGCAAAGAACAGTGGGACGAAATTCGCAAGGCAACCGGCAATCAACGGCTTTTGGGGCTCGATTACTATTCGGGGGGCCATTTGACCCACGGGTATCGGCAAAACGTCTCGGCTCAGATGTTTGATGCCTACTCTTACACTGTCGACAAAGAAAGCGGCGTACTTGATTATGATGCCATTGAAGCCCAAGTCAAAGAGATTAAACCCCTTATCCTGCTTGCCGGCTACAGCGCATATCCCCGTTTGATAGATTTTAAGCGGATGAGCGAAATTGCCCACGCCCACAATGCAGTGTTTATGGTAGATATGGCTCACTTTGCCGGACTTGTGGCAGGTAAAGCGATGGAGGGTCCTTACGACCCCGTCCAGTGGGCTGATGTGGTAACCACTACCACCCATAAGACTCTCAGAGGTCCCCGGGGGGGAATGGTGCTGTGCAAAGAAGAGTTTGCCGAAGCTGTGGACAAAGGGTGTCCTTTGGTTATCGGCGGACCGCTGCCACATGTGTTGGCAGCCAAAGCTGTCGCTTTTACGGAAGCTTTGAAACCCTCTTTTAAAGAGTATGCTAAAAATATCGTGAAAAACGCCAGAGCTTTGGCTCAAGGGTGTATTGATCATGGAATTCCGGTGGCTACTGGGGGAACTGATAACCACTTGATGCTTTTAGATGTAAGGGCATTTGGACTAAACGGAAGGCAGGCAGAAAGTGCTTTGCGCCAAGCGGGCATAACAATGAACCGCAACGCCTTGCCTTTTGATCCCAACGGCCCGTGGTACACCAGTGGGTTACGAATTGGGACTCCGGCAGTCACTACTTTAGGAATGGGGGAATCTCAGATGAAAGAGATTGCCGCCATTATCCATTTGGTGCTAAGCAACACGCAAGCTGCCCTTATTAGTAAAGGGGAGAATGCGGGGCAAAAAAGCAAAGCTCGTAGCCTTACAGCACCCCAGGCAATCGAAGAAGCCCAAAAGCGGGTCCAAAGCCTGCTGAGCAACTACGTACTGTATCCCGAATTGGACCTTGAGTTATTGCAAGGATGCGGGTATTAATTAAGAGAATTGTTAAGGAGGTTAGTATTCATGAGTACTATTCCAAGTGAATTGCGCTATTCGAAGGACCATGAGTGGGTTCGCATCGAAGGGGATGTCGTTTATGTCGGGATTACCGATTATGCTCAAGACTCATTGGGCGAAGTCGTCTATGTTGAACTGCCCCCGGTAGGGGAGACGTTTGCTGCAGACGAGGAGGTCGCTAACGTTGAATCGGTCAAAGCGGCAAGTGCCATTTATAATCCGCTGGCCGGAACGGTGGCTTCTGTGAATGAGGAGCTTGACGGTTCTCCTGAGTTGATTAACGAGGATAGCTACACTCACTACCTGTACACCCTAAAAGATGTCGATCTAAGCGGTATGGATCGTCTTTACGACGCTGCTGGGTATGCAGAGTTCATCAAAACACTCGACTGAAGATGCCTTCTAGAAGGGCTGGTCGTTTGACTGGCCCTTTTTCATCTCTACTTCTACGCGGAGAACCTATGACTGCCTATATTCCTCACACCCCCTTAGATACAGAACGGATGCTTTCAGCTATCGGTTTATCATCGATGCAAGAGCTTTTTTCGACCATCCCTTCCGATTTGATACTCGATGCCGATTTGCCTCTTGAGCGTGGCATCGGAGAAGAAAGGGCTCTGCAATACATAAGAGCCTTGGCTAATAAAAATATTCTGGGCACCAGTTTTTTGGGCATGGGCAGCTACGATCGAATTATCCCTTCAGCAGTCAAAGAGCTGGGAGCCAATCCCGCTTTTGTAACTGCCTACACCCCTTATCAAAGTGAAATCTCTCAAGGTCTGCTACAAGCTATTTTTGAGTTTCAAAGCATGATGTGCTTGCTTACCGGCCTTGATGCAGCCAATGCCTCTTTGTACGATCACAGCAGTGCAGCAGCTGAAGCCGCTTCAGTTATGCTTCAGGCCAAACGAAAAAGCTCAGTTATATTGGTTTCACAAACGCTTCATCCGTTTACCCTCGAAGTGCTCAAAACATGGGCCAAAGGGACAGCCAATACTATCACTATCATACCCGAATGTCGTCGACAGACCGATGTTTCAGCATTGGTGAAGCACATTGATGAAACGGTGGCAGGAGTGATTGTCCAAACTCCCAACCGTTACGGCTTTATTGAAGATTACGGTGATCTGGCAACCCAATTACACCAGCACAATGCTCTGCTGTGTATCAGTAGCGATCCGCTTTCGCTGGTCTTACAACAATCACCAAAGCAACGGGGAGCCGATATAGCTATTGGCGATACGCAGCCATTAGGCCTTCCCTCTGGTTTTGGGGGTCCTTCGTGCGGGTACATGGCCGTAACTGAGCAGTTAATCAGGCGCCTGCCGGGAAGAATTGTCGGTCAAACAGTCGATGCTAATAACAACAAAGGGTATGTACTGACTCTGCAAGCCCGCGAGCAGCATATTAAGCGACAGCGCTCGGCAAGCAATATCTGTTCCAATCAGGCATTGGCAGCTTTAATGACAACTATCCATATCTCTTTGGTCGGTCAAAGGGGACTGGAAGAAGCAGCTCAGCTATCTTGGGATAAAGCCCACTATTTAGCTGATAAACTGGCAAAAATTGATTCACTGCTTGTTGATCAAAGTAACCACTACTGGTGCGAATTTCCTCTGACGTTCAAAACAATCGAGCAGATGGAACGGGTCCTTGCGAAGCTCAAAGAAGAACACATTTGGGGAGGAGTGCGATTGGGTCCGCTTACCAAACGGCCCAATGACGCCTCTACTATTATTGTTGCGGTCACTGAGAAACGGACCAAAGAAGAACTTGATCGCTATGTGCAAATCGTTAGTAAGGAGTGTCTATGAGCAGTTCTCTTATATTTGACCTTTCCCAGCCAAAGCGGCGTGGTTATCTGTATCCGCCAAGTGATGTTCCCTCTTTTGGCCAGCTGCCAAAAGCCTTACGCCGTGAAGAGGAATTGGGGCTGCCTCAGGTCTCTGAGCTACAAGTAGTCAGGCACTTTACCCATTTGGCAAGCAAAAGCTTTGGAGTCGATTTTGGTCCCTATCCGCTGGGATCGTGCACGATGAAATACAATCCCAAGATGCACAATACGGCGGCAAATTTGCCTGAGTTTTCCTCAGTCCATCCCCTGCAGGATGAACAGACGGTTCAAGGCTCATTACAGCTATTATATGAACTGACCAAAAGCCTCTGTGCCGTTACCGGTATGAAGGGGGGCTCACTGCAGCCGCTAGCCGGAGCTCACGGCGAATATGCTGGGTTGAAGATTATTAAAGCCTACCACGATAGCAGAAACGACAGCAATCGCAATACCATTATCATTCCCACTTCGGCTCACGGAACTAATCCTGCCTCAGCTACTTTGACGGGCTTTAAGGTGGTTGAAGTGGCAACTGATGAGCGGGGATTGGTGGATGTGGAGTCTTTAAAACCCTTGTTAAATGACTCGGTTGCTGCCATCATGCTCACCAACCCCAATACGTTGGGGCTCTTTGAGCAAGAAATTAAGCAGATTGCTGAAGCAGCTCACCAAAGTGGTGCTCTGCTGTACTACGATGGGGCCAACTTAAACGCCATTATGGGAATCTGCCGGCCAGCCGATATGGGCTTCGATGTTGTTCATTTGAATCTGCACAAAACGTTCTCAACTCCCCATGGAGGAGGGGGTCCTGGGGCGGGACCGGTACTGGTTGCCGATTTTTTGGTCCCGTTTTTGCCGGTTCCAACCATTATAAAAGAACAAGAGCGCTACCGCTTTGTATGGGATAACCCCCATTCAATCGGTAAAGTCAGCTGTTTTTGGGGCAACTTCTTAGTGTTGGTTAAAGCCTATGCCTATGTGCTTACCATGGGAGCCGACGGCTTAAAAGAGGCCTCCAGCTATGCAGTGCTCAATGCCAATTACATGCAAGCCCAACTCAAAGAGGTTTTTGAACTGCCTTATGATCAGCTGTGCATGCATGAATTTGTGCTGTCGGCCAGAGCCTTTAAGCACCAATATGGGATTACCGCTCATGATTTTGCCAAAGCCCTTTTGGATAAGGGAATTCATCCTCCCACTGTCTACTTTCCTCTGATTGTCAGCGAAGCGTTAATGTTTGAACCAACGGAAACAGAGGCCCTGGAAGACTTGGATGCTGTTATTGAGGCTATGAAAGAGCTGGCACGATTGGCCCAAACTGATCCCAACAAACTTAAAAGTGCCCCTCATACCACCGTGGTGGGTCGCTTAGATGATGCTAAGGCAGCTAAAGAGCCCAAGCTTCGTTACCGAGGGTGAAAAAAGTTTACAAAGCTCACGTAGCAAGGCTATGCTTGCATTATGAAGACCATCTTGATTCAGGGAGGACTGCTAGTGGATGCAACACGGGCAGTCCTAGGGGATCTGTTGATTGAAGGCAATAAGATTGCCCGCGTCGCCTCGCTCATTGAGCCCTCTAATTTGCCTGATGATGTTCAGCGTATCGATGCGCGGGGGCTGTTGGTATTTCCCGGTTTCATTGATGCACACACCCATTACCATCTGATTTCCCGCAATACAGTAACAGCCGATGGATTTGTCGAAGGTTCCAAGTTGGCCGCCTTTGGGGGAGTTACCACCATTATCGATTTTGCCGATCATCAGAAAGGGCGTTCGCTAGCAGCTTCTGCTGTGCAGCGCTCCTTAGCTATGAGTTCAGAGATGGCAATCGACTGGGCCCTGCATCAGGGGGTGTACCGTCTTGGTGACGAATTGGAAGAAGAGCTAACTGCAGTAGCGCACATGGGTATTCGCATTATTAAGCTCTTTACCACGTATAAAGAAATTGGCTATATGCTTAGCTATGATCAGATTAAAAAAGTGCTTCTGGTCTGCAAAAAGCTCTGTCTTTTGCCCTGTATTCATTGTGAAGACAATCAGGTGATTGAAAAGTGTGCTCAAACACATCCTGTGTTTTCAAAAGCAGTTGATCACATCCAACTACGCCCATCAGAAGCGGAGGCCTTGGCCATCAAAAAAGTGGGAGAGTTGGCATTAGAGCTGGATGTGCCTGTGTACATCGTCCATCTTTCCAGCCTCCAAGGGCTGGAGGAGGTTCGCTGGTTAAGAAAACAGGGGGCCTCTATTGGTGTAGAAACTACTCCTCATTATCTGTATTTGGACCAATCTCTGCTTGCAAGCGAAAACGGAGCGCTTCACATCATGACTCCCCCTTTACGTACAGCCGAAGATGGGCAAGCCCTTAGAAAGGCCCTAGTCGAAGGAGAAATCGATGTGGTGGCCACCGACCACTGCGCTTTTGCCAAAGAGCAAAAGCTGCAATCAATGGGGTATCCGGGAATTCCCGGAACCGAAGAGATGCTTTCGCTGGTGTATACGCATGAAGTGGCCACCAAGCGGATATCTGTGACCCACTTAGTGCGACTGTTGGCAACCAATCCGGCCCGCTTGTTTGGTTTGTGGCCGCGCAAAGGAAGTCTGAAGGCCGGCAGTGATGCCGATGTGGTCCTTTTTGATCCTCAAGAAAAATGGACGTTAAGCAGTTCAACGTTGCACAGCAGCAGTGGCTATTCCTCGTATGAAGGGATGAAGGTAACAGGCAAAGTGGTAATGACCATTGCTCAGGGAGTTCCCATTGTCAAAAACGGTGACTGGTGTGGCACAAAAGGCAGCGGGCATTTTATTCCGAGCTCTGCCAGCTCTCTTTATACCTGATACATGCTCCTAAGGATTTTCTCAGCCACTTTATCGGGGAGCAGACGTTTGGCAACCATTAAAGTTGCATAGGAAAAACCGACAACTTTACGCACCGGAGGCCGTTTTGAGCGGGCCAGAAGCACCATAATGCGAGCCACTTTTTCAGGCGAAGCTCCGTTTTGCTCATCTTTTTCCATGATGCTGATGGCTTTTAAGGCGCTTTCTTTGTAGGGAGAGTCGGGTGCAATAATAGTGCGCCTGTTGGCTGTAAAAGGAGTTTTTGTATCGCCTGCTTCAACGATGCATGCCCGCACCCCAAAGGGTTTGGCTTCTATTCTCAAAGCTTCCACATAGGCTTCCAAAGCGAATTTAGTGGCGCTGTAATGGCTTTGGTAGGGGATGCTGATTCGACCGGCAACCGAGCCGGCAACCAAAACAAGTGACTGCTTTAGTGAACGCATTAACGGCAACAAATGTTGATTAACAGTTAAAACACCAAAATAGTTGGTTTCGAACTGCGCTTTGACTTGATCAAGGGGCATCTGCTCAGCCGGTCCGCCAATTCCAAAACCGGCACAGTGAATTACAATGCCCAATTGCCCCTTTGATTGCTCCCACACCTGCTGAACACCTAAGGCCACCGCTTTTTGGTCGGTGACATCGACACTGATAAGGGAAATCGGTTCTTTTACATCAGAGGGGAGCTTAGCCAATCGGCAAAAGCCCCACACCCGGTAGCCGTTTTGGGCAAACAGGCGGGCAGTAGCCAACCCGATGCCCGAAGAAGCGCCGGTTATGAGCACATTGGTGCCATACGGGTAGCTTTTCATTTTTGCCCCCTATTTTTTTAATAAATCTCTGATTTCAGTCAATAAAGCAATCTCGGGAGCCACACTTGGCTCTTCGACTACCACACTTTCTTCCTCTTTTTTCAAGTGCTTCATTTTCTCAGTGAGCGAGTTGACAGTGCGCACAAGAATGAAAACAACAAAAGCAATCAACAGAAAATCGATGATTGCCTGCAAAAAAGTACCGTAGGTAAAGGCAAGTTCGGCCACATCCCCAACTGCGGGGCGCATCACAATTTTTAAATCGGAGAAATTGACTCCCCCCACAGCCAATCCTACGATAGGCATAATAATGTCGTTGACCAGCGATTTAACGATGGCGGTAAATGCCGTGCCGATAATTAGACCTACGGCCAAATCCATGACGTTGCCGCGGCTGATAAATTTCTTAAATTCTTGGAAGAAATTGCTCTTTGTTTTCATGTGTTCCTCTTTATTATGATGGTGATCATAGCATACAAGAGGAGAGACAAAAGGGCTACTTTCTTCTTTTTGTCAATTTGTTGTATACTCCTGCAGAAGATGTTTTACTGGGAGGCTCACATGGAGAGCACAAAAAAAAGAATTCTCACCGGAGACAGAACGACCGGCAAACTCCACCTCGGTCACTATGTGGGAAGTCTTAAAAATAGAGTCGAACTGCAAGATCAATACGACACTTTTATTTTGTTGGCCGACATTCAAGCTCTGACGACCCATTTTGAAGATCCGCAATTGCTGCATCAGAGTATTTATGATGTTGCCATCGATAACCTCTCGGTTGGTCTTGACCCCAATAAAGTGACTTTTGTGCAACAAAGTGCAGTCAAAGCGATTGCCGAAATGACGGTCTTTTATTCCATGTTGGTTAACGTCAATGCCTTAAGGCACAATCCGACCATCAAAACAGAGGCTCAAAACTACGGTTACGATGATTTAAGTTACGGCTTTTTAGGATATCCGGTCAGCCAGACTGCCGATATTACGTTTTGTAATGCCCACTTAGTGCCAGTGGGAGAAGATCAAATTCCCCATATCGAGTTGGCCCGTAAGATTGTGCGCAAATTTAACCACATGTATGGCACCTCAATTGTTGAGCCGCAGGCTAAGCTCAGTTCCACTCCTCGTTTGATAGGATTAGATGGTAAAGCCAAGATGAGCAAAAGCATGGGCAATGCTATTTACCTCAGTGATTCGGTAGAGGTGGTCAATGAGAAAGTGCGCAAGGCTTTGACCGACCCGCAGCGGGTAACTAAAGACATTCCGGGACGGCCTGAGCTTTGTCCTGTTGGTCAGTACCATAAGATTTTCAGTCCCGATGAGTGGGAAGATATTTGGGACCGGTGTCGTAATGCCACTATCGGTTGCGTCGATTGCAAAAAAATTCTGGCGCGCAATATCAACGCCTTGCTTGAGCCGATGAGGGAGAAAAGAGCCTACTATGAAGCGCATCCGGACGAAGTGCGCGATATTATCAAAGCAGGCAGCGAAAAAGCCAGCCGTATCGGCGATGAGCAAGTAGCCATCATGCGCCAGGCGATGCATTTGACCCTCTAAGGCCATGGTAAAGCAAGCCTTTCTCAGATCAATTCCTGTTTTGATGGGCTATAGTGTGCTGGGCATCGCTTTTGGACTTTTGCTTCACAGTATAGGCTACAACTGGATATGGGCCCTTTTGATTAGCACGACTGTTTTTGCCGGCTCAATGCAATTTGTGCTTGTTGGACTCCTTGCCGAACAAGCCCCTTTAGCCACAGTTGCCATAACCACGTTGTTGGTTAACTCCCGTCACCTCTTTTACGGCTTATCATTTATTGAACGGTTCAAAGCGATGGGCAAAAAAGGGTTGTATATGATTTTCTCCCTTACCGATGAAACCTATGCTTTGTTGTGCGGTGTTCCTGAAGATGAGCAAGGACTCTCTTTTACCATTGCCGCTTTGAATCAACTCTATTGGATTGTTGGCTCAGTAATCGGCGCACTACTGGGTTCTCTTATTTCCTTTAACACTGCCGGAATTGAGTTTGCCATGACGGCTCTTTTTTCTGTTATTGTGGTAGAGCAGTGGCTCTCAGGCTCGTATCATAGCAGTGCCCTCATTGGTGCAGGATGCGCCATACTCTCTCTTGTAGTACTTGGGCCCAGTCATTTTCTTTTGCCTGCATTAATTGTCACATTGCTCTTTCTTTTGGTTGTGCCAGAGTCAACAAAGGAGGGCCAATGAATCTTCTTTTCTCTTTGGCCATTGTGGCGGTAACGGCAGTTTCGACGTTAGCCACCCGAGCTGCCCCTTTTCTTTTATTCGGAGGCAAAACAAAAAAACTTCCCCCTCTTATAGAGCGGCTGGGAAGGGTGTTGCCTCCCGCTGTTATGGCCATTTTAGTAGTCTACAGTATCAAGGAGATCTCTTTTGCTACCCCCCAAGGGTGGGTCAAGGAGATTTTGGCCATAGCTTTGACTGTTTTAGTGCATCTGATTAAGCGCAATACCCTTTTGAGCATCTGCTGTGGCACTGCGTTGTACATGGTTTTGGTGCAAGGGTTTCTCTTGTAACATGCTTGTTCAGCAGTGTATGATGAATTTATGACAACTGGATTACTTTCAGAGTATGGTTACCGCTTTATTGCCCAAGAGGATGAGTACTGGAGTCGCAATGCCCAAATAGAACATTGGCAAGCGAATTTCCGTTCTCTGAGTGCTAAAGAAAGAGAACAGTTGGCATTACAGGGCAACACCTCAGCTAACTGGGATGATGTGCTCATCGAAGATCCTTGCGACTTGTCTCTTATCAGAAACAACAGTTTTTATGGGTTGGTACGCATTGGCTCCCTAGAGCCAAGAACACTGGGACACCACGATTTTATTCTGCCTCAAGGCATCAGTAACAGTCATATTATTTCCAGTGATATCGGTCGGCATTGTGCAATCCACCGGGTGGGGTATTTGACCCATTATATTATTGAGAGCGACTCGATTCTTAGTGAAATTGATGAGATGGGAACGACTAACCACTCAAAATTTGGCAATGGTATTGTCAAAGAGGGAGAAGATGAGTCGGTGCGTATTTGGATTGGTATTATCAACGAAACCGAAGGGCGCAAGATTCTCCCGTTTGCAACGATGAATTGCGCAGATGCGTATCTGTGGGGCATATATCGCGACCGTCCGCAGTTTTTGCAAAAACTGATTGAATTTACGAATGCCGAAGTAACTAAGCGCAGAGGCGTGTACGGAGTTGTGGGCCAAGGCTCAGTCATTAAATCGTGCAGGATTATTAAAGATGTCAACTTTGGACCGGCTTCTTATGTCAAAGGAGCTAACAAGCTGAAGAATCTAACCATCCGCTCTCATGCAAGTTCTCCGTCACAAATCGGGGAAGGGGTGGAGATGGTTAACGGCATCATCGGCTACGGCTGTCGTGTGTTTTATGGGGTCAAAGCAGTCCGCTTTGTGATGGGAAGTAACAGCAACTTAAAATACGGAGCTCGCTTGATTAACTCGGTTCTTGGCGATAACTCCACTGTCAGTTGTTGTGAAGTATTAAACACCCTGACGTTTCCATTTCATGAACAGCATCATAATAACTCTTTTCTGATTGCCTCCTTAATCCAAGGGCAGTCAAATATGGCAGCGGGAGCCAATATTGGCTCAAATCATAACACCCGCGGTAACGATGGTGAGATGCATGCCAAACGGGGCTTTTGGCCCGCTCTTTCCAGCTCTGTGAAATTCAACAGCTCTTTTGCCTCTTTCTCTCTTTTGGCCAAAGGCAGTTATCCTAATGAGCTGAATATTCCGCTCCCCTTTTCGCTGATTAGCTACTGCGAAGAGAAAGGGAGATTGACAATCATGCCCGCCTACTGGTGGATGTATAACCGCTTTGCTTTGGAGCGCAACGAGTGGAAGTTTAGAGACAGAGATAAACGGGTCTT
Organism: Sphaerochaetaceae bacterium; assembly: GCA_050950025.1. Lineage (GTDB taxonomy): Bacteria > Spirochaetota > Spirochaetia > Sphaerochaetales > Sphaerochaetaceae > JBMNGW01. The sequence goes on along the minus strand of JBMNGW010000009.1, from coordinate 100,671 downwards.
TGTCTCCCAGAACATTGAAACTGAATATATAGCTCCCGATACACTGGCAGAAATTCTACAGGCCATGGAAAAGTTGTGCGAATGGGTCGGGCACAGTGCTTTACAAGCCTCTTTGATCTCATCGGCTTCTGCGGCAACGGAAAAACAGATTATCCATTCAGGTAAAATGTTGTTGGAACAACAGCCTCAAATAGTTGCCTCTTTGAGTGTGGAGGCTACCGGGCTTGAACGCTCAAACAAACCGGCAGTGATTCTTAAAGCAGTGGAAGCCTACCGCTCTTACAAAGAGATGATTATTTACGGCTCTGTAAGAATTGTGCTGGGATATCTTGAACAGAACACACTCAGTATTGTTGAATTCCAACAGTGGGTGCTTCCCTATTTGATTTTGCATGCCAATCAAAAAGCTCTTGTCGGTTCTCCCTTTGTCAATTTGGGTGGACAGATCGTTCCTGAAAGTGAAGTTCTTACTTTGCTGGAAGAAATCGAGCAGGGGAAAGTGGACAGTTGGGACCAGGTGCATCAACGGTATGAATCTTGGTGGGCCTCCTATGGCGAGCTAAAAGCAGCCACCGCTTTTCAGGCGCTTTTGAGAGTTCTGGAGATTGAAGCTCTTGATAAGGTTTCATGGGACAACGTCCTTAATGATTTTGTCATTCTCTGCGATCAAGGTGCCCAAGAAGTTTACCGCTCGCGTCAAAAAGATTTTGCCGATCCATTTAGGAAAATCGTTTATCGTAATGATGCTGAAATGGAAGCTGTATTGGGAAGAATTGAAGAGAACTCTTTCATCAAACAAACCAATGCCGAGACTGCCCGTTTGAAGGAACTTGCCGCACGCTTTTCTCCTTGGCTCTGATATGTTACATTAAGTATATGAGAGAGACAAAGCAGACAACGAAGCCCAAAGAGATGTATCCTTTGCCCGTCTTTAGCGACGAGCTGTTTCTCCGCGCTTTTGAAGCTGAGCCGTCGTTGAATGAAGAGCTTTTGCAAAGTGCCGCCTTTCCCTCGACCCCCCTTTTTCATCTTGAATCTTGCCTGCAGTTGTACAATAAAACGCATCTGCAAGAGCTGGCTGAGGACCATGGTCTTTATCTGCCTGTTGCTACCAAAAAAGGGGAGCTGGTAAAACAGTTGGCCCAAACAATTGAAAAGCGCTTTGGCGCTACATTGCCTTATCTGCCGGTAGCCAACTTGGAGTTTTTAACACGGTTTTCCCAAGACAAACCCGATGTGGAAATACGGGCCGATCAATTACAGTATCGCGATATTTCCCATGCCCATAATTTTGGGTTCCTCTTTTTATTCAAGAAAAAGGATGTGTACACGGCAGTTGTTCCCAAAGAGTTGTTGGGAGCTTTGCAACTATTGCAGGAACAAAAGATGTGGCGTTTAGCCCACTTGCACCAACGGATGGACGCTTATGCCATAGCCCTTTCCAACCTTTACGGAGTACTTGATATCGACCAATATGCCATTGTCTGGAATCGGTATGAAAATGAGATGCTTACCCCTGCTATGGTTGGAGATGAGCTGCGCGAATTGGGCAGAGTACAATACTATTGGTGGTTTGAGGACGAGTTGATTATCTCCTCCTTTTTCCGCTCGCTAGACGAAGTAGAAGAGTTTTTAATTAAAGTCAAAGATGTCTCCTATTATTTGCCTAGCCGCGAGGAGCTGATTGCTTTTTATCAGACACCCTATGAGGAAGATTCGCCTTCAGTGCATGCCATGATGGAATTTTTAGCCGGTTATCGCCTTGGCAACGGAGAGCAAGTTGAAGACTTAATGGATGAAATTTCCGATTCGGTCATTGTTGGCAATGGGATGCAAGAGGCTTTTAATCTCCTTAATGAGTACGGGTTATTGTTTGAAGGGATGGAGGAAATCAACCGCTTTACTGAGCTGTACTCTCAGATGAGCGATAGCATCCGCAAGTGGGAGCTCAAAGGCCATACCCTTAAAACACTGCAAAATATCCACCGTTAATTAACGTAAATCGCTTGTTTGCTTGAAAACTTCCAACAAGGAGGACCACCAAGCACTTGAGCTGTCAAATTCACCGATGCCCCGTATTTTTCTGATGCGGTAGCGAACCAATGTCTCCCATGGCTTGGAACACAAGGTTTTCAAATCACGGACAATTGTCCTTTTGATTGCCCTGGCAGTTAATTCAGGATCATTGTGGGCTCCTCCGGGAGCCTCTTCGATGATATCGTGGATAATGTTAAAGCGCTTGAGATCTTGAGCCGTCATTTTCATAGCTTCAGCCGCTTCTTGAGCTCGAGATGGGTCGCGCAGCAAAATAGAAGCAAACCCTTCGGGAGTAATCACTGAGTATACGGCATTTTCAAGCATGTAGAGTTTATCGCCAACTCCAATGCCCAAAGCGCCTCCGCTGCCCCCCTCTCCGATAATAAAAGAGAGTATAGGAACTCTGAGAGTGGAGAACTCTTTAAGGTTGCGGGCAATAGCCTCACCGATACCCCTCTCTTCAGAGCCCAATCCCGGATACGCGCCCGGAGTATCGATGAAGCAGACAACAGGGCGGTTGAACTTCTCAGCTTGTTTGGCTAGGCGCAGGGCTTTACGATACCCTTCAGGATTGCTCATGCCATAGTTGCAGTCGATATTTTGCTTTAAATTAGCCCCTTTGCGGTTGCCGATAAACGTCACGGCCCTTCCTTGCACTGTCCCAATGCCTCCAATCATAGCCGGATCATCAGCGTAGCAGCGATCTCCATGGAGCTCAATAAAATCGTCGCAGATGGCATTGATGTATGTTAACGTCCCCGGGCGCCCCAATTGTCGCGATAAGAGGACACTTTGCCACGAAGAGCGAGAGTGGCTTAAGGTAATCTCTTCCAAACGATTGATTGAAGCGTGTAAGCTCTCATTCTGTTGTGTTTTCATGACGGCTCCTTTGAATGGACGTGGATCAAATAGGAGAGGGTTGAGCGCATCTTAGTGCGGCTGGCAATTATGTCGATAAACCCTTTTTCAAGTTGGAATTCGGCTGTTTGAAACCCTTTGGGAAGTTTTTGGCCAATAGTCCCTTCAATGACCCGCGGGCCGGCAAATCCGATTAAGGCTCCCGGCTCAGCTACAATGATGTCCCCAAGCATGGCAAAAGAGGCAGTCACCCCTCCGGTGGTAGGGTGCGTCAGTACAATAAAAAGAGGAACTTTGGCTTGATCAAGCAAAGCGGCAGCGCTGGCTGTTTTAGCCATTTGCATTAAGGAAAAGATTCCCTCTTGCATCCGGGCCCCCCCGCTAGCGGTGAAAATAATCACCGGCTTTTTAGTTAAAGCTCCTTCAAAGAGGGCCTGCGTAATTTTTTCTCCTACCACCGAGCCCATGCTTCCTCCCATAAAATCGAACGACATAACTGCCAGTACGGCCGCTTTTCCTTCAATGGTACATGTTCCGGTTACCACCGCTTCATTCAAAGCCGCCTGTTTGCGGGTTTCTGCCAACTTTTCGGCATAACCGGGCAAGTCGATGGGGTTTTGGGAACACATGTGCTCACCAAATTCAACAAAACTACCCACATCGGCAGTATAGGCAATCCTCGTTTTGGCATTGATACGATGATGATAAGCGCACTGCGGACAGATATGCAGATGCTGCGTGAGCACTGCAAAGGAGGTGTGTGTGTGACAAGAAGGGCATTCGACGATGGTGTCCATAGCATTACCTCTAGGATTCTCTTTGAAAGAGTCGCTCATACAAGTCGGTAGTAAAACGGCCTGAGCAGAACTCTTTGCTCTTTAGCAGTTGAAGCTGCTCCTCTTTATTGGTTTTGATCCCTTTTATATGCAACTCATTTAACGCCCGTTTCATAGTTGCAATGCTCTGTTGCCTATTGGGGGTGTGAACAATGATTTTGGCCAGCAAAGCATCATAAAAAGGGGAAATCCGATAACCGGGATAAAGGTGGGAATCAACGCGCACAAACGGACCGGATGGGAGAGTTAATTGCTCAACAGTGCCCGCTTCCAAGGCGTTGATACGACACTCAAGGGCATGGGTCTGGTACTCAGTAAGCTGATCGGAGATTTCCATTGGCTTTTGTGAAGCTATTAGCAGTTGTTGACGAATGAGGTCTACAGTACTTAGCATTTCAGTAACAGGGTGCTCTACTTGTACTCGGGCATTGACTTCCATAAAGTAGTACGAGCCGTCTTGGACCAAAAATTCGACAGTTCCTGCCCCTTTGTACCCGATTGAGTCCAACAATCGGATGGCATCGCGGCTCATCTGTTGGCGCATGAGCGAAGTAAGGGCTGGTGATGGGGACTCTTCAATTAGTTTTTGGTGGTTTTTTTGGATAGTGCAATCCCGTTCTCCCAGCGACACAACCCGATGCTCATCACCTAAGAGCTGAATTTCAATATGACGGCTTTGATGCAAGTATTTTTCCATGAGAATCGTACCGTTACCAAAAAATGCAAGAGCCTCTTCTGAGGCGATGGCGATGGCGTCTTTGAGTTCTTTTTCGCTGCATACAATGCGCATCCCCCTTCCGCCTCCTCCACCGCAGGCTTTTAGAATAACCGGATAGCCAAGGTCGCGGGCCACCAAACGGGCTGCTTCAAAGTCGGCAATCGGCTCTGTGCTTCCGGGAGTTAAGGGAACGTGGGCCTCTAGGGCTGCTTGACGGGCAGCAATTTTGTCTCCTAACAGGGCGATGGTTTGGGCCTTCGGTCCCACAAAAATAAGTCCTGCTTGCTCTACCATAGAGGCAAAAATACTATTTTCAGCAAGAAATCCCACTCCGGGATGAATAGCGTCGCACCGGGTACCTAAAGCGGCGCTGATAATATTGTGCATGTGCAAATAGCTCTCTTTAGTAGAGGATGGACCGATACATACACTGCGATCTGCTAATTGGATATGAAGAGAATCGGCATCGGCAACAGAATAGACGGCTACCGTTTTAATCCCCATTTGGCGGCATGTACGGATAATGCGAACGGCAATTTCGCCTCTGTTGGCTATCAGAAGCGTTTTAATCATAGGAGCTTAACCTCAAATAGGGGTTGGCCGAATTCTACCAATGTCCCTTGACCAGGATAAATGCTCACAATCTCACAATCAAACTCCGCTTCAAGTTGGTTCATCAACTTCATTGCTTCCAGGGTACAAAGCACTTCTCCTTTGTGGATGGTATCGCCTACTTCCACATAGGCGGGGGCATCGGGGGAGGGGGTGCGGTAAAAAGTTCCCACTAAGGGGCTGGTGATAGTCTTCGTCTCTTTGATTTGCTGAACGGGTTGAACCGATTGTGCTGCAACAACTGGCACTGTACAGGCTCTTTTAAAAGCAGCTCTGAACTGCTGATCTTCATATTCCAGTTCACTAAGAGCAGAGCTCTCAAACATCGTTATGAGCTGCTGCAATGTTTCAAAGTCCATTTGAAGCCTCCTTGAGGGGGTTAACTAGTTAATCAGGATAGTAACAATAGACCCTATATGTGTCAATATTGACAAAAATAAAAAAACTGTAATAATAATGTCAGGAGGCTTGCATGAAGCATTCAAGCATCGGAATAGTTGCTGTTGGTTCTTACATTCCCACCCGTCGCGTTAGCAATGATGAGCTGTCCCGCATTGTCGATACCACCGACCAGTGGATTCGAGAACATACCGGAATTGAAGCCCGCCATATTGCCTCTGATCAGATGGCTACCAGTGATATGGCTGTACTGGCAACCGAAAATTTGCTGCAAGCCTATCAGATAGACCGCAGTGCAATCGGTGCTATCATCGTAGCCACAGCAACCCAAGATTTTCTGGGATTTCCTTCCACAGCCTGTGTCGTCCAACACAAAATGGGCCTTAACAACATTCCCGCTTTTGATTTGGCCGCCGGATGTACCGGTTTTATTTATGCCGTGGAAGTAGCCAAAGGTCTTCTTTTGGCCAATAGCGTTAACTCAGTGTTGGTCATCGGATCAGAGAAATTGTCGGCCATTGCCAACTGGGACGATCGTAATACTTGCGTCTTATTTGGAGATGGGGCAGGGGCCGTTTTAGTAGCAAAAGCAGAAAATAGCAGCTCGTTGATTGACAGCGTTCTGCATGCCGAAGGCAACGGCTTTTCCCACCTGATGGTCCCCAAAGGGGGGACCAGTGCCCCTTATGAACAAGAGGATGAGTTATCGGTTCTGAAGCTGCAAATGAATGGACGAGCTGTCTACAATTTTGCCGTTCGAGCCATCACCGATGTGATTGAAAATCTTCTTATGCGCAATGGTATTACCATTGATGAAGTCGATTGGATTGTACCGCATCAAGCCAACAGCCGGATTATTAAAAGTGCGGCTAAAAGACTGGGTATAGAAGAGAAGAAGTTTTATATGAACATTGCTGAGTACGCCAACACTTCGGCAGCTTCCATACCCATTGCTTTAGCGGAAATGGAGCAGAAAAAGGTCCTCTTAAAAGGGATGTTGGTTCTGACTGTCGGTTTTGGAGCCGGTTTGACATACGGGGGGAACCTTATCCGATGGTAGTATTAGGAGCCTGTTATCCGGGACAAGGGGCCCAAAAAGAGGGGATGGCCCTCGATTTATATGCCAAAAGTAAGCAGGTACGCTCTTTGTTTGATTTGGCTAGCGACATCACCAGCTTAGATATGCTTAGCCTTATGAAAAAAGGGAGCCAAGTTACAGAAGAGGCCCAGTTGGCCATTACCTTAGCCAATCGCAGCAGCACCTTAGTTCTTCAGCAGATGGGGATAACCCCCTCTTGTCATTGCGGCTTTAGCTTAGGAGAGTTAAGTGCTTATGCAGCCTCAGGGGTTTTAGATGATGAGCAGTTGTTTACGTTAGTCCAAGAGCGAAGTACTTTAATGGGTCAAGCCACTGAGATTGTGAGGCAACAGATTGGACCGTTGGGTATGGCGGCTGTGGTGGGACTGGGATTTGCCCAAGTTAAGCAGATGATTGAAAAAGAGGGGTTGGAGCACCTTTATTGTGCTAATGATAACAGCCCGTTTCAATTGACTATCAGCGGAGCGCTTAGCTCAATTGAACAAGCCTCTTCTTTGTTAAAAGCCTTGGGAGCCAAGCGCGTCATTCCTTTGAGGGTCTCGGGGCCTTTTCACACCCCTTTTATGCTGACAGTAGAGAAGCAGTTTGCAAAAATAGTGCATCAAATGGATTTTAAAGAACCGCACACACCGGTGTATCTGAATGTCAGCGGCTTGGTGGCCCAAAGTGTAGAACAGATTATACAAGGGTGTATCGACCAACTATCTCAACCGGTGCGTTGGACTCAGATAATGCAAGCACTAATCAGCGAGCAAAAGGTAGCAGCTGCTTTAGAAATAGGGCCGGGGAAGGTGCTTGGCGGATTGTGGAATTCACTATCAAGTGGCATACCATGTCACAGCTGTGAAAGCTGGGAAACAATTGAAGCGACAGTAAGGGAGTTAAGATGAGAAAAACAGCCATTGTAACGGGCGGATCAAAAGGAATCGGCAAGCAGATTGTCATACACCTTTTGCAACAAGGAATGGAAGTCTTTTATCTTAGTCGCAGTGAGGGCGAGGGGGCACAAGCACTCTGTTCATTGGCGAAAGTCGATTCTTCTAGGGCCCATTGGGTTAAATGTGATATCGGCAGCAGCGAATCTGTAGAGCAAGCTCTTAAGCATATTTTAGCCTCTGTTTCGCGAATCGATGTCTTAGTAAATAATGCCGGAATTACGAAAGACGGGCTTTTGATGCGCATGAGCGAAGAGGCGTGGGATGAAGTGCTTTCTGTCAATTTAAAAGGGGTATTTCTCACATGCCGCGCTATTAGTCGTCTGATGATTGCCCAGCGCAGCGGAGCTATTGTCAATATCTCCAGTGTGGTCGGACTATCGGGAAACGGGGGACAAACCAATTATGCCGCATCCAAAGCGGGGGTGATTGGGTTCTCTAAAAGCTTGGCTAAAGAGTTAGCCGGGCGCGGAGTGCGAGTGAATGTGGTCGCTCCCGGTTTTATTGAAACCGAGATGACAGATGCCTTAGGAGCGGAGGCTGCAAGCCAGCTTAAACATGCCATTCCTTTGGGTCGTATCGGCAGTGCGGAAGAAGTGGCCAAAGCCGTCGTATTTTTATGCGGTCAAGAGGCCTCCTATATCACCGGACAGGTGCTGTCAGTCGACGGCGGCATGTCGATGTGAGGAGAGTATGAAAAGACGAGTAGTCATTACGGGAATGGGGACAGTGAACCCTCTTGGTACCGATATTGAGAGTTTTTGGCAACGGATTAAAGCGGGGCAAAGCGGCATCGGGAAATTGACAAAATTTGATTGTACCGATTATCCGTCCCAAATTGCCGCTGAGGTTACCGATTTTGACCCTACTGATCTTTTAGATCGCAAAGAGTGTCGCTCAATGGCCGAATTCACCCTTTTTGCCACTCATGCGGCAACCCAAGCAATGAGGCAAGCCGGCTTGGGACCCAAAGGGGAGGGAGGATACGATCCGCTACGAGCTGCAGTCTATGTTGGTAACGGCATCGGCGGGTTTGAAGTAGTGGAAGAAAATTTGGCCAAACTTTTTGAAAAAGGGCCTCGGGCAGTGGCCCCTCTGACGATTCCCAAACTTATTGCTAACGAAGCAGCCGGTAACGTTGCGCTGAAATTCGGGTTTTTAGGACCATGTCATACCACCGTCACTGCTTGTGCTTCAGGTACCGACGCCATCGGCGAGGCTTTTCAGGCTGTACAGTGGGGGCTGGCCGATATTGCGCTGACCGGAGGCACCGAAGCGGCTATCACCAAGTTGGCAGTAGCCGGTTTTTGCCGCATTCAGGCCCTTTCAACTGCTTATAACGATACTCCCCAGCTCGCCTGTCGCCCTTTTGATGCTAAGCGAGATGGGTTTGTTATCGGAGAGGGAGCAGGTATGTTGGTCATTGAAGAACTTGAACATGCCAAAAAACGGAATGCCACGATTTTTGCCGAAATTGTCGGTTATGGACAAACCTGTGACGCGTTTCATTTAACAGCTCCCGATCCTGAAGGAAGCGGGGCTAAAAGGGCGATGGAGTTGGCTATCCAAAGAGCGGGAATTGAACCCTCTCAAATTGATTATCTTAATGCTCATGGAACTAGCACACTTGCCAATGATGTTATGGAGACCAAAGCCATCAAAGGGTTGTTCAAAGAACATGCTGCACAGTTAAAGATTTCTTCCACTAAATCTATGACAGCTCATCTGATAGCGGCAGCGGGGGCAGTGGAAGCTATTATTTGCGTGCTGGCTATCAGAGATTCCTTTGTGCCTTGTACCCTAAATCTGACTAATGCTGACCCTGAATGCGACCTTGACTATGTCCCCAATCAAGGAGAACATAAAGTTATTCGATATGCATTAAGTGAATCCTTGGGCTTCGGAGGACACAACGGAGCCTTAGTCATTGCCGCATATCCTAGGTAGGAGGAAAAATGGGAACTGTTTTTGAACCGATTGCAGAACTGCTGCCGCACCGCACCCCTTTTGTCTATCTTGATCAGTTACTTGAAGCCACCGATAAGAAGATTGTCGGCTCTCGCTACTTTGATCCCAGTGAGCCTGTGTTCAAAGGCCACTTTCCCTCGTATCCGGTTGTACCGGGAGTGTTGCTATTAGAAACGATGGCCCAATGTGGGGGAGCGGGGCTAAATCAGTTGGGGGTTTTGCCTAAAGGAGCTATTTTTGCTCTGGCTTCTATCGAGAAGGCGAAGTTTCGTAATCAAGTACGCCCTGGCGACACAGCTGTGGTAGAGGTTAAAAATCTGCGTGTTTCAGCTCAGATGATGCGCCAAAGTGGAACCATTACCGTTGATGGTCAGCTATGTGCTGAAGCAACCTGGATGTGTATTATTACCGAAGGTGGAGAAAAAGGATGATTATCAAGCAAAAAATTATGAGAAACGTCTCTTTGACGGCTCACCCCCTCGGCTGTGCCCAGGATGTCCAAAATCAGATTGCTTATGTGGAGCAACACCCCAGTCCCTCTGCTTCTTTGTATCCTAAACGGGTCCTCATTGTCGGCGGTTCGACTGGGTATGGGTTGGCAGCCCGCATTGTGGCAGCTATCGGTGCAGGTTCTGCTACCATAAACGTATCGGTCGAAAGAGAGCCCAGTGAAAATAAAGTGGCGACTGCCGGATGGTACAACACTGAGGCTTTTGAAAAAGAGGCGACCAAGCGGGGTCTGTTTGCCCGCAGCTTGTATGCCGATGCGTTTAGCGACCAGACAAAAGAAGCAACTGCCGATCTGATTGCCACCCACTTAGGGCAAGTCGATTTAATCATCTACAGTGTTGCATCTCCGTTGCGAACCGATCCGGATACAAAAGAAGTCTACCACTCGGTAATTAAGCCTATTGGCAAAACCTACAGTGCTTTGTCCCTTGATATGCAAAGTGGACTGATAGAGCAGGCAACTATTGAACCGGCACAAGAGGATCAAGTTGAACAGACCATCAAAGTGATGGGCGGAGAGGATTGGCAACGGTGGATTGAATTCTTAGCCAAACGGAACCTCCTTGCCGAAAACTTTATTACAGTAGCTTTTTCCTATATCGGTCCTCAGATGACCCACCCAATGTATCGTGATGGGACGATTGGCAAAGCTAAAGAGCATTTGGAAGCCAGTGCTAAAAAGATTACTGCTTTATTGCAAACGATTGGAGGAAGGGCTTTAGTATCGGTAAATAAAGCGGTGGTTACCCGTGCCAGTGCCGTTATTCCGGTTGTCCCTTTGTATATTGCTCTGTTATACAAAGTGATGAAAGAACAAGCACTTCATGAAGAGTGTATTGAGCAGATGAGCCGTCTTTTTGATCAACGCTTATACGGTAAAAAAGAGATTCCTTTAGATAAAGAGGGGAGAATCCGCCTCGATGATTGGGAAATGAAACCTCAGGTGCAATTAGAGGTGCAAAGACGCTGGAAATTGCAACAAGAGGGGAAACCCTTGGCTGAAGGTGACCTTGATGGATTTCGGCGCCAATACGACCATATCCACGGTTTTGGTTTTGAATCAATCGATTATGAGAAGGATGTTGATCCCACACGTATCTGAAGCCCCCTTTTCAAAATGAAGTTACTTTGCTACTCTGAGGCCGATTCCGTAGGAGAGTGGATGGTTTATCAGACGCTATTGGTTATTGGCAGTTTAGGTTTGTTCCTCTATGGCATGATGATTATGAGCGACGGCATCCAGAAAGTTTCTGGGGAGAGGTTGCAATCGGTGCTTAACCATATGACAGGCAACCGCTTCGCTTCCATAGTTGCCGGCAGTGCCATTACCGCCATCATTCAGTCTTCAACTGCAACGACGGTTATGGTAGTCAGTTTTGTTAACTCAGGGCTGCTGCAGTTGGGACAAGCCATCAGTGTTATTATGGGAGCCAACATCGGAACCACCATTACCGGTTGGATCGTCGCTTTCTTTGGATTTCAAGTTCATTTGACATTTTTGCCTCTGACCCTTATTGGATTGGGCTTTGTGCTGTTGATAATCAAGCAGTTAAACAAACGAAATTTAGGTGAGGCTCTTATCGGTTTTGGGCTCCTTTTTGTGGGACTCAATTTTTTAAAGAGCTCAATTCCTACGATAAGTGAGTATCCCAAAGTCTTCCTGTTTTTACAAAATATCTCAAGCTACGGTTTGCTCTCGTATCTATTGTTCATTATCGTGGGCATAGTGCTCTCTATTTTATTGCAAGCTTCTTCGGCTGCCGTGGCGATTACCCTCGCTTTGGGGTTTTTTGGATGGATCGATTATCCGACGGCAGCTGCCATTATTTTAGGAGAAAACATCGGAACAACGTTGTCAGCCAACATTGCTTCGCTGGGAACCAGTCTTAATGCCCGCCGAGCCGGACGAGCTCATACCTTGTTCAACATCTTTGGAGTAGTGTGGATGACTCCTATTTTTCTGCCGTTTCTCCATTTTATTGATGTGCTAGTTCCGGGAAAAGTGTTCGGACCTAACAGCGCCTCTTATTTGCCGCTGCACTTAGCGATGTTTCACACACTCTTTAATTTGGTCAACACCATCATTTGCAGTTTCTTTCTCCCCTTTTTCGCCCGCCTGGTGACAAAGCTTGTTCCCGGAGATGAAAAAAGTGAGGGGCCTTATACGTTGCGCTATATCAAAGCGACGTTGCGCGACACTCCCGAGCTGTATTTACTGACAGTCAAACGAGAGCTGTTGAAAATGGGCGATATCATAGCTGAAATGTTCGGCCGTTTTTGGACCTTTTTTAGCAACGGAGAAGAGGCTTCCCAAGAAGAGATTGACCGTCAAAAAGAGATGGAAGATCGTACCGACCAAATGCAGGAGGAGATCACTAAGTTCCTTTCTCAATGCAGTATGGATACGATGAACTCCTTAAGTGCCCGCCATGTTCATGGGATGATTCGCATTACCAATGAACTGGAAAGCGTTGGAGACAGCTGCTACAACTTAATGCTTTTATCGGAACGGAGGATGACCCAGAATATCGAAATAGAGGCGCATATGATAGAAAGCCTGCAACCCTATGTCGATTTGGTTCAACGGTTTCTCCGCTTCATCAGAAGTCATTTGAATGAGCATGTCAGTAGCGAAAGTATGGCAGTAGCCTACCGACTGGAAGATGAGATTAACACGATGCGCAACTTACTCAAAGAAGAGTCCTCTGAGCGATTGCAGCACGGTTCGAACGTCAAAGCGGAGCTGCTATTTATTGAAATTGTACGCCATGTAGAGCAAATCGGAGACCACTGTTTGAATATTGTGCAAGGGATCCAACGGATCAGCTAAGAGACTCACAGCGCATAATCAGTGCTGTATCATCACCAAGCCCTTTTTCCAAAGAACCAATCTCTGTAAATCCCCACCAGCGGTACAGTGCTTTTGCTGCTTCCCATTTTTCACTGACGACTAAAACGGCACTTTGGATGGCAACTCTTTTTTGTATGTATTCCATTGCTAAGGAAAAAGCCTTTTTCCCCCTCAACACAGTTCTTTGGTTGGCATCAACGGCAAAGCTGGAGATATACAGCTCAGTTCCTAAAGAACAGTGGAACAGTCCCGGGGAATGAGAAAGGGCAAAGCGGTCTTTCTCATAGCTTTGTTGATAACCCCACAATTCACTGCAAAAAAAACCGATAAGTCTCTGGTCGTGGAAAAAACCAAGATTGCCTGCTTCGAACAAAGCAATTCGCTGTTCATATATGGCTTGGTCTTCACACACCGAGGGAGCAAAGGCCCTTTTTTCCAAAGCCATCAGAGCTGGAATGTGAGCTAAGCTCAACGGTTGCACATCGACAGACATCATGGTTCTTTTGTACACGAAAATTACATTTATGCAAACAGCTTGGGAAAAATTTGGTATGATAGAAATAAGGTGGATCGAAGATGAAAGAACAGCATTATTTGGCGTTTGATTGCGGAAACTCGTCTTTGCGGACAGTGGTCGGAAGATTTGACGGCCATAAAATTGAACTTGAGGTACTGCGCCAAGTACCCAACCAAGAGTTTCGAGGAGTCCGTTTCGATCATTGGAATATCCTCTCCATTTTCCATGAGCTGTTACGGGGGATGGAACAAGCGTGCTCGCTCTACCCAGATATCACGACGTTTGGTATTTCCACGTGGGGTATCGACTTTGGCTTAATCGGTGCCTCTGGTGATTTGTTGGGTAATCCGCTTAGCTACCGCAACAGCGTTGGGATGAGGGGGATGAAACAAAAAAGCAGCAGGGAGTTGGAGCAGTTGTTTCAGCAAACCGGTATTCAGAACCTGCCGATGAACTCCTTATATCAATTGTTGGGAATCAGAGCTTTGATGCCAGAATATCTGCAGCAAGCTCACAAAGTGCTGCTGACTCCCGATCTGCTCAATTATCTGTTTACCGGAGAAATGAACACTGAAATTTCCATTGCCAGCACAACAGAATTGCTAGACATGCGTCGTCGTGATTATAGCGATGAGGTGCTTTCTGCTCATGAGTTGGATAAAAATCTGTTTGCGCCTTTAGTGGGACATGGTAAAAAGAGGGGGGTTCTTAAAGAAGAATTACAAAAATTGTACGATATTCCCCCTCTGATTGCTGTTTCAGTTCCCTCCCACGATACTGCTTCGGCAGTGGCAAGTGTCCCATCTGAACATGAAAACTCATTGTGGATCAGCTCCGGCACATGGTCGTTAATCGGCACGGTTGTTGATGAGCCGATTATTAATCGGCAGGTGATGGAGGCGGGTTTTTCCAATGAAGGGGGGCTACATGGAGCCATTACATTGCTGAAAAATTCTGCCGGGATGCATTTGATGCAGCGAATTAAGCGGGAATTGGAAGCAGAAAAAGGAGAAAAAGTGAGTTGGGACCAGTTGGTGGCAATGGCTCAAGCAAGCAAAAAGGGATCTCGTATCTCATTTGATGTTAATGATGAGTCGCTTTATCATCCTGTATCGATGATGCAAGCTATTGGCAAATTGACCAAGCTGAACAGTAACGAAGATATTATTGCCAGCGCTTATTATGCCCTCGCTCATAGCTATGAGCAAGCTCTTAGCGCCTTGCAACAGATTATCGGCAAACAGTACAACACGCTTCACATTATTGGCGGAGGCTCGCAAAACAGTCATGTAAATGCTTTAACAGCTTCTTTGACAGGGATGAAAGTGCTAGCAGGCCCTGTCGAAGCTACCAGTATGGGAGCGATTGCGGCTCAGTTGATGTATACCCATCCGCAGATGAGTGTTGAGAGCCTAAGGAGTGTTATGAGAAATTCCTGTAACACCATAGAGTATGAGCCATGAGTAAAGCCATTTTTTGTCGACAAATTGGCCAAGGCAAGCAATAATGAATCGAAGATGGTATAACAATTATTCCCCTGGGAATAGCGGCTTGTAGAGGATTATGGTGTTGCAAAGTATATTGGTTGTCACCCCTTCAAAAAGCGAAGCTACCTACCTTTTGCAGGGATTGGGTTCATATCGAGTTGTGATTACCCACTCTGCTAAAGAGGCCTTTTTTCAACTCGATACCAGACGCTCTTTTTCCATAGTTATCATCGATTTAGATTTAGAGCAAAAACAATGGGTTGCCCTTTTGCGCCTTATTCGCAGCGATTCGCGCTTTTTACATCTGCATCTCATTCTTCTAAGTCGAGCCGAGGAAGAGCAAAAGGAGATTAGCGCCCTACGGTTGGGAGCCACCGATTATTTTAGAAGGCCCTACACTCATCACACATTGCAAACTCGTATCACAATGCACCTTGAGTCGATGGAGCAGCATCGATTAGAAGAACGTATCCGCACGCAAGATGTATTGTTTAATGCTATTTTCTGGCAAGCCCCTATCGGTATTACTATTTCGGAACGGAGGCAGGGGGGAGAGGGCATTGATGAGCTGTACAACGTAAACCCCGTCTTTGAAAAATTTACTGGAAGAAGCAAAGAGGAGCTACTTAAACTTGGGTGGAGCAAAATCACGCATCCTGAAGATTTAAAGCGGGAGATGATCTACTTCAACAAACTCAAAGAGGGGAAGATAACCAGTTACGAGATCCAAAAGCGGTATGTGCGTCCCGACGGCTCAATTGTGTGGGCCCATGTCACTGTTGCCCCTATTAAGGTCTCTGATCAAAACATCAGCCACATCTGTTTGATTCAAGATATTACTGAGCGCAAAGAACTGGAAAAATCACTGGCAGAAAGCGAAAGAAGTAAAGCGGTTCTCCTTGGGCATTTGCCGGGGATGGCCTACCGCTGCAAATATGATCAGCAATGGACGATGGAATTTGTTTCCGAGGGGTGTTATGAGTTAACGGGATACCGCCCCGGAGATTTAATTAATAACCGTCTGCTTTCCTACAATAGTTTAATTGCCACCGAATACCGACAAATGGTGTGGGAGCATTGGACAACTCAATTACAGCATCATCATACGGCTAAACTAGAGTATGAGATTATTACCAAAGATGCACAGCGCAAATGGGTGTTGGAAATGGGCCAAGGGACCTATGATGAGAAGGGGAAAGTTTCGGCCTTGGAGGGGATTGTCTTTGATATCACCGACACAAAAAAAGCGCAGCAGCAATTAGTGTATCATTTGGAGCACGATATCATAACCGATTTACCCAATTACCGATCTTTGGAGAAGTATCTACAGGGGTGCTTGACTTCTTCGTTAGACCAAAGGGCCTTAGTTTCCGTCAATCTGAGTATGACTCATATGCTAAGTCTGCGCCACGGGCTCCATTACAGCCAGTCAATTATCCGCAAAGTCGCCTCTTTACTTGCCAGTTTAGCCACAGATAAGGCCCTTTTGTTCAGCTCCTTTGAAAACCGCTTTGCCTTTTGTCTTACCAATTATGGAACAACAGAGCAGTTGGAAGCCTTTTGCCAGCAGATTATTAAAACAATCGGCACAACGCTCTCTTTAGAGATGATTGAATGGGGTCTGGGGGTGTTGGAATTTGGCCAACAGAAAAAGCAAACTGTGGAGCAGCTGCTGCGCAATCTTCTAATAGCCAGTGAACAATCGATTGAATCGTACGAAAAAGAGCCATTTATCTGTTTCTTTGACGATTCCATGCGTAAGCGAGTTGACCGCCAAGAATCTATCAGCCAAGAATTTTCCCAAATTGCCAAAGGGATTGATACCGATCGCCTTTTTGTCCAGTATCAGCCGATTCTCGAAGCCAAAACACAGACTATTGCCTGCTTTGAAGCACTTGCTAGGTTCAAAAGCCCCTCTTTGGGCCTTATTTCTCCGCTGGAATTCATTCCTATTTTGGAAAAATCGAAGCTTATCATTCCGATAGGAGAGATGATTATTCAACAGGCGTTAAACTTTGTTCACAAAATAGATGCCCTGGGGTTCACTTCAGTTTGTGTTTCGATTAATATCAGTGCCATTCAACTTTTGGAAACCACGTTTGTCCCCTCACTAGACCGCCTAATTAAAGAATCGGGAATTGATGCCAGAAGAGTTATTGTTGAGATAACTGAAACAGGCATGGCCTCTTCGTTTCCCAAAGTCAATGAAATTCTGGGGCGCATAAAAGATATCGGTGTTCGCATAGCCTTAGATGATTTTGGTACCGGCTACTCCTCTTTTGCCCGTGTTCGAGAACTGAAAATCAACTTCCTCAAAATCGACAAATTGTTTATTGATAAGCTGCTGGTTCTCAAACCGGAAGAGTCAATTACCAAGGATATTATCTCCATGGCCCATTCACTGGGGCACCTTGTTGTAGCCGAAGGGGTGGAAGAGGTGGCTCAAAAGGAATACCTCCTTAATTACCAATGCGATATGATGCAAGGCTACCTCTTTAGCAAGCCCGTTGATGAAGATCAGGCTCTACGCCTCTTGCACACCCAGTAATATTTGGCTTTTCTTTATTAGTTGACTAGTCAACTGTTTTGGGGTATGAACTGATACCAGATGCTAGCAACCTATGGAACCTATATTTCTATTCTTTATCGCAAAGCAAGCGCTTTTTTTAATGCAGCTCTTAAGCCGCTGGGTCTTAGTGCGGCCGAGTTGCCCTTTTTGATGACGCTGCTGCGCAAGGACGGCATGAGCCAAGAACAGCTTTCGACTCTTTTAGACATCGATAAAGCGGCCACTGCGCGCGTAGTGCGCTCTTTAGAGCGCAAATCGTTAGTTATTAGGGTCAAGAAAACGGGTGACCGGCGCTATAACTATGTCTACTTAAGTGAGCTGGGACGGTTGAAGGTTGCCTCCTTTTTACCGATGGTGGAAGAGTGGAATGCCTTGTTGGTGCAAGGGTTTGCAGAAGAAGAGAAAAAGCAGCTGCTTGAGCACTTGCAGAAAATGGCTGCCAATGTGGGACAAAAAAACGAGGATTGAAATGAGCGAAGTAGTTGTGAAAAAGCAAAACCCGTTGGGGAGTGAGAAAATATCGACATTATTGGTCCAATTCTCAGTTCCCGCCATTGTGGGAATGGTCGTCAATGCTTTGTACAATATTGTCGATAGGATTTTTATCGGCCATGCTCCCGATTTGGGAGTCGACGGGTTAGCCGGAATCACAATCGGCTTTCCTATTATGATTTTGCTGATGGCTATTGGGTTGCTTTTTGGCTTGGGGGGAGCAACCAACTTCTCTATCCGCTTGGGCGAGGGAAAAACTGAAGAAGCTGAAAAGACGCTGGGCAACGCATTTGTCTTACTCGTTGGCTCAGGGCTGCTGTTCATGATTCTCGGTCAGATATTTCTTTATCCACTTCTGAGGTTGTTCGGAGCTAGTGAGAAGGTATTGCCCTATTCAATCGGTTATATGCGTGTCATTTTCTTTGGTTCTATTTTCCAGGTGACAAGCATGGGAATGAACCATTTTTTGCGGGCGGTGGGTAAACCCAAACGAGCTATGGTGACGATGTTTGTGGGAGCGGGAACGAATATTGTTCTTGATCCCATTTTTATATTTGTTTTTAAAATGGGGATGGCAGGGGCTGCATTGGCCACTATTATCAGTCAGTGTATTTCAATGGTTTGGATTGTCACTTATTTTATTGGCAAAAAGAGTCCTCATCGTTTGACACTGAAGGTGATGAAACCACAGCTATTTATTATTCGAAGAATCTCTTTGTTGGGACTGCCGATGTTCTTAATGCATCTGGCCAACAGCTTACTCAATGTTACCCTTAACAAGTCGCTTCTTATCTATGGCGGCGATTTAGCTGTTTCGGCTATGGGAGTGGTCAACAGTTTGCAAACAATATTACAAATGCCAATTATTGGGTTAAACCAAGGGGTACAACCGATAGTCGGCTTTAACTATGGTGCTCGGTATTTTGACCGGGTGAAAACAACGGAAAAGTTGGCAATCACAACGGCAACCATTATTGTTGTTATCGGCTTTTTTGCCGTCCAATTCTTCTCACCCCAATTGGTCCGTCTTTTTACCAATGATGCCGAGCTTATTACCTTTGGCTCTTATGCGGCTCGTTCTTGGTTTATGCTTTTGCCGGTCATTGGCTTTCAAATTTTGGCTTCCAATTTCTTCCAAGCCACCGGTCGTTCCCGCTCTGCACTGTTTTTGATTTTATTGCGTCAGGTACTGTTACTGTTGCCGGCGATTATTATATTTGCCCGTTTCTGGGGAATGGCAGGCATTCTTCATGCCGCCCCCTTTGCCGATGGAGTCTCGGCTTTAGTGACCCTCTTTTGGTTTTCCAAAGCGATTCGGGATCTCAAATAAAAGAGGGGACCGCACGGCCCCCTCAAATGGAACTACCACTAAGTTTATGGTTCATCAAAGGCATGAGCCTCTTTTTCTTTTAACTGTTGCTCCGGTCCCGGCGGGGCATAGATAACGATATAGGTCAAATCCTCATCCGGATCGATAATCATGTAATGAGGCACTCCTTTGGGAGTGAAGATGGCGGTGTTGGGACCCACTTTATGAGGAACTCCATCCATATAGAATGTGCATGTTCCCGAAAGGATGTACCAGCAGTGCTCCACTGTGTGTGAATGTTCTTTGCCTACTCTTCCTGCTTTACTGGTGTTGACCAAAAGCGAGAAGTGTTCCGCCCCTCCCATATCTTTATCGATGAGAACTCTGAAAATGCCCGCATTGCCGTGCAGCTCTCCTGTTTGTGCTTCATCTAATCGGTAAATGAGCTTTTTTTCCATGTAATTCCTCCTCCAGTTTTTGTGTTACCAAGCGACTGTGGCAATTTCTCCCTCATGTGATTTGTAGTTAATAAACGAGACGACTGCCAACAAAACAATGCCAATCAGCTGAGAAATCAGCGATGGAATAAATAACAAAACTGCTGCTGCTCCCAATGCCACTCGCAGCCACCACGGTGCCATCTTAATCCAATATCCTTGCATCATTCCGGCAAAAGCCAAAATACCAATGAAACTGGTAATGATAGTGACTGTGATCTGAAAAATGGTGCCGGTCAAAAGAAGGGGAGTATAAATAAATAGTATTGGAATGATAAACAAGGGACTGGCAAGCTTCAAAGTGGCCCAACCGGCATCCATCGGTTTACATTCGGCTATCGTAGAGGCGGCAAAAGCGACCAGACACACAGGAGGTGTGACTCCGCCGATATTACAGAACCAGAAGACCAGCAGATGAGCTGCCACTAAATCGACTCCCAAATTGGCCAATGCAGGAACAGCCATGACAGCTAAAAGAATATAGGTGGCGGTTACAGTTACTCCCATGCCAATGATATAGCCGCCCAAAGCGATGAAGAAAATGGTTAACGGTAGCAAGCCTCCCGAAAGAGAAACGACGAATGAGGAGAATTTAACTCCCAATCCTGTCATCGAAACGACCCCTACGATAATCCCAATTGCCCCTGCTGTGGCACCAACTCCCAAAGAGGTTTTGGCCGAGGCATACAGAGCTTTCCATATTTTTTTGGGAGTCATCCGGTTTTCAGCTTTAATCCAGCTTAATACAACACAGGAGACGATAGCCCAAAAGGCGGCTAACTGAGGCGAAAAACCGATGAGAATCATCACAAAAATCAAGATGATGGGAAGCAGCAGATACCCTTCTTCCAGCAACGTTTTGCCAATGGGGGGGAGCTGACTTTTGGGCAGTCCTTTAATTCCACGGCGGCAGGCGATGAAGTGGACCATCATTCCCACTCCAAAAAAGTACAATAAGGCAGGAATAATGGAAATTTTCACAATCTCCATGTAGGGAGTGCGAGTGAACGAGGCGATTAAAAAAGCTCCCGCTCCCATAATAGGAGGCATGAATTGCCCGCCTGTAGAAGCGGCTGCTTCAATTCCGGCTGCCGTGTGAGACCGGTAGCCTTGCTTTTTCATAATCGGAATAGTGTAAGAGCCGGTCATCACGGCATTGGCCGCTGAGGAGCCGGTTACCGAACCGATGAGGGCACTGGAAACAACAGCGATTTTAGCAGGGCCGCCTCGGGAGCTTCCCGCTACGGCAGTGGCGATATTTTCAATGGCTTTGCCCCCTCCGGATGCTTCCAAAAAGGAGGCAAAGATAATGAAGGGGAAGATATAAGTGGCATAGGTGTTGACCACCACTCCCCAAATGCCGTTAGTTCCAAAGCCGATAAATTCACCGATTCTCTTCAAAGAGAAACCGGAGTGGCCCAACTTTCCGGGGACCCATGGTCCAAAATAGGCATAGAGGAGGAAGATAAGGGCCAAAATGGGCAACACATAACCGGTGGCCCTCCTTGCCGCTTCCAAAGAAATAATAATGACAATCAGTCCCAAAACCATATGGATGGTAGCCGGGTTTCCCACATAACGAACTGCGTATTGAGGAAATATTGTCAACCATGTGCCGACGACGGCAATGGTGGCTAAAGCCCATATCCAGTCGATAACGGACGGATTGGGGCCGCTTTTTTTCAAGATAGGGCGGAACATGAGAAACACCATAACCATGGTGAACATGTAGTACATTCCGCGGTGACTTTCGCTTGAATACATGCCAAAGCCGCATGTCAGCACATAATAGAGGGCGAAAAGCGCTCCTACCGTAATTAAAATGTAATGGAGCACTTTGTTGGCAGGCTCTTTTGGTCGGCGCATTTCAACTTGCTCTACCAACTCTTCCTGCGTTAATTCGTGGGTATCTTTTCCCATAATCAAATCCTTTGTGTTGATTGAAGTTACGTCCTAAATCTACAAGATGTCCGGGAGAAATCTCCCGGACAGAAATTATTCCTATTTCATCTCAGGCGGAATGAGAATATCGGGAACGGTGATGCCGTGATCACGATAGTATTTGACTGCGCCGGGGTGCAACGGGACAGGGAAGGTCACCATCTGATCCAAGTAGGGACCAATGGTGGCAAGGTTGATGTGAATGTTACTTAGGTCTCTGAGGTTTGCCGGATTAAGGGCAATGTCGAGCATTTCATAAACAACGTCATCAGAGAGGTCTTTTTGTGCAGCCCAGTAAACGATAAACGAAACGGCATTGGAATCTTCGGGGACAGAAGAGTAAGTTCCTCCGGGAATCACCGATTTGGCATACGAGGGGAACATTTCAATAATTTTCTTAAACTCTGCATCTGTGGGAGCCAGAAGCTTGATTTTCTTCTGAGCATCGACTGTGGTAATAGCTTCGGCAGGGGCACTGCTGGCTCCTGTTGCATCAATTTGTCCATCCTGCAAGGCTCGTCCGCCATCGTCCCAGCCCATGTAGACCACGTCGACTTTGTCGAAAACACCAACTGCTTTAAGAATGTTTTCTGAGTTAATCGCTCCGCCGCTACCAACGTTACCCATTACAACTGATTTGCCGGCTAAATCGGCTAAACCGTTGATATCGCCTTTGCTGGCCAAAGTAACAAAGTGGTGGTGGTTTTCATAGACACCAGAAAGCAGACGGAAATCTTGATAAGGGGATTCCCCTTCAAATTCACCGGTGCCGGTCCACAAATCGTAGGCTGTCAAAGAGTGAGTAAGCCAGGTGTCAAGTTCACCTAATTTGGCCTGACGGTTATTATCTTCCGACCCGCCTGTGGCAATGGCAGTCACGTTCAGATTTGGTCCTTTTGTGTCGAGAAATTCGCTAAATCCACCGACAGTTGCAAACCATGTTCCCCCGGGAGAACCGCCGCCGAAGCGGATAAATTCCCGTTTGGGTTTTTGTCCCTGAGCAAACACCATTGCAGTGCCTACCACAAGAACCAGCGCAAGAATAAGAGCTTTTTTACCCCATCCTTTCATCATACCTTTCCTCCTTTATAATTGGAGCTGCGTTGTATCTATTTTCCGAAAAGATCAACGCCCAAGCTCCACTAAAACCACCTTATTGTACATCCGAGCACAGCGTATTCACAGGGTCCAGAAGCAACAGACCAACGATGCAAACACAATTTCAGACTATCATGCAATATGACAATGTCAAGGAAAATGTCAGAAGAAGAGAAGGGATGTGAGAGGTTATAGAGAGAAATTGGACCTCTTTTATTGGCTAACATAGGGTAGGATTTGAACTTACGACCAGCCACTTTCATTATTTTTTTCAGAATAAATTTATGTCGGAAAGTGAAAACTACATTAATTGGGATGCTAACGACTTTTTGTGACCTAGTAGGCATTCCAAGGTAATACTGGAAAGAAACACGTTGTCTTTTATAGAAAAAGCTTGTTTTTTATAAAGGACAAGCTATCAAGTACATTAGCATGAACTTTTACAAAAGACGGAGCGGCATATGATACCTTCCCCTTTGCCCCCATCGGTAGAACCACAAACAAAACAACCCACCGAAAATGGTGGGTTGGATGCCTGATTAAGTAAGTATAGCAGGGGTAGGACTCGAACCTACGACCTCCGGGTTATGAGCCCGACGAGCTGCCAACTGCTCTACCCTGCGTCGACAGCTACCAACTATATCGAGACAATGGGAAAGAGTCAACCTACTGTTGTTCTGCGATTCCAACCTACAACAAAATGGTTTCTCATTAGCTAAGGAAAGAGCGTTTGGTAAAAAACCCTCTTTATCGGTGCTCTCTATTTTTAGGGCGTAAGAATAAAAGAAGAAGGGATAGGGCAGTGGCAGGAAATTAATCGAGACAATGAAGGTGCTTTGAAAACTCTTTGTGTTTGGTCTGAATTAGAATTAGCATAATCTTTTAGCTTTTGCACTCTGTGCGATGAGCATCGGTTTGTTTTGAAAATCGTTACGTGGACAATGAAGTCTATCATTTTCTGAGCAAAAGAGCGGAAAAACCTCGAAAAAGCCACTAACTGTGACAAAATGACACACTTTTATAGTGTAAATGAGATGAAAGACAATCTGCTGGTCAAATTGGTACAGCAAAGAGGGGCTAGGCACCGATATGTGTCAAAATGACACACTTGCCTTTTCCAGTATGGTGCAACCTTGTGCTTATGAGTAAATGTATATTTAGTATTAATCGTTATGCTCACAGTAATTATCAAGTTTTAAAATGCTTTACTTTAAAAGTTGGCACACTTGTTGCTATCTATATAAGTGATTGACGATTTTAATGAGAAAAATATTACGGAGGTATAATTATGAAATACATCGTTACAAGAAATCCCAATTCGGTTCGCATGCGCAACTTTGATAGCCTGTTTGACAGCTTCTGCGAACAACTGGGGAGTCCCTGCTACAAAAAGTCCCACTGTTGATGTGTATGAAGATGAGAAGGCTTATTACCTTGATGCAGAGCTTCCCGGCTACGACGAAAAAGATGTCGATGTCCATATTGACAAGCATGTGTTAAAAATTTCTTCGGTGTGCGAAGCTGAAACAGAAGAGAAAAGTGCCGAAGCTGAGCCCCGCTATCTGATTAGAGAGCGCTATTGCCGCAGCTTTGAAAGAAGCTTTACTCTTCCTGAAGGTATTGACGAGGATAATATTGAAGGGACGTTCAAAAATGGCGTTCTTCATATTGCCATGCCAAAAGTACCTGAAAAACAACCCAAAAAGATCGATGTGAAGATCAAGAAATAACAAATTGGGTACATCCAAAACCAGAGAGCCGTGCGTTGTTGCACGGCTTTCTTGGTCTTAGAGGTGAATCTAAACTGGTCTTGGAAGCGAAGCTTTGGTATACTACCTACAGCATATCGGCATGTTTTGCACGATAAGGAGGAATCATGGCCTATTCAGAACCGTATGATGCATTGGATGAGAAAACACGCGATATTTCACGTGCCATTACCAGTTTGCGTGAAGAGTTGGAAGCTATCGATTGGTATAATCAACGGGTAGCAACTTCCCAGGATGCTGCGTTAAAAGAGATTATGGCCCATAACAGGGATGAGGAGATTGAACATGCTTGCATGACCATTGAGTGGTTGCGCAGGAACATGGACAGCTGGGATGAGGAGCTGAGAACCTATGTATTTGCTGAAGGCTCCATTCTTGAAGCAGAAGAGGGGGCCACAGGGACCACTGCTTCTTCTTCAGCCGGCTCATCGCTTTCTATCGGAAGCATGAAATAGGTAGCAAGGAGACAAGAGTATGGATATGTTAAAAAAAGAGCTGGCTCCATTGACTAGCCATGTCTGGGAGGAGATTGAACAACGAGCTGCAGAAGTGCTTCGCTCCCGTCTTAGCGCACGCAAAGTTATTCATGTCAAAGGTCCGTTGGGCTGGGAACATGCTGCGGTAGCCGAAGGTAGATTGGATGTTGTGGATGAAAGCGGCGATGTGAAAGTCGGCGTCTACAGAATTGCTCCATTGTCGGAGGTTCGTGTCCGCTTCAGTCTCAACCGTTGGGAGATGGATAACCTTAACAGGGGAGCCAAAGATATTGATCTTGATGCTTTAGATGAGGCTGCCGAAAAAATTGCGGAATTCGAAGAGAGAGCCATTTACAACGGCTTTAAAGAGGGGGGCATTGTCGGGTTGGCCGAGGCTTCTGGGCACAAGAGTATCGCCTTTGGTAAGGATGGGCAGTCTATTATGCAAGCCGTTACCGAAGCGTTGGTGGTTCTTAAAAACAGCCATGCCAAAGGACCCTATTCTTTGGTCGTCGGAACCAAAGCTTATATGGCTCTTAACAAAGAGATGCAGGGAATCCCTCTTACTGAGAGAATTGAGAGATTGATTGGCGGCAAAGTCGTCCACAGCCTCGTTACTGAAGAGGCCTTTTTGCTTCCTTACGACCATGAAGATCTTGAAATGACTATCGGTCAGGATTTTGCTATCGGCTATGAGACTCATGATACCAAAGAGGTTACCCTCTTTTTGACCGAGTCTTTTACCCCTTCCGTGTCCTTGATCCCAATCTGATTGTCCCCTTTAGCGTTTAGGTATTAGCGGTGGGCTGTCGCATCGGCAGCCCATCATATATTCTTTTATCCTTGCCAAAGACTTGAGCAGTCATCCCCGTTGGTGGTAGAGTGACTGCCATGCAATTAGCTACTGAAAATAAAATGGCCGTCAGGCCAGTCGGACCGTTAATCATCGGTATGGCTTTCCCCATTATGATTTCAATGATGGTGCAGGCCCTTTATAATATTGTTGATTCAATTTTTATTGCTCGGGTAAGTGAAGATGCTTTAACGGCTGTCTCTTTGGCTTTTCCTGTGCAAATGCTAATGATCAGTGTCGGAGTGGGGACGGCAATCGGTATCAACTCTCTGCTTTCTAGACGCCTCGGTGCTGGTGATAACAAAGCAGCCTCTCAAGTTGCTTTTAAACGGGTTATTTATTGCAGTAATCATGGGAGTTCTGTTTTGTATCCTTGGTCTGCTATTTACCACCAACTTTTTCCGCTGGTTCACAACTGATGCTGATATTGTTGGAATGGGTAGATCCTATCTTTTGATTTGTACCGTGTTCTCTTTGGGGATTTTTGTGCAAATTAGCTGTGAAAGAATTATGCAGGGGACCGGCGATACCATCCACCCTATGATCACTCAAGGAACCGGGGCGATTATTAATATTATCCTCGATCCTATTTTAATTTTTGGCCTGTTTGGCTTTCCTAAATTGGGAGTAGC
The DNA here is from genome assembly GCA_050950025.1 of Sphaerochaetaceae bacterium. Classification (GTDB taxonomy): domain Bacteria; phylum Spirochaetota; class Spirochaetia; order Sphaerochaetales; family Sphaerochaetaceae; genus JBMNGW01. The sequence goes on along the minus strand of JBMNGW010000009.1, from coordinate 74,208 downwards.
CGGAGCTGCTATTGCCACCGTTATTGGGCAATGGGTAGCCATGATAATGGCTTTTGGCTTTTTGCTAAGCAAAACAAAAGAACTGAATCTTATATTTAAACGCTTCAGGCCCAATAAAATCATTATCTTTGAAATCTATGAAGTGGGGTTACCCTCCATTATTATGCAATCAATCGGTTCGGTGATGACTGTGGGAATGAATACCATTCTCATCTCTTTCACTGCCACTGCCGTTGCCGTTTTCGGTGTCTACTTCAAGTTGCAAAGCTTTATTTTTATGCCAGTCTTTGGGCTGGTGTCGGCTATGATTTCCATTGTGGGTTATAACTATGGAGCTAAGAATCGACATCGCATCACCGGGACTATCAAGGCGGGGACAATCATTGCTTTTATTGTTATGAGTGCAGGGATGTTGGTCTTCCAGCTTTTCCCCCGCCTGCTTCTTTCACTGTTTGACGCTTCAGAAGAGATGATGCTCATCGGTTCGGGAGCTCTGCGGCGTATTAGTCTCCATTTCCCCATTGCCGCTGTGGCTATTATGCTCAGCTCTTCGTTTCAGGCGATGGGCAAAGGGACGTACAGTCTGCTTCTTTCGGTCGTGCGTCAGTTGGGTGTTCTGTTGCCTGTAGCTTTCCTGCTTTCAATTCTTTTTGGATTGAACGCTATTTGGTACACGTTCATCATTTCAGAAATTGTCTCTGTGACGATGAGCATTGGCTTGTATCGCCGTATTTATCGTCGCCAAATACGAGTACTCGATTCAGATCTGCTGCTCAGTCAAGAATAATGAGGGCTAGCAACACTAGCGGTGTGTTTTTTTCGTTTCTGATAGCATGGCTCTCTCCACTGGAAGTGACAACCAGATCTCCCTTTTTGACCACGTGAACACCGGAGCTCTCTGTGAGCACTCCCTCACCTTCAATAATCCAGTAATACTCTGTCTCATCGATGTGTGGATGTTCGCCAATGGAAGCGTTGGGAGGAATAGTAATCGTGCCAAATAGTCGGGCGTGGTTCATCTCTTCTTTGCTCAAAAATTCGAGCATATGGCATACTCCATCGCCTCCTCGCATCTGTTTTGTGCTTTGGCTCATCTGTTGTTGGGTAATAATCATGTTTTGTCTCCTCTTATGTGCATGATATCCTACAAAGCAACAGAGGGAAAGGCGTAGGTACCCTCAAGAAAAGGTCTCGACAATTGCTCAAAATGTAAGACTGTGGTACAATGGCCGAAGGGTGTAAAAGGGAATTTCTTTCTTATTCACCAATACAGAGGCTTTTGGAGGTTCGCATGTTTCCAATTCTGGATAAGCAACAGCTTTCAGCAGAAGTTTTTCGCATGGAAGTTGAAGCCCCTCGCATTGCTAATCAACGCAAGGCAGGACAGTTTGTTATACTGCAGCAAGGTGGCGACTTTAGCGAGCGCATTCCGCTTACTATAGCCGATGCCAACACCGAAAAAGGGTCAATTACCATTGTGTTTCAAGCTGTTGGCGAGACGACCCACCACTTGGCAACCCTCGAAGTAGGGGATGCAATAGCCAATGTTCTTGGCCCCTTAGGGCAGCCGACCCACATCAAAAAGTTTGGGAAAGTTGTCTGTGTGGGGGGAGGTATTGGCGTGGCGCCGATGCACCCGATTGCCCAAGCCCTCAAAAAAGAGGGCAATGAAGTAAAGATTATTATGGGAGCTCGAACCAAAGAGCTTGTCATTCTTGAAGATATGATGAGAAAAATTGTTGACGAGCCGATTGTCTGTACCGATGACGGTAGCTACGGACGCAAAGCGTTGGTCACTGAGCCGTTAAAAGAGCTGTGCGAAGAGTGGAAACCCGATTTGGTTGTTGCTATCGGTCCTCCCATTATGATGAAATTCTGTACCCTGACGACTAAACCTTTCAACATTCCCACTGTTGTATCGTTGAACACCATTATGATTGACGGCACCGGGATGTGTGGAGGTTGCCGAGTCAGTGTGAACGGAGAGACGAAATTTGCCTGTGTTGACGGACCTGAGTTTGACGGGCATGCCGTTGACTGGGACAATTTGCTCATGAGGCTTGGAACCTACAAACCTCAAGAAGATGAAGCTCATCACCGATGCCATATCGGTTTAGATATAAAGGAAGGCGAAGCGTGACAGAACATATCGAGCTAGAGACTCTTGATCAAGCAGCGAAAGAGCTGTTAAGCGGATACGAAGGACAAACGCTCAAAGTCAAAGAAAGGTTGCTGATTCCTATTCAGGATATGCCTTCTCAAGACCCAGCCGTACGTCGTGAGAATATGGACGAAGTAGCCCTTGGTTATACTGAAGCTCAAGTAAAAGTTGAAGCTTTGCGCTGTATTCAGTGTGCCAATGCTCCTTGTATTAAAGGCTGTCCGGTAGGGATCAATATTCCCAAATTCATTCAACTGGCGGCCGAAGGTGATTTTGCCGGTTCAGTTGGTGTTATTAAAGAGAGCTCGATGCTTCCCGCCATTTGCGGACGGGTGTGCCCTCAGGAGGTTCAGTGTCAGCTGACCTGTACTGTGGGTAAATCATTAAAAAGTGTCGAGAAGGCAGTTAATATCGGGCGCATTGAGCGCTATGTTGCCGATTGGGAATCGAAAAACAACGCTCGCAAAAATCCTGAAATTGCACCACCTAGCGGCAAAAAAGCAGCTGTAGTGGGCAGCGGCCCCGCTTCTATGACAGCGGCAGCCGACTTACGAAGAGAAGGGCATGAAGTAGTCATGTTCGAAGCTTTGCATAAAGCGGGAGGGGTGCTTGTCTACGGTATTCCCGAATTCCGCCTTCCTAAGTCGATAGTCCAAGAGGAGCTTGATGCTCTTAAAGCCATGGGAGTGAAAATTGAGAGAAACTTCCTTGTAGGCAGAACCGCCACTTTAGCCGATTTATTTGATAAAGAAGGCTTTGATGCCATTTTCATCGGATCGGGAGCCGGCTTACCTAAATTCCTCAATATTCCGGGTGAAAACTTTGTGGGAGTCTTTAGTGCCAACGAATATTTGACCCGCAGCAACTTGATGAAGGCCTACGATAAAATGAAAGCGGGAACTCCGTTGTATACCTCGAAAAAAGTTGCCGTTTTTGGAGGGGGGAACGTCGCAATGGACGCAGCCCGCACCGCTTTGCGCCTTGGAGCTGATGAAGTCACAATAGTCTATCGCAGAACCGACAGTGAAATGCCTGCCCGCCGCGAGGAAGTGGCCCATGCCAAAGAAGAGGGAGTCCAGTTTCTCTACCTTCATTCTCCTTTGCGCATTCTTGGTGATGAGAAAGGGAGAGTTACCGGTGTGGAGTTGATAACCTGCGAATTGGGCGAACCTGATGCATCGGGACGCCGCTCTCCTGTTGAAATTCCGGGATCGGAAAAAGTCTACGATTTTGATACCGTCATTGTCGCCATCGGCAACGACTCCAACCCTTTGATTGAGAAAACAACCAAAGGCCTAGAAGTCAACCGCAGAGGGAACATCATTGTTGATGAAGAGACCTGTGCTACTTCGATGAAGGGAGTTTTTGCCGGAGGAGATATTGTGTTGGGAGCCGCCACCGTTATTCTGGCTATGGGTCAAGGACGTAAAGCAGCCAAGGCTATGAACGAGTATTTGGCAAAGAAGGTCTGAGCTAGTGAACTTTCATACCGATCTAGAGTCGGTAGTGTGCCATATTACCTGCGATTCGAAACAGCAAGCAATTAATGAAGTCATCGATGAATGTGCTGTCTTTACTTGCCTTGCTGATATTAAGCAGTTTAAAGCGGCTGTTATGACTCGTGAATTGCTTGAATCGACTGGGATCGGCCATGGAATTGCCATAGCCCACGGCAAAGTGCCGGGACTAAACCGCGTTATTATCGGCTTGGGATTGAGTGTCGACGGCATCAGTTATGATGCTGCCGACAATGAGCCGGTTCACTTCCTGTTTGTGATTGCCAGTTCCCCAACACGCCAACTTGAATATATTAGAACTCTTAGTACCCTGCTGCGCAGCGTCAGCAGTCCCCAAGTACGTAGCGAGCTACTGCTGTTAGATAAACGCCTTCAAGACACAAAGCATATGTCGCCTCAAAGCGATACGCTGTTACAGATGTTGGTTGACCAGCATTTTAGCTGGTTATGGCACCCCACTCATTAAAACACTGTTTTAGGAGTCACTAAGATATCGACAGGCCTGTCATTTTTGGCGGTAGGCAGATTCTCAACCACCTGATGCTCAAAGCAGACTCCCACTGCCCTCATCGTCGGCAAGGAGGTGGCTAAAAAACGGTCGTAATACCCTTTTCCTCGTCCCAATCGCTCTTTGTGCACAGTAAAAGCCACTGCAGGAACCAACAGCAAAATACTTTGATGTAATGAAAAATCAACAGACACCGCGTGTTCTTGCTTTGGCTCGCCAATACCCCAGCGATTGGGCTCTAGCGAAGTTCTCCATTTCTCAGAGACAGAGTAAAAGTGTAACCGCCCTTTTGCAAAAGCGACAGGAAGTCCCACGCTTTTACCTTGGGCCAAAGCTGTGTCATAGACTACTTGTACATCGGGTTCATCAGCCAAAGGGACAAAACCCAAAACAAGAGAGCTGTGCTTGTAGACTGGCAGTTCAAGGATGCGCTTAACAATGGCCAAAGAATCGGAGGCGAGCTGCTGTGAGCTAACAAGGCTAAAGCGGTGGCGCATTTGTTCTCTAAGCTGTTGCTTTTGCCGACTAAGTTCCATAGCGGGAAGTATAGCATGTTGATGGCCAATTTTTGCTGATTATCTGCTATACTCTTCTTTATGCTTATGCAACAGTCAAATCAGATGTTCAAACCGATTGTGTTGGAAGAGCTGATAACCCAGCATGCTCCTTCTTTCGCCCCTTGGGTTCCTAAGATGGCGCTCAATCGCCTCTCTTCGCTATTGCATCTGGATGAAATCAACACTTTTTTGAGCGAGCATTTTCATGATGGGCCGCTGGAATTTGTGGCATCTGTTGTTGAGTTTCTTGAATTGAAGCTCAAAACTCAAGGCCAAACATCGCTGAAAGATATCCCCACTAATCGACCTATTATTGTGGCTAATCATCCGTTGGGAGGTCCTGAATCACTTGTTATGATGCATGCTGTGGGCAAAATCGATCCCAAGGTTAAAATGGTGTCTAAAGCTATTTTAGGTGAGCTAAAGCCCCTTAAACCGCTGTTGATTCCCATTCCCACTTGGAACCAAAGGGCCTTGGTAGACCAATATCGGCAAGCTTTTAATTCCGATATGCCAATTATTATGTTCCCCGCCGGCTATTGTTCCCGTCCTTTATCTAATAAAGTCATTTTTGATTTGAAATGGTACAGCTCATTTGTCAGGATGGCGCGTGTGTATAACCGTCCTATTTTGCCGGTGCATATCGATGGGGCTAATTCGAATAAGTTTTATCGGTTATCGTCTCTCAGAAGAGCTTTGAGAATAAAAGTGAGTTTTGAATCGTTGTACTTACCTGATGAGATGTTCAAACAGCGCGGAAAAACAATTACACTCAGCTGTGGCCAACTCATTGAGCCCAATCAGTTGCCCAGTGATCTCAGTGATGATCTTCTAGCCGACCGCATTCGCAGTTATGTCTATTTGTTGGGGCAAGACAATCAAAGACAGTTTGATGCCACAGAGGCTTCGGTGCTTCCCCTTAGCTAAAAGTGGCCAAGGCCCAAGCCCCCACTGTTGTGATGAGAATAACGATAGCATCTGCTTTTGAGAACCTCAGCTCTCCTCTTTGGACATCGATGCGATAACCTCTGCTACTTAGAGCTTGTTCAAGCTCCTGTGCCCTTTGTAATGAGAGTTCAATGAATTGGGATGCCATAGAGACCAAAGGTGGCACGGGGTTGGGCCACAGGCGCTCCAGGCGGGCTTTGCGAGCCTCTTTGATTTGCAGTGCAATATCCAAGAGTAAGGGGATAAGAGTCAACGTAAGTTCCATCGTTGAGGCCACTACATATGAGCGCTTAGGAAACAGAAAAGACAATGCACGAGCACAAGCTTGGCCTAACTCATCAGTAGCGGTAGAATCGGCCAGTACAATTCCCAAGACAATCATTAAAATAAAACGGAGCATCACTAATAAACCCAAAAGTACATCAGAGCTTACTGCATAGCGAGTTGCTCCCATTAACAGCGCTATCGCTGCCAAAAATCGCATCTGGAGCCAGTACGTTTTGATAGGGATGCGTAAGGCCAGCAATAGAATAAGTAAAAATACGAGCATTACGGAGATGCGCAACAATGAGGCGTTGATAAGCAGTAGCGAGCATACGAGCAGGGCAACGATTTTAGTAAGAGGGTGGGCTTTGTGTAACACAGAGGTGCTGTGGCGGTAATGAAAGAAATTTACTTCAACCACGTCATCTCCTCTATTGGCAGAGGTTCTTGGCGAAAGTGGGGCCTTCTGATGCCGCAACTTTCAATGTTTTCGATTATATCGTGGGGTTTACCAACACCAATCACGTTTCCCTGATCAAGAAGCAGTAATGTGTCGCTGTGAGCCAGAATTTTTTCCAGCTCATGTGTTGCCACAATGATGCTCACACCCTCTTTTTTTAAGGCCAGCAGTGATTGTAGGACCTGCACGACTGCCGGGTAATCAAGATTGGCAAATGGCTCATCCAAAAGCAACAATCGAGGGCGCATCAGTAAAACAGCAGCGATGGCTACTCGTCGTTTCTCGCCTCCCGACAGACTTCTAGGACGTCGTGTTAGCAAGTGGGTCAGTTCTAATTTTTGTGCTATTTCATCGACTAATAAAGTACTTTGCTGAGGTGAAAACTCCAGGTTTTCCAGACCGAAGAGGAGGTCTTTTTGCACTGTTTGACCTACCAATTGGGTATCGGCATCTTGAAAGACTAATCCGATATGCCTGTTGCGTTCTTTGGGGCGGCGACTAAGGTCTTTTTGGTCGATCCATAAAGAGCCGCCGGTTAGGGGAATCAATCCTTTTATCAGGCGCAAAAGCATGGTCTTCCCCGATCCGTTGCGACCGGCAATAATCAGAAGCTCTCCTTCATTCATCTCAAATGAGACATCTGAAAGGATTGGTTGATCGGCTGCTAGGTGCAGGTGCAAATGCCGAGCTTCAAGAATCATTTGGCTTCTCATCCACAACCTCTGAAGCAATGAAAGAACGAACACTAGGAGCAAACATATTGCCAAGAATGACCACTACCAGCAATTTCAACAAATCTCCGGCAATAAACGGCAGAACCCCTATTACGAGTGCTTGAGTCCAGCTGACAGTGAGGATCATTTTTAAATAAGGAACGCCTATGATAAAAAAGATGAGTGTTCCTACCACCGCCGCCAAGACAATCCACCACAGTTGTTTTTTTGTGGTCTGCTGAAATTCGCGCTCGTTGCGAAAGCCTCTGTCGGCAAGAAATCCGGTAACTGGACCGGCTACCAAATAACTGATTAAAAAGCCGCCGGTGGGACCGGTTAAGTGGGCAAAACCCCCTGATCCGGCTGAAAAGACAGGAACTCCGATAGCTCCTAAGGCGATATAGATGGCCACAGCGGTAGAGGCAACTCCCTTGCCGGCCAAAATTCCTGCCAGAAGGACAAAAGCTGTTTGCATCGTGATGGGGACAGGTCCAATGGCAAAAGAGATGTACGAACCGATGACAATAAATGCCGCACACAGTGCGCTAATGATGATATGACGTAGATTCATGTGCCGCTCCTTGAGAACAGCTATAACAGAACAGAAAGCTATTGTAAACATATAAGGCGGTTATTGTTTACATTTATCCTCTTTTATGGGTAATCTTGGGCTATGAGTAGCAAAGATCGAGTGCTCCATTTGCTTGAACTGGCCAAAGGCTCTCCCGTTTCGGGAGAAACGATGGCTCAACACCTCTTTATCAGCAGAGCTGCCGTGTGGCGCGCTATCCAAGAACTCAGAAGTGAAGGGCATGTTATTAGATCCTCGACGCGAGTTGGTTACACATTGGAATCCTTTAGTGCCATAGTGACTAAACAAAGCATTCTGGCCGCTTTGCAAATGCCTGAACTTACACTTCATTATCATCAACAGATTGATTCAACCAACAAAGAAGCTAAACGCTTGGCCTTAGAAGGAGCTGCTTCGGCAACGGTTGTGGTTGCCGATAGCCAAAGCCAAGGCATCGGGCGCAACGGAAAAAGCTTTTATTCTCCCCCGGGATCGGGAGTTTACATCAGTATGCTCCTTAGACCTTCATATAATCTGCAAACGGCTTTAAGAATTACCGGAGCTACTGCGGTGGCAGCCTGCAAGGCGGTCAAAGAGTGCTTACAGCAGGAGCTCTCAATTAAATGGGTCAATGACTTGTACAAAGGGAAGCTAAAAGTGGGAGGCATTTTAACTGAGGGTGTCAGCGGTTTTGAGAATGGGAAAATAGAAACAATTGTGGTTGGAATTGGTCTTAATGTATTTCCTCCCCAAGGAGGTTTTCCATCTGATTTACACGACAAAGCAGGAGCCTTGTGCCCAGTAGGTCAAAAAGTAGACCGCAGCGCCCTCATAGCCTCTGTTATAAAGCATATGAGCGAATGTGCCGCCACATTGGAAACAAGCGATTACTTAGAAGAGTATCGCCGTCGCTCTTTGGTCCTAGGACGTTCTATTGAGGTAATTCAAGGTAAAAAGAGCTTTATTGCCACAGCAGTTAAGATCGATGATGAAGGAGCTTTAGTCGTCCAGTTGGCAGATGGCTCAACCACCGTTTTACAGTCAGGAGAAATCTCTATCCGTCCCGCCGATAAAAACAATCTCTGGGGTTGACATGGGCCAACGTAGCAGGGTATAAACGAGAAGGTCGCGCCGCTTTAGCTCAGTTGGTAGAGCAAAGGACTGAAAATCCTTGTGTCCTCGGTTCAATTCCGAGAGGCGGCAAACCGACAGCTCCTCTTCCCTGGTGGGAACGAGGAGTTTTGTATTTTAGGGCGAATACCAGCAGTATCCCCATATCAAATGCTCATATGTAAGCCCTCTCTACTAATGGGAAAAGAGATTCCTAAATACGGCAAAAGATCCTCTTTATGGGCAACAAATATCCTTGAAAACAACCCGAGCGGGTATAAATATAAGAGAAACGCTACAATTCAACCCGAGCGGGTGTAATAGCAATAATATTCTTGCAAAGCAACCCGAACGGGTATAAAATAAGACATGGAAGAATTATCTCAGTTGGTTCGCACATATCGAAAAAAAGCTCGCCTTACTCAAAAAGAGTTTGCTTTGCTAGCCGGAGTGGGGGTGAGATTTGTTCGAGAGCTAGAGCAAGGAAAGCCAACACTGCAGCTTGATAAAGTAAATCAAGCTTTACACCTGTTCGGATTTAAATTAGCTCCAGTTCCCATAAATGTAGAGGAGCCATAATATGGCATATCGGACAGCCCAAGTGTATATACACAACATTCCTGCCGGAATCCTAAAAGAGACAGATCAAGGGTATACCTTCACCTATGATCCAGAGTATTTAAGGCGTAATGATGCTACTAGTGTGAGTTTAACACTCCCATTAACTGACCGATCGTATTTGAGTACTACTATGTTTCCATTTTTTGATGGACTGATCCCCGAAGGGTGGCTTTTAGAAATATTCTTAAAGAATTGGAAACTTGATGCCAAAGATCGTATGGGACTATTACTGGTTGCGTGTAAAGATACGATTGGAGCAGTGACGCTAAAAGGTCTCACATGAAAAAAAGATGTTTGCATTGTAATAGACCAATAACAGATGAACATCACCAAAATCAGTGGCATTCATCATGTGTTAAGCAGTTTTTTGGTGTATCGGTCCTACCTCCCCTTAACCTTACAAGTGAGTTTCTTGAACAAGCTGTAACGCAGAGTGTGCAAGAGGGATATGCTGTACCGGGTGTCCAAAAGAAATTATCTTTGCATTTATCAGGTGAACTAGGCAAAGGCCAATTAACACTCATTGGTCAGCCCCTTGGGTATATCCTTAAACTTCCCAGTAAGGAATATCCCTATCTCCCTGAATTTGAACATCTGACAATGCATCTGGCCTCATTAGCAAACATTGAGACTGTCGAACATGCTCTTTATCGTCTAGAAGATGGAGAATATGCATATTTATGTAAACGTATTGATCGACTTCATAATAAAAAAATAGCGATGGAAGATTTTTGTCAGCTTGGAGAAAGATTAACTGAAGATAAATATCGTTCATCATATGAGCACCTTGGCAAAATATTGAAACGCTACTCGCCTCGCTTACTCGATGCTATTACCTTGTGGTCCCTCCTTGTTTTCTCTTTTATTACCGGCAACAGTGATATGCACTTAAAGAACTTCTCTTTATATGCCCCTGATAACCTGCAGTATGTGTTAACACCAGCCTATGATTTACTTCCTACTAATCTCATACTCAAAGAAGACTTAGAAGAGAGTGCTCTTACGTTACGAGGAAAACGGAGCAAGCTTAATAGAGCTGACTTTTTATACTTAGCTGAAGCTTATGGCATTAATGCCAAAGCATCAGAGACTCTGATGAATCGGCTGATGAGCTTGAAGGGCCGATTTTATGAAGAGATTGACCAAAGCTTGTTACCCACTAAAGAGCAAACAAACTACAAAGAGTTGATAGGTTCAAGAATAAACAGACTTAGAGTGGGCTAACCTCTGAGATTGCCAATAAAGAGCACTAAAGAGGTGGTGCTAGGTTAAAGCCTATCTTGCTTCCCTTTGCTTCTGCTTATACACTGAGAATCCATGGACAGCCGTACTGAAGCAATCAATTACCATACCCTTATACATGCACTGCAAGACCAACAAAAAGTTGAAATCTTAGTCAATCAGATTGAGAAGGAGATCTCGCTTGCAGAGCCTTTTTTAGACCACATTGGCTTGTATGCCGAGGCAACTTCGCTCTCACCCAATAAGCTTTCAGAAAGCCTTTTTTGGGTACGGGCACAGTATGCCAAACTCACGTTGCACGATATGGTCATTTCGACTAAAGATCCGTTGTATCCGCAAGCGCTAAGGCAATTGGAAGAGCCTCCCCGTTTTTTATATTTAAGAGGCAATCCAGATTGGTTAAAAAAGGCCTCATTGGCTATTGTCGGTACACGAACAGCCAGTGTCGAAGGGATTGAAACGGCCAAAAAGAGCGTTCATGCTTTAGTTGAACATCCTGTGGTTATTGCCTCGGGAATGGCGGTGGGAATAGAAGGGACTGCACTTTTAAGTGCAGCTGCCATGAAAGTGCCTGCACTGGCAGTTTTGCAGACTTCTTTGGTTCAGCCTGTGCAAAGTAATCGTCTTGCCCTTTATAACAAGATACTTTCTAACGGGGCTGTCGTAACGCAGATTCCTCCCACAGTTGAGCCAAAAGCGTGGCATGTGCTACTTAAAGGGCAGCTGATGAATGCTTTATGTCGAGCAACTCTTGTTGTTGAAGATCGCGATGGAGGGACGGCAGTAGGGCAGGCAGAGCATGCTGCGCACATTGGCAGGCAAGTCGCTCTGTTTCAACATGCTTTGGACAACCGAAGCCTTTCTTGGCCGCGGCGCCTTTCACTGTTACCGCATACAGTGGTGATCAAAAGAGCCGAAGAGCTCTATAAAACACTGTTTATTTCTTCTAAAGAACAGCTTCCGCTTTTTGACTAAGCTTGACACAAAAGTACTCCTTCCATAGTATTCAAAGCCATGAAAGCAGATGAACTACGCCAAAAATTTATCGATTTTTTTGTCTCCAAAGATCACAAACAGATCTCAGGAGCCTCTTTAATACCCGAAAATGACCCCACGGTCCTCTTTACCACAGCAGGGATGCATCCGTTGGTTCCCTACATCCTTGGTCAAGAGCATCCGGCAGGCAACCGCTTGGTCAATTACCAAAAATGCATTCGCACCGGTGACATTGAAGCGGTGGGAGATCCGCATCACCTCACTTTTTTTGAAATGCTCGGTAACTGGTCGTTAGGCGATTATTTTAAAAAAGAGGCCATTGATTATAGTTATGAATTTCTCACCAAACATTTGAACATCGATAAAGATAAACTCTCTGTGACGGTTTTTGAAGGTGATGATGAAGTTCCCCGAGATGAAGAATCGGCTCAACATTGGTTGGATAAAGGAATTCCTCAAGAACGGATTTACTTTTTGCCGCGTGAAGATAACTGGTGGGGACCTGCAGGAGAAGTCGGACCCTGTGGCCCTGATACAGAGATGTTCATCGACACAGGCAGACCCGCTTGCTCTGATCAGTGTCGCCCCGGCTGCTCGTGCGGTAAGTACTTTGAAATTTGGAACGATGTATTTATGCAATACCGCAAGACCCATGAACATACCTACGTGCCAATGGAGCGCAAGTGCGTTGATACCGGCATGGGTATTGAGCGGACCATTGCTGTTTTACAGGGAAAAAAGAGTGTCTATGAGACAGAAGTCTTCATTCCGCTGATTAAGAAAATTGAAGAGCTCAGTTCTATTACCTATACAGAAGATGAAACAACTGATGTGTCGGTACGCATTATTGCCGATCATGCGCGTACCAGTGTTTTTATCCTAGGAGATCAAAAAGGGGTTAAGCCTTCCAATGTTGGTCAAGGGTATATTCTCCGACGCCTGATTCGACGGGCCATTCGCCACGGTAAAAAACTCCACATTGAAGGAGAGTTTCTTGGAACATTGGCCCAGATTGTCATTGATATGTACCAAGGCAGTTATCCTGAGCTGGCAGAAAATCGTGATTTTATCCTCAGTGAATTGGAACTTGAAGAGCAAAAATTCTCCAATACCTTACAAAAAGGGGAGCATGAATTTGCCAAAATGTTGCCTAACCTCCTCAAAGGAAATAGCCGCATCATTAGCGGACGCCTTGCTTTCAAACTCTACGACACCTATGGCTTTCCCATTGAGCTGACACAAGAGCTGGCAGCTGAGAACGGGTTTTCCGTCGATTTAGAGGGGTTTCAAGCTGCGTATGAAAAGCATCAAGAACTTTCACGAGCAGGAAGCGAACAACAGTTCAAAGGGGGACTGGCCGATCATAGCGAGCTGACCACGGCTTTGCATACAGCAACACACCTTTTGCATAAAGCTTTGATTATGGTTCTTGGTGACCATGTGGCCCAAAAAGGATCAAACATTACTACCGAAAGATTGCGTTTTGATTTTACCCACGACAAACCAATGACCAAAGAAGAGATTCAACAAGTTCAGCAAATTGTCAACGATGTCATTGACCAAGATTTGCCCGTCTCTTTTGAAACCATGACCTTAGAGCAAGCTCGCAATGCCCATGCGATTGCCCTGTTTGACGGTAAGTATGATGAGAAAGTGAAAGTCTACAGCGTCGGCGATTTCTCCAAAGAAGTTTGCGGAGGACCGCATGTAAATAGCACCGGATCGATGGGCCGTTTTGTCATCAAAAAAGAGCAATCTTCCTCTGCCGGAGTGCGCAGAATCAGAGCAGTGTTGGAAAAATAACCATCTAGGCTCCCCTCCACAGTGGACGGGAGCATTTTTTTTACCTACCTTCCTCACATGTTATATCTTATTCTTCTTGACATCCTTCAAGGAGGGGATAAGATTGGAAATGAGGCACAAGACGAATGTCTAAGAGGAGGTGGCCATGAAAAAACTTACTGTGATACTTCTTCTGCTGGTATTGATTGGAACAAGTGCGGTTTTTGCCGGCAAAGCACGAGATGGAATAGGAGCTGGGTTGGTCACTGGAATTCCATTCCATATCGGTGCAACAGGTGAATATAATTTTGGTTCTGCATATGCTGCTGCTGATGTAGGATATGGGTCAAATTCATTTCTTTTGCGCTTGGGAGGAGGTTATAACTTTCCGACTCCGTTTATCCAAAGCGATTGGGGATTAGACCTCTATTTAAGTGTCGGCGGTAATTTAGGCCTCTATTTTAGTAAATTTGCGACACTGGTCTCCGTGGGGATTCCGGTTACCTGGACTTGGTACATGGATGATTATCCGGTGAAGATCTTCGTGAAAGCAGGCCCCGAAATAATTGTAAACTGGGGTGGAGCCTTGGGCTTTACTGGCTCTGCCGGAGCTTACTATCTGTTTTAATTGATTGGTTAGATGTTTGTTATTGTGTATTGCGGCCTCTGGTTTGGACTGCCAACTGGCCGCAAGCTCCGTTGACACCTTTACCGCGCGCATGGCGTCGAGTATAGGGGACTCCCATTTGCTCTAGAGCTTTTGTGAAGCGGCTGATCTCTTTTGCTGTGGGTGTTTCCCAGGCAAGCTCAGCTGCCGGATTCCAAGGAATGAGATTGACCATGACATCAAGGCCTCTGATAAAAGAGGCCAATTTTGTTGCATCTTCGTATGACGTGTTTTGCTCTTTGAGCATGACATATTCAAGGGTGAATCGCTTTTGCACAGTCGCTTGATAACCCACAAGAGCCTCTTTTACTTCAGCCAGCGGGTAAGCTTTGTTAACAGGCATCAAAAGCGTTCTGAGTTTATCATCGGCAGCAGCTAAAGAGACAGCCAATTTAATGGGAAGATTCAGCTCTCCCAAAGCTTTAATTCCCGGCACTAAGCCGCAGGTACTGATAGTGATGCGCCGATAGCCAATATTAAAACCATCCGAATCGTGTAAAAAAGAGATGGCTTTGATTACTTCATCAAAGTTGGCCATAGGCTCACCCATCCCCATAAACACAATGTGGCTTACAGAGGGATCGATATGTAACAAATGGACAAACTGCTCCACAATTTCAAAAGCTTGTAAATTACGTTCTAAGCCCATGGTGGCGGTACGACAGAAGGTACAGCCCATAGCACAGCCGACTTGACTGGATAAACAGGCAGTGCTCCGCCCTTTGTCGTCGGTTAGCAACACCGCTTCAATGATGAGCCCATCGTGCAATCTTAGGGCAATTTTTATGGCTCCTGTTTCATCTTCTTGGTGTGTAAGCACAGTCGTCGAAAGGACCGAGGGCATCGACTCTTGTAGCTCAGAGCGCAAGGTTTTGCTTAAATCGGTCATCTTTTCATAATCAACAATGCCGCGAGTCAGCCAGCGATATATCTGCCGCCCTTGAAACGGTTTTTCCAAGTGTAAGGCACCCAATAGTTCATTGGGCTTCATTGCATATAAGCTTTTAGGCATTTTGCGCCTTTGGTTCATCCTATGTGTTCCTCCACTGGGCATCTTAGGAGAACATCGCAATAATTGCCAGTAATACGCCGGTGATTCCCTCTCCACCTAAAAAGCCGCTGGCAATAAGGTTGGTCTTTTCACCAATAACAGCATATCTGTTTTTGCCCAATAGCGCTTTGGTGATTATCAAGATAATAGCCCCAAGGCCCATGATGGCAGAGATGTTAAACGGTAAGTAGATTCCCAGTCCCAAAGTGGCTGCCGGCACGGATCCCAAATATAAGCCGATGCCGATTATTGTTCCCACAATAAAAGCGGGAACGTGGCCCAATCCCCCCACCATGGCAGTCACTGCCTTAGCTTGAGGGGCGGGCAAAAGCTCAGAACCAAAGCCGCCAAAAGAGTTTTTAAGGACAAACAGGGCAATAACGGCCACAACAGCTCCCACAACTCCGCCGATACCTTCAGCCACAATTTGACTCAGTGCTTTGGTGCCCAGTAAATGACCCGACTTTAAGTCGTTCATCATATCCCCGGTTAATCCACAGGCTACGGCAGTTACAGCTGCCACACTGAACGCAGCATTGGTGGAAGGGCTCCAAATAACTTGAATTGCCAATAACACAAGGATACCAAAAATCTCCATCGGGTTGATGCCAGTTTGCCCTGTGAGCATCGCTGCTAATTGCGTTGTCAAATAAATGCCAATGAGTGTTATTACTGCCTGCAAAAAGGAGATTTCAGTGCCGACACTTAGCAAAATTAAAGCAGCGATTACTATAGCAGCGGCAATTATCAGTGTTTTGGCAGGCAGAACAGCAAACGGTGATTCTTTGGGTTCTCCCTTCTTTTGAACTTTAATTTTCTGAATAAAAGCTTTGATTAAAATACCGATGCCCGTTCCCACCATTAAGCCAATCCCTAGGTTTTGGCGAAACAAATCGGCAGCAGCGATATTCTCAAACAGCTTTAGTGCAATGCCGATGGGAGTCAGTAACACGTAGCCAAACACTGCTCCACCCAACCACACCAAAGAGAGTACCGGCCCAATAATGGCCCCGATACCTGCTGCCATCGGAGATACCCACAACGATAAGGCCGGTAGTAAAGCACTGCCGCCAAATAGAATCAGAACTGGAGGAATCAGGGGGAATTGATCCCGCAAAACGGTAAATACTACGGCAAAGAGCATAGCAATAAAGAGGGTTTTAGCCCCTTTGCCTTTCGTGGTGCTGGCAATTAGAGTGTTGTAGGCGGCTTGGCCCATAGGAAAAGGAAGCTCCTCTTCAACGATATAGCGCTGGCGGGCAATGACAGTGAACAAGGTTCCCAGCACAGCTCCCACAATGGTGAGAATTAAAATTGAGTGAAGGGGGAAGGTGGCTTGGCTGTTAAGCATCCAGATGCCGGGAAGAGTGAAAGCCAATCCCCCCGCAACCATGGCTCCTGCGCTCATCATTGTATGGGTAACGTTAATTTCTTGCAGGGTGGAACCTTTGAAAAGGCGCAAAATAGCCATGCTGACAACAGTGACAAAGACTGTGGGCCAAGGTAAAGCCCCCATACGCAATGCCACATACATAGAGCTGCTGGTGATGATAATCAAACCGAAAAATCCGGTAATGAATCCTCTTGGCGTAAGCCGCCTGCTTTGGTTATCTTTCATGGCCGCCTCCTATGGTCGGACAACTATAACAGATTGACGAAAGTTCGTTAAGTGTCTAAAACCAACGTAAAAAGGGGTAGGGAGAAAATAGAGCAATAAAAGGATGTACAAATCCGTAAATAATGTCATAATCTTGACGGTAGTGTAACTTTTGGCTATGTTGTCCCTTTATATAGGGATAAAGAAATCAGGTATTCTGGTTTACAAGTCGTTACCCTGGGAGATAATCCCAAAGGAGAAAGTATGAAGAAAGTAATTCTTGTTCTCGCTCTTGTTCTTATTGTAGCGCTTCCTCTTACGGCAGCAAGCTACATGAAAACCAACGGCCTTGGTGTGGGACTCA
Source organism: Sphaerochaetaceae bacterium (assembly GCA_050950025.1). Lineage (GTDB taxonomy): Bacteria > Spirochaetota > Spirochaetia > Sphaerochaetales > Sphaerochaetaceae > JBMNGW01. Next base: position 57,079 of record JBMNGW010000009.1, on the reverse strand, counting down.
GCGGCGGATATCCGGTAAGCGGAGTTGCCATCAAGTACGGCATGGACGATTTTAGAGTAGTTGGAACCATGGGGTACAACTATGGCGGAAGTATCGCAATTGAAGCGGGTGCTCAATATGATGTCTATGAGTTTGCCATTGGCGATTTGCCTTTCTATGTGAATGCCGGAGTAACCGCAGCAGCTCATATTGCCACCGATTTTAAAGCTTTTGCCGCCTCTGTAAACGTTCCTGTGGGACTCTCTTATTTCTTTGAGCAGTTCCCTGCCGAAGCTTTCTTTAAAATTGCCCCCGGACTGGCTGTCTATCCTGATATCAAGTTCGACTTTGGCACTTCGTTGGGATTCTTGTGGTATTTTGACTAATTTTTAGCATTGTAAAGGCTGCCAACTTGGCAGCCTTTACTATAGCTGTTCAAATTTGGCTAGCTCATCGATAAGGTGAGAAGGCACTTTAGCTTGGACTGTGATTCCTTCATCGATATATTCACTGTACAATAGGGCCCCCTGATTACGCAGTCGCTCAAGAAGATCGCCGCGATCGAGTGGCAACAGATACTTTTTGAGGACCATCCCGTACGTTGCAGCCTCTTCTAAGGCCTGCAGCAATGTATCAATTCCAACTCTCTGTTTCACCGATCCCTCTAAAGCCTTAGGATGTTCGCTTTTTAAGCGGGCAATGGCAAATTCATCACTAAGGGCATCCATTTTATTAATGAAAAGAATGGTTGGCTTTTCAGAGCACCCTAAGGAGTGAAGAACTTGGGTCGTGGTCGCAAAACAGCCTAAAGGATCGGGGTGGGAAGCATCAATTACATGAAGGATACAATCGGCATACGTAGCCTCTTCCAAAGTGGAAGTGAACGCTTCAACTAACTGGTGGGGAAGGTTACTGACAAAGCCTACAGTATCAGATAAGAGCATTTGTTTGCCTAAAGGGAGGGTGATTGTGCGAGTTGTCGGATCAAGGGTGGCAAAAAGCTTATTTTCTACTAAGACTGAACTGTTGCTTAATGCATTAAGTAAGGAAGATTTTCCGGCATTGGTGTAGCCAACAATGGCACAGGTGGCAATAGGAGAATTGAGGCGTGATTTGCGTTGTACCGAACGCTGAGAAACAACTTTTTTTAACTCTTTTTTTAAAGAAGAAATCGTATTAAGGACAATTCTGCGATCGAGCTCCAACTGCGTTTCTCCGGCATCACGAGTGCCTCTCATCCCTCCCCGTTGCCGTGATAAATGGGTCCACCGCCGTGTAAGGCGCGGCAACGAGTATTGCTGGCGGGCCAAAGCAACTTGCAATCGGGCCTCTTTGGTGGCTGCACGGTCACTGAAAATCTGCAAGATGACCTCTTGGCGATCGATAACTGCACAATCGAGCCTGTTTTCTAAGTTTCTTTGGGCTCGGGGGGGAAGTTCTTGGTCAAAAATAATAAGATCTGCACTATGGAGGTCAATGAGGCTTTTTAGCTCCTCAACTTTGCCCGAGCCAATTAGGGTGGCTGGATGTTTTTGATTAAGCACAATGGTTAATGACAAAAGCACTTGGACTTCCATTGTCTGAGCCAAACTGGCTAATTCTTCCAACCGAGCTTGAGTTTGGATTTGGTTTTCGCCACTTTGAACAATGGTGATAAGTAGTGCTTTAGGATTTTGGGTAGAAATGGTAATCAAAGGTGAATTGCCGATAGGCCTGCTCCACTGGTTTATCTTTTTTTACAGTATATGGTATACTCGTCTGGCATTACAAGCAGATTAAGAGGTTCCCCCATGGGTTTAAATTGCGGTATCGTGGGTTTGCCTAACGTTGGCAAATCCACCATGTTTTCTGCGCTCTCAAACGCACCGGCTGAAACAGCCAATTATCCTTTTTGCACTATCAATCCTAATGTTGGCATAGTCAATGTTCCCGATCGGCGCCTGGATGCCATCGCGGCTCTTATCCCGGCCAAAAAAGTAATTCCCGCCGTGGTAGAATTCGTCGATATCGCAGGGTTGGTAGCAGGTGCTTCCAAAGGGGAAGGGTTGGGTAACCGCTTTTTAGCATCCATTAGGGAAGTCGGAGCCCTTATTCATGTGGTGCGCTGCTTTGATGATGAAAACATTATTCATGTGGCCAATAAAGTTGACCCTGCTAGCGATATTGAAACCATTAACATTGAGCTAGCCTTAGCCGATTTTGAAACTGTCGATAAACGGTACCAACGGTTGGCCAAAATGACGCGCTTAGATAAAGAGACTGCCAAGCAAGCTCAAAAAGTGTTGCCGCTTTTAGAGCGGTTGCTACAAGAGCTCTCTGAAGGCCAAGCGGTCCGTAACTTGGGCCTCAGTGCCGAAGAAAAAGAGCTGCTTAGCGATTTGCACCTGATTACCCTTAAGCCGGTAATTTATGTGTGCAACATAGAAGAGAATATGATTGGTGTGCCCAACCAACACGTTAAGACGGTTAAAGCAATTGCCGCAGCCGAAAATTCTGAAATTGTTGAAATTTGCGGCAAAATAGAGGCAGAAATAGCGGCTTTGGAAAGCGAAGAGGAAAAACTGGAGTTTTTGGAAGCTTCCCAGCTAAAAGAATCGGGACTCAACACCCTGATTCGTAGCGCTTATCATGCATTGGGATTAAGGACCTTCTTCACAGCCGGCAGCGATGAGAATAGGGCCTGGACAATCCATGCCGGCGATAAAGCTCCCGCGGCAGCAGGGGTTATCCATACCGACTTTGAAAAAGGGTTTATTAGAGCCGAAGTTTACCACTGCACCGACTTGTTTACCTATAAAAGCGAAGTCAAGCTAAAAGAGGCGGGTAAATTACGAATTGAGGGTAAAGAGTATGAAGTGCAAGACGGAGATGTGATGCACTTCCGTTTCAATCTCTAAGTTACCACGAAAGACTAAACTCAATAGGAGTTGCCAGTAGCAGAAAATCGATGAGGGGGATATCAAAACGGATTGAATTAGCCCCAGTTTTTTCCCCTCCACTATAAGAGGTGATTGGCGAGGGGGTGGTGAAATTCAGTGCGATAATACTGCTTTCAATTGAAGGGGGCCCTTCCTCTCCTAGGATGTAGCTAATCATATCAAGATACTCTTCTTCACTCATACCAATGTTATACAAAGGTCCAAAAGTTTCAAAATTGGGATCTTGTAAAAAGGGGACCATATTTTCCAGCTGGGGATAATTATCGATATCGAGGTAAAAGTGGAGCGAGTTGCCCTTTACTCTGATGATATTTTGCTGTTGGTTACGATTCAAATCATTGAGCAAATTAACTAAGCTGGAGAAAGTGAAATCGATGAAATAGCTGTTTTTGCTGTTTTTGACTAACGATATGTGAGTGGCACTTGGTGAAGCATGCAACTGCCTCATCACATCATCAACATGTTCATCCATAATTGAGACAGTCCGCTCAGTTTCCGAAAAAGGCTCAAAATCTTCAAGCAGTGTTAAGAAAAAGTCGTAGACATACAAATCGGTTGTTGCCCACCCCTGTGAAGTGGCGGTAAGCTGCAAGCCTTGAAAAACAGCGCAGCTGCCAAAGAGAGCCAACACACCAATTAAAAAGGCTACGTTAATAACTTTTAACAGAGGACTGGACTTCCTATTCACAAAATTTCGCTGCCTCCAAAAATAGTCAACAAAGTACAGCTGCTTAGATTAATTAAGCTGTTATTCATCTCCATTCCACTAAAAACGGCACTGTAAGAAGGAGCATCAGTATCGTCTTTTTTCTGCGTATGAAAAAAGTGGGGAAAATGATATTTTTTCTCATCTTTGCTCTTTAGCAGAAAAAGAAGACCCAAGATAATGATTGCTCCTCCGACAAACAGCGAAGTAGCAAGCCAAAGGGAAAGCCAGTTGTGTGATTGGGGAAAAAGCCACACCACGACCCACTGATTGACACTACCAAAAACAGTGGAAGCTAAGGCGATACAACTCAGTAATAACGCCCACCATCCAGAAAACAAAAGGGAAAAAGAGAGTTCCAATGCTTTGGGTATCAGATTAATTCCCCCAAAAATAATCAGTAGGCCAAGCACTAATTTAGCATGCTGCTGTTTCATAAGGCCATTGTGTCCTTACATCAGAGCCCTGTCAATCGTTGACAAAATGAGAACCACTTCCTATAACTGTAGTTCGTCTGTATTAGGCAAAAGAGCTTATATACAGCAAAAGGTAGACAATTATGGCCAATACGAAGAAAAATGGAACGAAGACCCTTATTATTGTAGAATCCCCCACTAAAGCCAAAACCATCAAGAAATTTCTCCCTTCTGATTACACGGTTATGGCTTGTAATGGCCATGTGCGCGATTTACCTGCTAAAGATCTTGCAATTGATGTCCAAAATAACTACGAGCCCAATTATGTTGTTGCCAAAGGCAAAGAGAAAATTATTCGAGAATTCAAAAGAGAACTTGCCACCAGTTCCCACCTGCTACTGGCAACGGATGAAGACCGTGAAGGTGAGAGTATTTCTTGGCATTTAGTGGAGTTGCTGAAACCCAAAGTACCGTATCAGAGGATGGTGTTTCACGAGATTACAAAAAAAGCGATTCTCCATGCTCTTGAGCATGGAAGAGAGCTGGATATGGATTTAGTCCAAGCTCAAGAGGCCCGTCGTATTCTCGATCGCCTCTACGGCTACACCATCTCCCCCTTTTTATGGCGCAAGCTTTCATTGCAAAATCTTTCGGCAGGACGGGTGCAAAGTCCGGGACTGCGAATGATTGTCGAACGAGAGCGCCAGCGGATGGCATTTGTCAGCTCCGATTACTGGGGGCTGAAAGCCGATCTTATTACCAAGCGCAACGAAAGCTTTACAGCTCGACTTGAAAAAGTGGGCTCTAAGCGTTTGGCTAGCGGCAAAGATTTTGATGCAACAACCGGGAAGTTGAAAAAAACACAGGTGCTGCTGCTAGATGAAAACGGAGCCACAGAGTTGGCCAAGCGGTTACACACCTCAGAATGGAAAGTAGTCCAAATTGAAGAAAAAGAGAAAAAACAGCGACCTGCTCCCCCTTTCATCACTTCCACTTTGCAACAAGAAGGGAGTCGTAAACTCCGCCTCAGTGCCAAACAGACGATGAGCATTGCTCAAAAGCTCTATGAAAGTGGCTTAATTACCTACATGCGAACCGACTCTCCTTCACTGAGCCAAGAGGGGATAAAAGCAGCTCGTGATGTTGCCGCCTCTCTTTTTGGCTCCGATTATTTGAGTCCCACTTCCCGCCAATATTCTGCCAAAAGCTCATCGGCTCAAGAGGCTCACGAAGCTATTCGCCCTGCGGGGGAAACATTTGTTCACCCCGATAAAACTGCTTTAAAAGGGACTGAAAAAGCCCTTTACGATTTAATTTGGAAACGGACAGTGGCCAGTCAGATGGCCGATGCCATAAAAATATCAACCATTGTCAAAATTGAAGTTGATGATGCCACTTTCGGTGCCAGCGGCAACAGGATTGCTTTTGCCGGATTTATCCGCGCCTATGTGGAGGGTAAAGATGACCCCGAAGCTGCACTTGAAGATTCGGAGACATTTTTGCCCCATATGCAAGAACAGGAGTCTGTTGAGCTTAAGAGTCTTGAAAATACTGAACACCAGACCAAACCTCCTGCCCGCTTTACCGAAGCCACTGTAGTTCAAGAGTTGGAAAAGCAGGGAATCGGCAGACCTTCCACCTATGCAACCATTATCGACCGTCTGTTTGAAAAAGCGTATGTCGTTAAAGAGGGGACAGCCCTATTGCCCACTTTTGTCGGCTTTGCTGTGGTCCAGTTGCTGGAAAAGCATTTTGAACAATTAGTTGAATATCAATTTACTTCCGATATGGAGAGCCATCTTGACGCTATTGCCGCAGGCAAGGCCCACCAACTTGATTATCTGAAAACATTCTATGAGGGTAAACAAGGACTTAAAGAGCAAGTAGATGAAAAATTGGAGAGTGTAAAACCAGCCGATGCCAAAAGGATTGAAATTCCTTATATCAGTGATCCCTATGCTGTGATGATAGGTAAGTACGGCCCGTATATCAGCAAAGGCGACCTGAATGCCTCAATACCTGCCGATGTGTACCCCGGAACAACGGGAGCCGAGCAATTGGCCGCTTTATTAGAGGTGAAAAAAAATGGCGATGCTTTAGAAAGCATAGGAGTCGATCCCGACAGTGGACTGCCCATTTATCTTTTAAGTGGAAAATTTGGCCCGTATTTCCAACTGGGGCAAAAGAGTGAGGAAAATCCCAAACCCAAAACCTCTTCTGTTCCCAAAGGGATTGATCCGGCAACGATGGAATTAAAGCAGATTGTGAATTATCTTAACCTGCCTCGCCAAATTGGCATCCACCCCGATACGGGCAAAGATGTCATTGCCGCTATTGGCCGCTATGGCCCGTATGTGGGAAGTGACGGAGAATTTCGCTCTTTGGCCAATGAAGAGGCAGTTTTCACCGTAAGCTTGGAAGAGGCCCTTACACTGTTACGCACTCCCAAACCGGGCCGCCGCCCAGGTGCAGGCAAAAGGGGAGCAGCCCCCCCGCTTAAAGAATTTGAGCCGCTGGAGGGTAAAAGCTTAGGTGTGTTCAACGGTAAATACGGTTTCTACGGAAAATGGGGCAAGGATAACTTTACTTTACCCAAAGAGATGCGCAAAGATGCCAATGAGCTGGAAAAACTTACCCAACAGCAGATGGTTGAACTTGCTCAGCAGTCAAAGAAATAGTGGTTGTTGCCTACCGGAATTTTGCTGCCAATCAACGGATACAAAAATGTTACCCACAGGCCAATGAGGTAGTAGCGTATTAAGGTAATTGCCAAATGTGCTCCTAAGATGCTTTTCAGACTCTGAATGAAAAAAAGGATTGCCAACCCAAAGACCAACCGCAGAAGCTTCACAGCCAAATTAGCCTCTGTGACATAATTGATATGTTTTTGCTCCCAAGCGAATCCCAAATACCCTCCGCCTGCTAAGGCAAAGAGTTTCATCGGATCACTAAAGCCCAACGGATCGGCTTTTTCTAAGATGAGTAAAAGCGTCAGTCCAACGGCAACAATAGTGCTGCCGATGCCAACGGCAAAACAAAAGCTCCTTAGTTTCTCTTTCTGCTCATACAGATGAAAGAAGAAAGAGCTTAAAGCAAAAGAGACCCCGATTCCTAAAGCAAGGCCTCCAAAGACATCCAAAGGCCAATGGACTCCTAAATAGATCCGTGATAATCCCACCAGTGCAATTAGTAAAGCACTGACAATTGAGAGCCACCGCTTTTTGTAGATAAGTGAAACAGAGCTATAAAAGGCAGCTGCTCCTGTACTATGGCCGCTGGGGAAAGAGTAACCGGTAGCCGTAGAAAGGCGCTTGCCTTCAATGTCACCCAAAACTTGGAACGGACGGGGGTATTTGATAAGAGCTTTGAGCACACTCATGCCGATAAGGGCACTAAAAAGGGAGCTGTAGATAGCAAACCCTTTTTGTTTGGAAAAGCACCACAATAAAGCGGCAATAAAAAGGATAAACACCGTCTCTTCGCCAAAAAACGTGAGTACTTGAACTACGGTATCCAATACCGGAGAGGAGAGTTTTTGAAAAAAGAGGAGCAAAGCTTCTTGCATTCTGAGACCTCGCTTTTATCCGATGGGGATAGTTGTTGCCACCACCAGACTCATATACCCCGATGCTTGTGGCAAAGGAATAATAGACAGGGCAAAGGCATCGTTGCCTTTTTTGTCAATTCCCAACCCTTTTCTTAAAGTGCTGTTGTACCGACTGCCGTAGATCAGAGGCCAAGTGGCTTGGAGGACGCGACTGGCTCCCAGTCCAATTGCTCCGCCAATCAGTAAGGCTTTCGATATATCGTAGAGCTCCGAATCATCGGGAGGATATTCAACGCCAAACATGCCGTGGATTATCATATCGATGAACATAAGACCCAAGCCCGTTCCGATGGCAGTTGCCGAAGCAGTATCGGCAATAAGACCAACCAACCCTCCAACCCAGTCTCCTTGGATAGACGAGCCGCCGCCAAAACCAATCAAAGCGCCCTTAACGGAGGGCCACAAAAGGTTCTGGCTGCTTTGTTGGTACACATCAAGCCTTTGGTCAAAAGGAAGATCGACAAAGGAATACTCTAAAAGCGTTTGTTTTAATTTACCGATTCTTGATCCTCCCAAAGTGACAAGTTGCCCATCTTGCAGGGTCACTTGTGTTTTACCTTTATGGGTGGCAATATCGATAATCTTTGAGCCAAGGCTCATTGACAAGGGGACAAGGGCAGTAGCACTTTGCAAGACTAAAAGAAAAAGAACGATAAGCAAGATGGTCCGTTTCATACATCCCTCCCGATGAGAATACTCTGACTATACCACAGTCCTGCTTATTTTGAGTAATTAAACAAAGTAGCCTTCCAGCATTAGGTGTCAAAAGAGAGTAACACTGGCAGCATGCAAGGGAGCACGTAAGATGAAATTTCTTTGATCAAGGAAATTATGTTTTTACCCTTTTGTTTGACTTCTTATCGTAGTGCACAGTAGCAAGCCTAGTAAACTTGAAATAAAGCTCAAAAATTAAGCGCTATATGGCAGAAGCTGTTACAATAGCTTTCGCATGGAGAAAAGCCAAAACGGCAAAAAAATAGATATTTGCCGAAATGGCTGGGCGGTGATAAGTATGAACAAGTATGCAATCATGCAAAAATTAGCAGATGACACGTTTACAAGACAGCAGATACTGTATGCCGCACAGATTGTCGAGCCCACCTTCAAAAAGACGCAACTCAGATATTTGTTGGAAACTCTGCAAGATTCCGCCTTGCTAATCAGAGTTGGACGTAATCAATATAAGAAAGCCGAGAAGGAGCCGACTAAAAGCGTCTTTATCGGTAAATATTCCCATACAGCCTTGCAGGTTATCGAGTACATGCAGAAGCAGTTTCCTTTGCTTTCCTATAGAGTTTGGGAATTGTCCTGGCTCAATGAGTTTTTCAATCACCAAGTGGCACACAATCAGATCTTCCTCGAGGTAGAGAAGGATGGTTGGGATTTTGTGTTCTTTGCTCTTGTTGAAAGATTCCCGGGCAGGGTGCTGTTGAGACCTAAAGCCCAAGAGATACTGCTATATGGCACCGATGATGGAATCATCATCGACCGCTTGGTCTCAGAGGCACCCAAATCAGATGGTGAGTCATATCAGGTGCCTCTGGAGAAGCTGATTGTTGATTTGTTTGCAAACAAGAATCTCATGATTTTTAAAGGTGACTATCCCTCTGCGATTGAGATGATGTTCGCAACATATCGTATCAACCAAGTCTCAATGCTACGTTATGCTCGAAGAAGGAACAAGGTGAAAGAAGTCTTTGATTTCCTTCGCGAAAAGACGTCAATCGATGTATGGTGAAGCCTGTCTGTTGTAAATCTTAGCATATCGATAAAATCAGAAGTGGTTTTACCGTGGCTAAATCCATCCTTAAAAGAAGCATCTCAGAAACTGACAAGCTCATATGTATTCCGAAGGGAGTGAAGCTTTCTCCACAGGTATCTTTTTGGCATGTCACCTTATGTGGCACTGTATCCTAGTGAAGAAGAATTTGGGGTTAAGAAAGTACGATTTTAGCCTAGATAGCGGTATTTAAGAGAGTTCATCTCTTTGATGGAGAAGAGGCGGTAGTGAGGATCGTACAGGTTGCGGTAGGTTTGACTGTGGCTTATCAAATAAGAGCCGCTGCTTAGCAGTGAATCGATTATTTTAAGGTCCTCTTCAAAAGTTGGCAAAAATCTCTTTTCCTCTTTAATGAGTAGGATAATTTCATCCCATTTTTGTTGCCAAGCTGCTACTTTGAGAAGGGTAACTGCTTTGGCACTTGAAATAAATGCCTCAAAATAATCGTTCTTATTAATAATGTCATCGAGTACTAAATCAAGGGGGAGACGGTAGAAGGAGCGACCGGCCCCACACGGTTCACCTGTATGTCGATTCTGGCTCTTCATCCCATCAAGCTCAAGGGAAAAATAATTCCACGCCCTCTTTCGGTCTTCCAGTAAATGCCCAGGACCATACTGATCTTGGAAAAAACTTTTATACAAATCGATGAGCGTGCCACCAGGATAAGTATCAAGGTGGAACCTAATGGCGTTTTGTATTGCTCTTTGCTCTTGGCTTTTCATCTTTTTTTACTTGGCAGGAACGACGATTGGGTAGTTTTCAACCTCTACCACTTTTGTCTTAATATCATAGACTGCTTCAATCGAAGAGGGGGTTATTACTTCTGTGCCACCGCAAGCAAAGACTTTCCCCTCCTTAAGGAGAATAAATTTATCACAGTATCGCAAAGCCATGTTCAGATCATGAACAGCCATCACAGCAAGGCGCGAGCTTTGACGAATAATCATTTGAATCGTTGACATAAGGCGATACTGATTGTGGATATCCAAACTACTAGTTGGCTCATCAAAAAGAATCACCTTAGGGTCTTGAGCAAGGGCCCTGGCGATTTGAACTTGCTGAAACTCCCCGCCGCTTAACTGATTGGCAGGGCGAAGAGCCAATGATTTAATTCCGATTGTTGTTAAGGCTTCTTCGACTTTCTGGTAATCTTCTTTTGTCGGAGCCCAGGTAAAATGAGGCTTGCGACCAAGAAGGACAAGATCAAAGACGTTCATTAGCGAGATCTCGCCACTTTGGGGAACCCAACCGATTTTTCTCGCTAGTTGAAGGGGACGGAGGGTTTTTGTGTCAATTCCCTCTATAAGAACTGTTCCGGTTTGACTTTTAAGAACATGATTGATGCACTTAAGCAATGTGGTTTTGCCTGCTCCGTTTCTTCCGAGAATCGCCACTAGAGATCCCTTTTCGGCGGTGAACTCAATCTCTTGAATAACCAGGTTGTGCTTATAGCGAAATGAAAGGTTTTGAATATCGAGAATCATCTCCTCCTCCTAGCAATAAGCAGATAAATAAACAGCGGTCCGCCAAGAAGGGAGGTTAAAATCCCAACAGGAAGAACCATAGGAGCGAGAATTGTGCGGGCAAAAGTGTCAGAGATGAGTAAAATGAATGAGCCGATTAAAGGAGAAGCAACCAAAAGAAAGCGATGATCGCCGCCAATGAGGCGCCGAGCGATATGCGGACCAAGAAGGCCGATGAATGCGATTGTTCCAAAGAAGGAGACGATGATTGCCGAAAGGATAGAGGCACTAAGCATCCCAAAGATTCGGATTGAATTGGTCCGAACTCCAAGGGCTTTTGCCGAGTCCTCCCCGCTATCCATTGCATTAAAGTCCCAACGATACCACAGTGCCAAAAGCCAAAGGGGAATGAGAGCTAAGCTGATAATCCCCAAAGCTCGCCAGTTCGCCCGCCCCAAATCGCCGAAGGTCCAAGAAACGATTGAAGCAAGTTGGACAGAGTTGGCCAGGTACTGCATTAATGTAAGGCCTGCGGAGAAGATTGAGCCGATTGCGATTCCTGCCAGTACCATACTTTGACTCGAAATCGATGTTAACAGCGTCAGCGCTAAGATTGCAACCATTGAGATGACGGAAAACACAAAAGCACTGAGGGCAACGGAAACAAAGTTACTGACAATGATTGTACTGGTGGTGCTGGTTCCAGCTCCAAGAAAGACAATCGCAAAGGAAGCTCCAAATGCTGCTGCACTGGATAAACCGAGGGTGTACGGAGATGCCAGCGGGTTTTTTAACACAGATTGCATCATCACCCCCGCTAAGGATAAACCCGCTCCTACCAAAATAGCGCCAAGTACACGGGGCATGCGAACATCCCAAATAATCCGGCCTCGATTACTTGTATCGAGGCGGATAATTGTTGAGAGAACCTCATAAAAAGGGATTTTGATACTCCCGGCAGTGATTGCAATCACGCTTACTGCGAGCAGAAGCAGAAAAAGCACACCTAAAAAGAGACGCTTCTTTTTTAGATACCCCTGATAAAGGTTGGAAATCTCTTGCATTTAGTTAAACCACTCTACTTGCTTGGGAGTAGATTTTTGCAGTTCGCAAACCCTCTCGTAATCTAAGTCCACATTGAAAAAGAGTTTCCAAAGTTCCTCTGCTTTTGCCTTAAGTGAAATATCACTAAACAGCTCGGGATAGAGAACTTTTCCCACATAATAGACGTTAATTAGTTGGTTCTCCCAGTTTGTTCCATAGTATTTATAAACAAAGGTGGAATAAACATCTTTGTTTTTGAACGCCGGAACGAGTTGATCAAGGACTTTTTGGTTCTCATTGTAGCCCTTCTCTGAAAGCGCAAGGTTGGCGGTATCAAGAAAGATGTAGTGGGCATCAGCCGCAATAAGATCTTCAAGACCGGTCATATACGGCTGCCTATTGCCAGTTGGGTTTGTTGGCATAACGTTGAGTACTCCCATAAGATCAAAGGGGAGAAAGTCCCCAGTTGTTCGCAAAAGATCGGCTTCACCATAGTACATCATTCCTCCGGCGTAGACCCTTTTTGAAGCGGTAACCTTGGCCGCCCGTTTTTCAAGATCGGATAGACTTGCTTTGATTCCATCAATGAGCTCAGAAGCCCGCTTCTTCGTTCCAAGCACCGCACCAAGGTTTTGGAGTTGGTCATAGAATCGGTCGATATCGTAGAACTCTACATCAACATCGACGCCAAAAACAGGAATGCCAAGAGTGTTTTGCAGTTGATCAAGCTTCGCTACATCGACTGCCGAAGAGATAATGAGATCGGGATTTGCTGCAATAATTCCTTCATGGTTATCTGCACTTCCGATACTGGGAAGATCTCTTAACGCAGGAAAGGCGATGCGATAGGTTGCTAGATAGAAAAAAGGATAATCACTTTTCTCTCGTCCATGACCGGCATCTTCAACAGCAATGATCTTATTGGTGGCATCGAGGTAGCTCACAAGCCGAAGAGCTCCTGCATCCAAAGCAATCAGCGTATCAACGGTACTGGGGATTGTAACACTGCGCCCTCTCATATCAGTTACAATTTTCGTTTGAGTGAGCTCCATCTCTTGAACAGGTGCGGCAACGATTATTGCAGTGCTAAAGAGCATAAGAAGAAGAGCGATTAGAACCGATTGACGTATTCTATTGTTCATTGGTACCTCCAATAGGTAATTTAGCTTTCCAAATGAGAAAGAGGAGCTAAATGGTGTGGTACCATCGTAACACGTTTTTGTAAAATAGTGTTATGAAAGGAAGATACTCCTTTTTTTATGTGGTCAATCAAAACTTCGTGGCTAATTACTTCCAATCTTCTCATTCAAAAATAAAACAAGCCTTCACAAAATCAGCAAAAGGGATACTTAATCAAAGGATTGCATTGGATAGAGACCAAAACAAAGAAATGAGTCTAAAGCACTACAAAATATTCTTCAGAAAAGTTCAGTTTATTTGTTGCCTTACAATGGGTTAAATCCTGGTTTTCCTCCTTGTAAGTGAAAACCTTGACCATGGTGACAGATAGCGGAATTCCAACTTAAGGGAGTCACTGCCACATCAAGACAAAAGACTCACGCAATGAAACTCTGCAGACCTACCCAAATTTGATAATGAGGGTTTTGCAGCTGCTAGCGATATTCTAAGTACTCAAAAGCATCGTGTTGGAATGAGCTTTTGCCAGAGGAACACCTTTATCCCTACAACAACCACTTATAGGCGGGAACGATGTGGATGAGCCTTCTACTCAGGATATAAGTCAAATAGTTTGCAATATTTTGTAAACTTATACTTAATAGTTATCATTATTTTGTAAACAATCAGTTAATAGTTATCAGTATTTTGTAAGCTTAGGTATGACGTATTGCTTTAGGGGTAAAAGCTCATGGACTTTTCTCTAATGGGATGGTTGTAATGGGAGCAATCAATCCTCCATTGGGAGAAATGGGTATGTTTCAATAAGAGAGGGTGGCACAAAACAGCCTATTTGCCATAGAAATACTGTTCAGTTGAACAAGCAAAAAGGTATCAGAATCGCTGAACACTTAGTTGGTATCAGAATCGCTGAACAATAACAGAACAATACACAGAGGTTGACAAAACTCATTTGTTGTTGTAAGTTCCTCATGCATTGATGAGGGTGTAGCGAAGTTGGTTATCGCGACGGCCTGTCACGCCGTAGATCGCGGGTTCGAGTCCCGTCATCCTCGCTTGAACCGCTCTGGAGACTTCCGGAGCGGTTTCTCTTTTTTACGGTACTGCGCCTGGGGGCGTGTGGAGGAATAGATGCGTATATTGGTTGGACTCAGCGGTGGAGTCGACTCTGCTGTTGCGGCTCTGCTTTTACAGCAGGCAGGACACGAGGTTGTCGGAGCCACCATGTCGATATGGCAAAAGGGGAATCCTTTTACCGGTGAATTGAAGAAGAATGCCTGCTTCGGGCCTAACGAAGCTGAAGATATTGCCCAAGCACAGCGAATCAGTGAAATGCTGGGTATTGAATACCATGTGCTTGATTGTGCCAAAGAGTATGAGCAGATTGTTCTTGAGGACTTTCGCCATGAGTATAAGGCAGGACGGACTCCCAATCCCTGCATCTGGTGTAACAGCCTGATTAAATTTGGGGCCCTTCCCCGCATTGCCGCTCAAAAAGGGATACAGTTTGACCGCTTTGCCACCGGCCACTATGCTCGTGTGGAGAAAAGAGGCCAAAGATGGGGCTTGTTAATGGGCCTTGATCCTAAAAAAGACCAAAGTTATTTTCTTTATCGCCTTACTCAACAACAGCTTTCTCAAGTGATGTTCCCCTTAGGAGAGCTAAAAAAAGAGGATGTCAAACATCTGGCTCTTCAAGTTGGTCTTTTTGCTGAAGAAACTGAGGAGAGCCAAGACTTTTACAGCGGCCAATACAGCGATTTACTCGATGTCCAACCGCTAGAAGGAAATATTGAGGATGCTCAGGGAACTGTTTTGGGAACCCATAATGGCTATTGGAATTTCACTATCGGCCAAAGAAGAGGGTTGAAGATCTCTTCGGCTTTGCCACTCTATGTACTGCGTGTTGATGCTTCAACCAATACCGTGATCGTGGGAACTGAAGAACAAACGTTTGCCCAAAGCTTAGTTGCCGAACAGCTTAATTGGATGTTCATTGAACAGCCTAGCGGCCGGTATGAAGTGAAAGCCAAAATTCGATCCACCGGAAAGCCCAAAGCTGCTTTAATCGATGTGCAAGCCAATAAAACAGTGATTGTCCGGTTTGCTGAGGCTCAAAAGGCCGTTACTCCCGGACAATCTATTGTCTTTTACCAAGATGAAGCGGTGCTTGGCGGAGGCGTTATCCAATAGGTGTATCATCAGGCATAATCAACCAGAATGTTTTTTAGTTTTCTCTCTTCTTCCGATTCGTTTGTTTTAAAGCGATGAACAGGAATGCCGTTTGCCCGCAAGGCACGGTCTTTGAGGGTATCTTGCCGCCGTTGTTTGGGCCTTTGTTCATGAAACGTTACTCCATCCACTTCAATAACAAAAAGAGCTTGTTTGGTAATCTTGTTGTAAAAGAGAAAATCAACGTGGGTCCAAGGATGGAGCAAGTATTCTTGTTCTTTTTTGGAAAATTCTTTTGTTGAGCGCAGTAGTTTTGAAAGACGCAGGTGCATAGAGACATAAATGTTAGGGTAATGGGTAAGAGATGTAGTAATAAGCTCTCTCATCCATAGTTCACTGGCGTAGAGAGTGGATTTTCGATGCATGGCTTTAAGATAAGATTTGGAATAATCGCTGTGCAACAGATCAAAAATTGAAGTGACCGTCGACTCTTCTGCCGAGCCGTAGTGATACTCAGCATAGCGGATAAAATCGCTGATAGGATTATTTTTGGAATGGTAGACTTTATGAGAAACAATGGCAGTTATGGTGTTTTTGGCTCGTGAAATTGCTACATTCAGCAGTTGATGGTTGGTAACAAAATCGGAAAGACGGTCTTTTCCTTCTTGGGCAATATCATTAACGGTGAACGAAAGAATAATCTCTTTCTTTTCTCGTCCTTGGAAACGGTGAATGGTATCGGCCTCAATTGTGGCAGAGCTATAGCGATTGTTAAGCAATTCGGCTTGATAACGGAAAGGGGCAATAATCCCCACATCAGGGTCCACTCGGTTTTCTAGAAGCTTCCCGACTTCATCAATTTCTCGTTGGTTATATAATCCTGTACCATATGGGTTTTTGTAAGCATGATTGCCTTCAACAGTCTTTATAATGCGAATATGTTGTTGATGATTATGTGTCATGGCAACAAGTTGGTTATCGTAGAACATCTGGTTACAGAAATGAATGATTGCGGGCGGACAGCGGTAGTGTTCTTTTAAAAGAGTTGTCGGTACATCAGTGATAGCTTTCTTAGTGGTGGTTAAAATTGAGTTGGCTTCATAGCGATAATGGGGCGGTATGGCATGGATTTGGGCCAATCGCCGTGATTCGGCGTAAAGTGCCTCTTCCTCAATTTGTTGCAGTTGTTTGGAGTCTCCGATAACAACAACATTTCTTGCTTGGTTTAAAGCCAGAATGCTGCTTAATAAATCACCTTGGCTGGCTTCATCAATAATTAAATAATCGAAAGTAAAGCCATGAGGAACATTGTTCAACAGTGACTGGGCGGTACTTAAAATGATTGGATAGCGCTTTATAAATCTGGCAAATTCTTGTTTGAATGTGGCTTGGGTAAAGGGTTTTTGTTCAAACGATTGATAGTGCTGAATCAGTTTTTGTTTCAGAGTTTGAGTTGAGAGGTGTTGAAGTCTCTTTTCTACCTTTTGGGGGTGACTACCGGCCAGAAAAAATTGACCTTGTTCAAGCTCTTGGTCGATTTCTTGGAGCTTAGCTTGGTAGTAACGGTTTTCTGCTTCATCAAGAAGCTGGTTATGATCTTGGCGTCTTAGATTGATGCCAAATTTTCGATCCAGTCGCCTGCGCTCAAAAAACCTTATTTTTCGCGGCTCTTGGAGACGAACAAGGAGTTCGATATAGGTCTTAGAAGGGTAGTGAGGTCGCACAAGGTGTGTTTTGTCCCATTTCTCATTATGGTGCTTCAATTCAAGTTCTAAACAGCGGCGAGTCTCTTCCAATTGAGAACGCTTCACTTCTGCTTGTTGAATTTCCTTCATTGTGTGATGAAGGGCAGCAATTTCGTTAAATGAAGGGGTGTACTGATACGCATTTTGCAAAAGATTCTCTAATGTTTCATTGCTTTGACTGGCAAAAAAAGTCTCTACATATGCTTGGTTACCCAAGCGGGCCAGCAGGAACTCAAACTCAGTTTCTTGGAATTTTTGTTGTACGTTATCAATGGCTGTATTGTTATTTGAAACAACGGCACAGCTTTTTCCCCGTATAAATAGGTTAACAACAAGATTTAAAATTGTTTGCGTTTTCCCTGTTCCTGGGGGCCCTTCGATAACAGAGATAGAGGAACAAAGGGCTTGTTCAATAGCTTTCAATTGGCTTTGGTTAAAAATAAAGGGTGCTATAATTGGCGTTTCATCTAACGGGTATTTTCTTGATATGCTGCGAAAAAGATCGTTTAACACTGAATGAACAGAAAAATTCATCCGTTGATAACTGCGGGCAAGAATAAAAAGAGGACTCTGCTCATCGGCAATGGTCTGAGCATAGGCAGCAAGATTCTGGTAGTAGGTAATGAACTGATGAATCTGTTTTGGAGAATGCGTTTCTGCTTTCTTTAAAGAATTGTTGGCATTGAGTTTTTTCTTAAGCTGTTCCAAAGTTCGTACTACTTCATCTTTTGCTACAGGGGGTGCTTCCTTTTCTCTAATGGGTTCTTGAAGAGCTTTCCGTTTTTTCTTAAAGCGGACATTCTCTTTTTTAAAGAAGTAAGAGCGTTGTGATCCCCGAAAATAGACAGTATAGCCGGTATGTTTTTTATATCTGTAGGCGGTGTAAATTGCGGTAATCGATGAGCTTTGATCAATCCAAGCTCTGCTCTCTTTATCCCAAAGGAGAACTGCCACTGTCTGTTTATCGTATTGTACCCGTTGACCCATAATGGGGTATCGTATCATATAAGAAGGGGATGAGGGGTACCTGCTGATTTACTGTTCTTTTTACAATGGTATCCAAAACAGAACCCTGATAAGGAATTATTTGGCATTAGCGGTTATGTTATGGAGTTTTTGGAACTTCTAAATACTATTTTTTTCCATTTTTTGTTGAGTGATACGAAAGAATATGGTTAAATTCTTGTGGTGCCACAAAGGAGCTCCTAATGCGATTAATCATTGAAAACGACTATGAATCTATGAGTGAATGGGCTGCCCGTTATGTAGGTAGAGCCATCAGGGCCCATCGACCAACTTCTTCTGATCCTTTTGTTCTTGGTTTGCCTACCGGATCCACTCCCATAGGAATTTACCGCCATCTAATCAAACTTCATCAAACTGATGGTTTATCATTTAAGCATGTGGTGACATTTAATATGGATGAGTACATCGGTTTGGCCGAAGACCATCCACAAAGCTATCACCGCTTCATGGAAGAGCATTTTTTTAAGCATATCGACATTCCCAAAGAAAACATTCATATTCCAAACGGCAATGCCCCTGATATTATCCAAGAGTGTTATGAGTACGAGAAAACTATTGCCTCTTTTGGCGGAGTCGATCTTTTTTTGGGAGGCATCGGATCAGATGGTCATATTGCTTTTAATGAACCCTTTTCCTCTTTCGATTCGCAAACGCGGGTGAAAAGACTGACAATCGATACCCGAGCGGCAAACTCCCGTTTTTTTAACGATGATATTAATAAAGTTCCCGAACTGGCTGTTACTGTTGGCATCAAAACTATTATGGATGCCCAACAGATTGTCATATTAGTAAATGGGTATGGCAAGACTCGGGCATTGCAGGCGATGATTGAAGGACCGATGACTCAGATGTGGCCCTGCAGCATTTTGCAAAGCCACAGCAACTGTCTGGTTGTCTGTGACGAAGAGGCAGCTAATGAGCTGAAGGTAAGTACCTACAAGTACTTTAAAAAAGTGGAAGCGGGGACACCCGAGGCTTCCGACTAATTTATAAGGCCCATTTGAGAAGCTACTTCTAAAGCCAAAGCGGGGTTGTCAGTCATAATGCTGTCGACTCCCATGGCAAATAGACGTCTCATCTCCTCTTCCTCGTTAATAGTCCACACTTGGATAATTGCCCCCAAACGGTGAAACTCCTCGATAAAACGGGAGGTAATGACTTCAATGCCCCACTGGCGCACCGGCACTTGAAAAATCATTTTCCTTTTCTGCTTGGAAGCAGAACCCAACAGCCCCATTTTTTGCTTAAGGAGCAGGGGAAGTACTTCAATCGTTGTTAAACTGGTAAGGATGTCGGGATCGGTTTTTCGAATTAAATCTAAGTTGCTTTTATGAAAGCTGGCACATAAAACTCGCAAGCGGGCCTGCTTAGCAGTAACAACGTGGACAAATTCAGATACAATTCTCCGATCTTTTGTTTTAAGATCAACATTGAAACGTACCGTGGGACAGGCTTCCAAAGCCTCTTGCAGTGTTGCCATCACCACCCCTGTGCCCCGATAGGGATACGTAATTCCCC
Organism: Sphaerochaetaceae bacterium; assembly: GCA_050950025.1. Classification (GTDB taxonomy): domain Bacteria; phylum Spirochaetota; class Spirochaetia; order Sphaerochaetales; family Sphaerochaetaceae; genus JBMNGW01. The sequence goes on along the minus strand of JBMNGW010000009.1, from coordinate 37,544 downwards.
CATCAGGGCTAAACATATACCCGGCATCAAAGGTTTTTAGCTCTGCTAGCGTATAATCTTCAATTTTTCCGTGTCCGTTGGTGTTGCGTTCCAAAGTGGGATCGTGCCAAATGACAATCTGGTTATCTTTGGTCAGATGGACATCGGTTTCAATGACATCGATCCCCATCTTTAACGCGCTTATAAAAGCGGGCACCGTATTTTCGGGATGATTATGACTGTCGCCCCGATGGGCAATAACGCGGGGTAGGGGGTCTAAAAAAGATGACATCATTTCTCCTTTTGCTGAGCGCCAAGGCGTCCAATTTTTATGAACGTTTTACTTAGGCGCTGGGCCTCTTTTTCACTTAAAGCGGCTCGGGCAAAAATGTCTCGAAAAAAGCGTTCCAAATCGGCTTGATCATGTTGATTGTAAAAGCGTAAGGCTTCTAAAGAAGATACGGCAGTATGGGCTACTTCTCTGACCCGTTTTTCTCTTATCGGTTCGTACCCCAAAGTGGGACTAAGGTGGCGAAACAACGAGTAAGTGATGATTTGAACGGCTTGGGCTAAATTAAGGCTGGGAAAAAGGTCGCTAGTGGGAATTGCCACACTTAAATGACACTGATGTAGCTCTTCATCGGAAAGGCCATCTGCTTCTCTGCCAAATACAATAGCTATTTCACCGGAGCCTGTTTGATTAATTTTCTCTGCCAGTTGCTCTGGGCTAAGGGCAAAGTATTTGCGATTCTTCCCTCGGCGACGGGTAGCTCCGACTGTTAAAACAGACTCAGCAAGGGCTTCTTTAAGGGTGGCAAAACGTCGATGCTGTTCATAAATATCTGCTGCGTGGACTGCCAAGGTAGCAATACGGCTTTGGTCGTACTCTTTGTTGCCTACAATGATCAGCCGTTGAACTCCCATGGTTTTCATCGCCCTGCACACTGAGCCGATATTTGCCGATTCTTGAGGCTCTACCAAAACAATGGCAATTCTGCTCAGATTGGGATGGATTTTCATATTGGAATTTTTATCAGATATTGCAGTATTTTCCAAGCTAGCTTATAGTAAGTTCATGTCAGAACAGGGAAGAACCCCCAAAGATGCTGGTAAGACTGCCTTAATAGCTATTGCCGTAATTCTCGTTGCTGCAACTTTAAAAATTGCCAGCACAGTAACTCTCCCTTTGTTCATCTCTTTTTTCCTTTTTTTGCTGTTCAACCCATTTCTTAATAAACTGGAAAAATTGAGAATTCCTCGTTGGCTGGGCGTTGTCATTGCCATGCTGATTCTATTAATCGTCTTTTTGATAGCTGGCTGGTTTTTCTTTTTCACTGTCGATCGCCTTATTAAACGCCTGCCGATGTACATCAGGCGTTTTTCTGTTATTGATGCCTGGATTGTCGATATGCTGAATATGGATGTGGGGACCAGCTTCCTAACTCAGCTGAATGTTGATTGGCAGGGGGTGATTCTCAGCAGCCTTACTTCAGTCAGCGGCAGAGCTATCAACATTCTTTCCACCGCATCGGTTATCTATATCTTTGTCCTCTTTTTATTGATGGAACGCCAATCGTTGATTCCCAAATTGCGCATCGCTTTACCGGGGGGGAAAGGGATGCGTGTTGCCGTGATGTTTGAGCGGGTCAACCGCCAGATTTCCAAATATCTGTTGCTCAAAGCCTTAATCAGTTTAGCCACCGGAATATTATTCTATTTAGCCAGTTTAGCGACCACACTCGATTTTGCCATTATGTGGGGAGTATTGGCTTTTGTGTTGAACTTCATCCCCTCTATCGGGTCAATTATTATTACGGTAATGACCATTATTATGGCTCTTTTGCAGTTTTTCCCCAATTGGGCCAATATTATTTATGTAGCAGTGTTGATGATTTCCATTCAAATGGTCCTAGGTAATATCCTCGATCCGCGTATGCAGGGAGTGCAATTAAATTTATCGCCATTTGTTATTTTGGTCTCGCTGTCGCTGTGGGGCTTTATTTGGGGAGTCGCCGGCATGTTCTTGGCTGTTCCGATTACCAGCGTCATCCAAATCCTCTGTGCCAATGTACAATCGCTTAAACCGGTGGCGGTGATGATTGGCAGTGGTAAATCGTACCGCAAGATGCTGGAAGAAGAGCGTAAGCGAAGTGAAATGCGTAAAATGCGCAAAGAAGAGCGACAAAATAAGCGCAAGCAACGAGGTAAAAATACTGCTGAGTCTTAAAGCTGTAGCAATCGAAACGCTTTCTAAAGACCAGCGTAAAGAGGCTTTTAACGCCCTATCTTTGGCTGTTTGGGAGCATTATCGCCTCTATAAGCGGATATTCTCTTTTCGGCAAACAACGAATCCCTACCACATCCTTGTTTCTGAAATGATGCTTCAGCAGACTCAAGTTGAACGTGTGGAACCTAAATATGAGCAGTTTATTAAGCGGTGGCCCACATTGGAAGCTTTATCTCAAGCCTCTTTAAGCGAGGTCTTACAGATGTGGAAGGGCTTGGGATACAACCGCAGAGCTTTGGCTTTGCACTCAATAGCCACTTCCAGTAAACAACAAAGCTGGCAATTGCCTAAAACGCAAAAAGAGCTACTGACTTTACCACAGGTAGGGGCGGCAACCAGTGCTGCTATTATGGTGTTTGCGTATCAACAAAAAGCTCTTTATCTGGAGACGAATATCCGTCGGGTTCTTCTCTACCACTTTCATCCCCACCAGGAAAATGTTACTGACGCTACGCTTTTGGCAGAATTGGAAGAGCTGACTGAGATGCAAACCGATTACAAACATTGGTATTATGCATTATTGGATTGGGGAGCTAAGCTCAAAACCCTTGTCCCTAATCCCAATCGTCGCAGCGCTCAGTATGCAAAACAGAGCCCTTTTGAAAACTCGCCTCGGCAAGTTCGTGCCAAAGTCCTTTTTTTGTTGCAAGAGAAGGGGCCGTTAGAGAAAGAAAAAGTGGGCCAACACCTGCCTTATGAGATGGATCGCATCGAAAAAGCGCTCAAAGCTTTAGAAAAAGAGGGATTCATTGTTGCCCAAAACTCCTCGTATGGTATTACAGGTGAGCTTTAAGAGCTTTTGCGCTCAATTGAATCGACCCAGACATTAATAACCATCCCCACTAAAATGACGATTGCTCCCAAAAGAAGAAGGGGAGGGAACGTTATCCCTAATAGATGATCAAGAAAAATAGAAGAAATGATTTGGGCACTGCTAAGCAAAAGGGCGCTGTAAATGACGGGGATTTTGGGAATAACAAAGTTGGTCCCCATCACCACGACCATTGCCAATATTCCGCCTCCAGCTATAAGATACAAAGGAAGTGTTTTCAAAGAGGAAAAAGCACGTATGGTGGGACCTAAGCCCATTGCGCCATAGATAATCAATGCCACAATAAAACCGCTAAGCACGTTATTGCGAGCGCTGTAGATGATGCCTTTGATGGCTGCCAAGCGTGAGTTGTAGACCATTTGAATCATAGTGATGGTGCCAGTGGCGATGCCCAGCAGAATATACGGAAGAAGAAAAGAGCCCCCTTCAGCACCCATCAAAACGATGCCGACAAAACAGAGAGCCAAACTCAGAGCTTTGCGACGACTGATTGGATAGGTCTTCATATGCATCCACCCAGTAAGATCAAAAATAAGAGAGCCTAAGGCTTGCCCAAAGACAGCAGTAGCCATTGTCAAAGAGACACCGATGGCGGTGATTGTCACATAGTTGGCATTGAGGATGAAAAAACCAAATACGCCGCCAAAATAGAGGTACCAAGGGGCCTTTTCTTTATGAGGTTTATAAAAAAGAAGGAGCAGCGAAAGAAAAACAATGCCGATGCCGTGGTTAAAGAAAAAAGAGAGGGCCATCGTTGTTTGTTGGCCCAACAGTGTGTTGCAGACAACCATAATTGAAATCAGGGAACCTAAAAAGAAGCTCAACAGATAATGGCGTAACCTATTCATGGGCCGATTGTATCATAAAGGGGGTACAAAGAATGAAATATCGTAACCTGTTTTTTAGAGGGATAGCACTTTTGATGGCACTTGGAGTGCTTGTAGCTTGTGCTTCCACTGAATCGATACCAATCATCCAAGAGCCCGAGCCCCTTGTTATAGAGCCAGTTAAGGATGTTGTACAGCCTCCAAGCGAGCAAAAAGAGGTGGTGATTGTCGTTACTGCCAATGTGAATGGAGAAGTAGTTGCCCCTGGGGGATTGTCTCATCTTGCTTCATATTTAAAACAGCAGAACCAACAAGAGAGAGCCCTTTTTCTCTTAGAAGGTGGGAACATCCTCCAAGGAAGCTTAGAAACGTATTACAGCACCTATAATGTGGAAAAACAGCCCCATATTGTCAGCTTGGTTTTAGATGCCTTAGGATATGATGCCGCCCTAAGTGGACCTCGAGATCTTGAAGCAGGCTTTACCCCTTTTAGGGCCGTCGTTTCCCAGGCCCACTACCCCTACCTTGCTGCCAACGTAGTTGATGCCAAAACAAAAGAACCGCTTTTAGAGCCCTATGTGATCCTCAAGCAAAAGGGCTTAACTATTGGTGTGATGGGATTAATTGATCCTGTTTATGCGCCTCTGGTGTTTGGTAAAGGGGTAGAAATCCAGCCGATGGAAGAAGCTGCCTTGCACTATATAGATATCATCAAAGAAGAAAAGCCCGATCTTATGATAGCTTTGGTACAAACAAAAACAGCTGCTGGATCTTCGTTTGCCTCAGAGTTTGACTTGGTTTTTACCTTAGGAACAGCTGAAGGTGAACACGTTGTCTCTATGCCTCAAAACGGCAGCGAATTTATGACAGTTACAGCTGCCTTTGATCAGGGTCAGCTTGTATCACTAGAGCCACAAATGCTAAAAGCAGCCGATTATCCAGTTGACCAAATGTTTGAGCAGCGCTTTGGGCAGTTTGTAACAGAAGCCCAGAGCTGGGGCTCAACAATCATAGGCAACCTTAGTGAATCGATAAGCTCCAAAGAGGGAGCTTTTGGCGATTCCAAATTTGTTGATCTTATCCATGCAGTAGAGCAAAAAGAGACTTTAGCCCCTATCTCTTTGGCAAGTTTGAACGCTGTAGATACTGTGTTACACAAAGGACCTGTAAGCATCCAAGATCTGCTAGCTTTTGGTCCGTTTACGTATCCCATTATTACCATGCGTTTAAGCGGCTCTGAAATCCGCTCGTATCTTGAATATTCCTATGCTCAGTGGTTTAACCAAATGAGGAGCCTTGATGATGATTTACTTCTTTTTACTGAAGATATGAGAGCTAATTGGGAGCTTTACGATTCGCTGGCGGGAGTCAATTATGTGGTGGATATCACCAAAGGGCCCTCTCAAAAAATAAGTTTAAAGACGCTGGCTCAAGGAGGAGCTTTTTCTTCGGAGCAGACCTATGAGGTAGCTTTGAGTGCCAAAAGAGCCCTTGGTGAGGGGGGACATCTGAAAGCGGCCGGATTGGAGGGACAGCAGATTTTAGATCGGATGCTACGTATCAGCGATACCGATCTTCTTACATTGTTAGCCGAAGAGTTTTTACAGACAGAAGAACTTGTTCCCACAAGCGACAGTAATTGGTTAGTGATTCCCAATCTGTGGATGCAGCGGGGGATGAAAAGTTCGTATCCCAAGCTCTAAATATTCCCTTTGTGCTCTTGCTTTAACGCCCGATTGCGTCCAATATGGGAGAAGTTGAGGAGGAGCCCATGGGAAAAAGTCGTTGGGGTATTTTAGGCACGGCGGGTATCGCCCAAGATAAACTGATTCCAGCTTTGCATGCCAGTGACCAATGCGAATTAGTGGCCGTTGCTTCCAGAGAGGAACAAAAAGCAATTGCTTATGCCAAGAAAAACGCAATTGCCTTAGCTTATGGCTCGTATGAGCAACTGCTGGAAGATCCGACTATCGATATCGTCTACCTCCCTTTGCCTAACCATCTGCATGTGCATTGGATCACTGAAGCAATCAAAGCAGGTAAGCATGTGTTGTGCGAAAAACCGTTGGCCCTAAAAGCCGAAGATGTGCAGCATTTAATAAAACTAAGAGACTCAAGCGGTCTTCTTATTGGCGAAGCGTACGCCATTTTTTCACCAAAATCGGTTGATTGGTCTGAAAGAACATTTGCAAAACAATGACTTTGGCCCATTGCAAAGCATCCACGGGTTTTTCACCCTCTATAATAAGAATCCTCAAGATATTCGCAATTTCTACCAAGACGGGGGGGGAGCTTTATGGGACATCGGTGTTTATCCCATTACGGTGGGGCGCTGGATGGCCGGTGAGGAACCGGTGGAAGTCGCCTGTGTGATGGACCACGATCCTGAAGCTGAAAGTTGATCATAATACTACTGGGATTCTCCGCTTTGCCTCAGGGGCTCAGATGAGCTTTATTACCGGTATGCAACATCCCTTCCACACATCAATGACATTCTTAACCGATTCAAAGAGGATTGAAGTCCCCCAATACGTTTCACAAGCGATACAGAGAATCCAATGGCCCTTTGAAGTCTATGATGATTCGCGCACAGCGAAAGCCCAAATTTATCAGTATGAGCCAATGGATCAATACCAAAAGGAGTGTGAGCAATTTGCCGCCTGCGCTGCCAGCGGACAGCCGTTTATTGGCAGCTTAGAGCACACATTGGCCAATACAAACGTCATCAATGCCCTGTTCAAAAGCGGCAAAAAGTGGAAAATTTGAGAGAGTGTAGCATGCAAAAGATTGTCTGTTTGGACTTGGAGGGGGTACTTGTACCCGAGATTTGGATTAATGTGGCAAAGAAGACGGGAATTGAAGCCTTAAAAAGGACTACTCGTGATGAGCCTGATTATGATGTGCTGATGAGAGGACGATTAGCTATTTTAGAGGAGCATAAGCTCTCTTTAAGCGATATTCAGCACGTCATTGCGACTATGGAGCCTTTTGGAGGAGCTTTGGAGTTTCTCAACTCCCTTAAAGAGCAGACACAAGTTATTATTCTCAGTGACACTTTTACCCAATTTGCCCAACCACTGATGAAAAAACTTCTGTATCCGACACTGTTTTGCAATACGCTTGTAGTTGATCAGAACTCGATGATAATTGATTATCGACTGCGACAGGACAATGGCAAATACAAGGCTGTCAAAGCTTTGCAAAGCCTCGGATTTTCTGTTTTTGCAGCCGGCGATTCGTACAATGATTTAACGATGATTAAAGCAGCCGATGGCGGAGCTTTATTCAAAGCACCCCAACAGATTATCCAGGATGAGCCCCAGCTACCCAGTACGCAAACCTATGCCGAACTGAGCGCTATTGTGCAAGAATTCCTCTTTCAGAGATGATTTTACTTGACGGATAGGCAAAAGGCATCCATCTTTATTGAAACTGTTTGAAGTATGTTTGCAGAGGTGTTTGGAATGACTGAAGAATTTTATGCCGAAATGGAACAATTGCTGCTTGCTCAGCGCAAAGAGATTCTTGAGAGCATAGCCAATGAGGATGAGGACTTTCGCAGCATGATTAATGCCATGGGGACCAAAGACATTGGCGATATTGCTGCCGACGATATTGCCAGTAAGAAAATGGAAGCCTTGAACCAACATGCCGCCAACCGCCTCAAAAGTGTTGAAGCGGCCCTAACGCGCTTAAAGAATGGGCGTTACGGGGTGTGTTTGCAATGCGGTGCTTTGATTCCCGAAGAACGGCTAAGGGCCATCCCCTCGGCCGTATTGTGCGTTAAGTGCAAAAGCGGAGAGGAAGGCCCCAAACGTAAATCATGGTAGCTACAGCCAAGGATTGTTGGTTTTTTCAAACCCAATGGTTGTACTTTCCCCATGGCCCGGATAAACGATAGTTGCCTCATCAAGAGTCATTAATTTCGTTTTAATGGAGGTGATGATGGCTTCTGAGTCGCCTCCGGGCAAATCGGTGCGTCCGATGGAACTGGCAAACAACGTATCCCCACTAAAGAGAAGGCCCTCTTTTTGTGCCCAATAGGCCACTGAACCTTTTGAGTGGCCGGGAGTGTGCAAAACGGTAAGATTGCAACCGGGGATAAGCTGCTTATCGTTTAGTAACATGGTGGGCTGGGGAACATCGATCCACAATTGCTCATCAAGGCTTTGCAAACTTGGATCAAAGCGCAAGGCCATCTTGCGCATCTGTTTTCCATCCAAATAGGGCTTTTCATCGGTATGAATGCCAACAGGAAGGTCGGGATAGGCTTGCAGCAGCTCGCCTATGCCCAACACATGGTCCCAGTGGGAGTGGGTTAGTAGAATAGCCACCGGAACCCACCCTTTACTTTTGATGTAGGAGGCCAGTTGGTGACCGCTAAACCCCGGGTCGATAAGCCACACCTCTTTAGTATTGTGAAAAGCGTAGCAATTAGCTTGATAGGGACCAAGAGCAAAACGTTCAACGACCATTATTATTCCTTGTTCGAATAGCTGATGGAAGCAGTGCGTCCTCTGATATCGATGCCTTGCATTTTCTCCAAAGCTTTATCGGCATGTTCCTGAGAGAGGGTGATAAACGAATATTTATCATGGATACGCAAAGCGAAAATGTCTTCGCGTGTAATTCCCAACTGGTCAATCAGAATCTGAGAGAGCTCTTTAGCATAAAGGCGCCTCATTTTCCCCACATTTAAATAAAGGGTTCTAGCCCCTTCTGGGACGGGGGGAGTCTGTTGTTTTGGTGCGCTTTTTTGCGTTTTGGGAGCAGGTTTGGCAGTTTCTGGTGCAGATGCTTTAGCCCTTGTGGCCGGTTTTTTCTCATTTGCCGCTAAATGTTCGCGCAGCAGGTAGGCTGAGAAATGGCCTCTGCGGTAAAACGGAACATTCTTTTTAATAATTTTCTTTAATTCTTCGATTTCGTCAGGGCGGTTGTCAATGTTAAGCTTGGCAACAAGCATCTGGATTTTGCCGGCAACGACTTCTTGAGTCTCGGGCATGGCTTTAAGTTCACTGTTCATGAGCAAAGTCTCCTTGCTGGTGATGATGTTGTGCGCCTCTTGTTCGGTGGCGAGTGCAATGATGTAAGAAGCATGGGTGTACTCGCCGATGATGCGGATGACTTGAACGACATCCTTGCTTTTCAGGCCGACTAAAATGACTGTTTCAACCTCTTGTTCCATAGGCGCGTTGAGGGAAAGCAGTCTTCTTAGTCCAATGCCGCTGGCCTGTAGCTTTACTGGGGCTGCCTTAAGACCTTTTTTAAGGGTGTCTACCTCTTTTTCTGTACGCATGACAACTAAGTAGTTGTCCTTATGTTCGGCATACAAGAGGCTCATGACACTTTCAGTATCTAAGGCATCGGTAGAGATAACAAAGAGCGGGTGCACTGGACGTTCCCACATCTGTCGAAATAGCAGCAGGGGATTTGCAACAAGCTCTTTGGGGTCTCTTTTTAGATGATTAAACGTATTAACATACAGTTCCACATGGACATTTTGGTTCAGCTTGGTGAGAATGAAGCGGCAATCGTCCCAAAAGGCACAAGCTCTGGCGTCCAATTGCTGCTGATCCTCTCCCTCTAAGAGGGTAAATTCGTACGCCACCACCACAATTGCTGTTTCACTAAGAAAAATATTGTCGCGCCTGATATGGTCAATGGCTCTTTGGGCCGTAGTAGCCAGAACCTGCGATTTGGCATTAAGGCTCGACAAATCAAAGCGGGGGGAGTTGGTTTCAAAAAGACAGGTGAACTCTTTGCAAAATGGGTTTTGTGGATTGTGAAGCCACTTTTCCATCTCCTGTTGGGGCAAAAGAAGCAACAGGGGAGGTTCACTGGCCCTGAGGGATGCATCGGTAATGTGTGTGCTCAGATACTGTTGGGAAAGTTGAATGGAACGTTGTAAGGCTATTGGCACAGCCTCTGTTCCCGCTTCGATAAAGAGGCTCTGTCGTGGCCCCCTTTTTGATTCCAACTCATCCAACGTACGCTGCAGCAGGGAGGGGAGTGGTTGGTCTGTCATTCCGCCTCCACAGAAATTTCATTCATGTGATGCTCTTTTTAATCATCTGGGCTCAGAATAACTAGTGGCGCTTGCTTTGTCAAGGAACACTCTGTATGGTATGATGGTGTCCACTGGGGATAGGAGTGCTCATGGGTCGTCAGCGTAGCGAAATCGAGGTGATAGAAGAGCATATTCAAACAGTAGAACAAGATGTGCAGCTGCTGCTGGGTGAGCTTGGTATGCATGCCCTTGAGCTGGGTGTTCCACTGAATATTGAAGGTTCTGAGCTACTGTTTGCCTCGTTAGCGAAAGAAAAGTCGCTACTTGATGCGCTGAAGCAACAAACTGCCCACCTCAAGCAAATCGGTAGCAACCTTACCGATTCCAACAAAGGTATTAGAGAACTTAAGAAAACTATCGCTCAAACACAAAAAGAGCTACAAGTCGTCTTTTCCCGCATCGGAGTAATTGCATGGGAAGAGTCGGTAAGCGGAGTTCTTGCTTCAGAACTTGATACATTGCTCCCCTCTTTACATCAACGGCAACAACAAATTGAGAATCTGAGAGCAGAACAGGCCACCTTACATGCTAAATCAGAGCAAACCAAACCAGTTTTGAACCTCCCTCTTAAACTTCGCCTGCTTGTGTTATCTCATCGTTTTAACACCGCCGTGAAAGAAAACAGAGCATTTTTTGAAGAAGTGGGACAGCTTATTAGCCAGGCCGATGCCTTACCGCTGCTTGTGAGCTCTTCGGCACCCCAGCTCCACCAAGAAGTCAACCGCTTGCAAAGTGAAATAGAGATGTGTCACCAAGAAGTTACGTTGTTACAGCAGCAGATTACCGAACAAAAGGGGAGACTAGAAGAAGTGGGTGTCAGCGGCTCAATTGAACGCAAAGTGCAGGAATTACAACAAATAGGCAAAGAGAGACAACAAACAGTTAATCAACTTGCCATTGGCTACGGCACTATCATCAGTGAAAGCACAGAGCCTTGGAAAGGGAGAGAAATCCCTCCCATTATGCTCACCTGTTACGATCAAATTGCCCGTCATCAGCGGATTCGCAAACAACTGCAAAAAAAGATAGGCGAGCTGAACATTGAAAGTGAAATTGGGGAGCTGGTCTATCTTATTGAACAGGATGAAGAACGGATCTTACATATCAGAGGGATGATAGATCAACATAATCGCCAAATAGTTGATATTCAAAAAACGATTGGAGCCAACAGAGAAAAAATCGGTTCGCTCAAGCAAGCTCTTTCAGCAAGCCTTGAGCAGGAGATGTAGAGCTTATGGCGCAGCAAAAGAAACCAGAGCAAAAAGAGTTAGGCTTCGACAGTAGCGTTCCTAGCCGCAATGATGCAAAAACGATTGTTGAAGAGCGCAAAAAAAGTCAAAAGAAGACGACTGTTGTGGCCAAAAGCCCAAAACAAGTGCCTGTTGCCAAGAAAGCTCCCCCTAAAAAGCCGCCCCCAAAAGCTAAATCAAATAAAAATGTCCAATTTGATATCTCTTTCGGTCCCTTTTTAGCCAGCTTCATCATATTTGTCTCCTTAGTCCTCGCTGTCGTCATTTTCCAAAGTACCGGCAAACCCGCTTTATTGACTCCCAAGACGTTACAGTCAATCGATGTGGAAATCACCAGCGGCATGAGCGCCCGTCAAATAGCCCTATTGTTGGAAGAAAGTGGAGTAATTGAAAACCACGAACAACTGCTCTCATATTTTGAAGAGTTGGAAATTACCACCCGATTACAACCCGGTACCTACAGCTTTGCAGCTCAAACCCCTTTTGCTTATATCGCCTCTTTGTTGGTCAAACCAACTGACAATACGCTTTTGATATATCCTGGGTTCACCATTGAAGACATTGATGCCCTTTTGGTAGCCAGAAAACTGATAAAACCGACGGAGTTCAGTCAGGCTGCTTCCCTTATAGCCAAAGAGCGGAGGTTGGGCTTTGTCGAAGGGTGGTTTATCAGCGGCACATACGAATGGCATGGCAGTGCCTACGATTTGGCACTTCAGATGCAGGATGCTCTTAATGAGGCGCTGCACTCCTATTTGGCAGCCTCTGATCAACTGCGTCTTCCTTTAGCACAGATTGTCATCATCGCCTCCATGATTCAACGGGAGACCAATAAGGTCTCTCAAATGCCATTAATAGCGGGCGTCATCTACAATCGTCTTGCAGTCCAGATGAGTTTGGGCATTGATGCCACTTTGCGCTATGGTTTGGGAGTGTGGGACCGCCCTTTAACAAAGGATGAATCGGCAAGCGATTCCCCTTTTAATACCCATACTCATCTAGGCTTACCGCCGGCGGGAATCGGATCTCCCAGCTTAGCAGCCTTAGATGCCGCTATGAAACCAGCTGAGCATCAGTGGTTTTATTATATTCATGACAGACAACAGGAAATTCATCCTGCCAAAACCTATGAAGAGCATAAAGCTAATATTGAACGGTATCTGCAATAATTGGGAAACCCGTATTGTCATTTTTATAATGATGGTGTAAGCTCTTTTGCAGCGCCGGCGTGGTGGAATGGTAGACACGATAGACTCAAAATCTATTGTCCGCAAGGACGTATCGGTTCAAGTCCGATTGCCGGTAATCCCTAAAAGCCTGAGTTTTAACCTCAGGCTTTATTCTAAATTAGCACTTGTTGCATTCCCTAAGTTATGTCATCGCTGCACAAAATGGACACAATCCAATATCGTTTGCCTAAAGATAAATGCTGAACTCTTCATAGAATAACTATCTGCATACCCCATGTTTTCTTGTGTCATACCTGAAGAATTTATGGGAAGGAAGCAGGAGTAAGAAGTAAAAATTTGTTTTAAGAAAGCCATAGTTTAGAAGAAGTTTAACAAAAAACTACCTTGCATCTTGACACATAAGCCGTTGCATGTTTTAATCAGCCCTATACATAAAAGAGGGGCGTCTAGACATCTACACCCACGCTGATCTGCTAGGCGCTTCATCATAATGCAAGGACCTCCACTAGCGGGAGGTCCTGCTCTTTGATTAAAGCAGTTTGTTAAAATTACCGCCAACAGGATATACACGCTTCAACGCTTCACTCAAAGCCTCTCCTTCCAGCACTTGGACCCGTTTTTTCAGCGATTGAGGAGTATCGTCAGAAGCAATGCGTAGCGCTTTTTGCACTAAAATCGGACCGCTATCCAATTCACTAGTCACAATATGGACTGTGCAACCTGTGCGATCGTTACCCGTTTGCCGATATCGCTTCAGTGCCAGAGCATGGGTGTCTTGGTCCATTGTTTGAGCAAAATCGGGAAGCAAGGAGGGATGAACATTAATAATTCTACCTTCCCAGTCGTGGCAAAATTGGGGACTTAAAATACGCATATACCCAATTAAAAGGATTGAATCGACAGCATGCTCTTTGCACAGAGCCGAGATTATAGCATCGCGCTCTTTCCCTTTTTGGTCGACGCAAAAGTGGGCAATCCCATACGCTTTGGCTTTTTGTAAAATACCAGCCTCACACACATTGGAAATCACCACGGCAATTTCTGCAGGGACTGTCCCTTTGGCAATCTCTTGGACAATATAGTCCATGTCAGTGCCGTTGGTAGAACCTAAAACAGCTATTCTCAGCGGTTTTCGTAATACGTGCATATGCTCTATTTTTTGACGCAACACCTCTTTTGAACCAATATCGGTGCGCCAGCGAAAATTCCCTTTGACTTGAGAAAGGGGTTTTTCCAACAAGAGGCGACACTGTTGCAAAGTGTCGGCAATTGCAACATACGCCACACTGCGCGAGCCGGCACTAAAGAGTTTGCCCTCTTTTTCATCAACTGAGCCGTAGTAAAGGCTCACCTCTTTCTCATTTGGAGCCAAGCTTAGCTCATCGCCCACAGTAGAAGAAGTGGGGTAAGCTTGGGGGACGATGTATAAAGCTAATGAGGGGCGACTGTCCATCTGCAGGTGATAATCGGCAAGGGTGCCGTTAGCTACCCTTTCGAAAAGTTCAATGCCGTCACTTTTAAGAAGCGGCATCAAATTCAAAGCCTCGGGATCGCCAAAGCGGGTGTTGAATTCGATAATTTTCACCCCTTCGGCTGTTGCCATGTACCCTCCGTACAGAACCCCGTTAAAAGGAAAGTCCATCGCTTTAATAACGGCTTCGTTATAGGCTTTAGCCACTTGCTCCTCATACGCAGTAAGAAAAGGGAGCGTACCGTCTTTGTCGGTGTAACTGCCCATTCCCCCCGTATTGGGCCCTTCATCATTGTCAAAGGCCCGTTTATGGTCCTGTAAAGCAGGTAAATGGACAGCGGTGGTACCATCGGTAAGCGTTAAAAGGGAGAATTCTTGGCCGGTAAGTTTTTGTTCAATGACGCACTGCCCGTTTTTGCTCAAAAAAGTTGCACATTGGGCCAATGCTTCTTGATCACTAAATAAGTGCTCTCCCCAAATCAGTACCCCTTTACCCCCTGCTAAGCCATCAGCTTTTACCACATACGATTCGGCTAATGACCTAAGAGCCTCTTTGGCTTGCTCCATCGTTCTGATGGTGTAATAGGTGGGCGAAGAGAAAGGAAGATGGGTATTAAGAAACTCCCGGGTAAAAGATTTACTACTTTCTAAGCGTGCCCCAGCTTTCCCCGGTCCCATAACCAATATGCCAGCTTTCCTAGCCGCATCGGCTACTCCTGCTTCCAAAGGGGCCTCCGGGCCAATAATCAGCAAATAGATGTTGAGTTTCAGACAATGCTTAACTACAAAAGAGCTGTCGGTAATGGGACCAATAGCATAAGTTCCCCCCGAATCTTGGCAGATGGCACTGATGCCGGGGTTGTTAGTGGTTCCCAGTCCATGCAGGGCTGTATGCTCAGCTCTCAGCGTATTTGAATAGGCCAATTGAGTAATAATAGCGTGTTCTCTGGCTCCGCTGCCAAGTACTAGCAGATGTTTCACTTCGGCCCTCCTTGACAGTAGGGACCGCCCAAACAAGCATGGCAGGGCATGTCGATGTTGTGTTCCCCTTTGCGGGTAACTGCTTCTATTAAATCCTCTAAGTCTTGGAAAAAGAGGATGTCGGCTTGAAGGTAGTTGCGTATCTGTTCAACGGTGTTATTGGCTGCAATAAGAGTTTCTTTTGAAGGGATGTCGATTCCGTAGAAACAAGGTTGTATCACCGGAGGGCAAGCACTGACAAAATAGACCCCTTTAGCACCAAAGTTGCGAACCATACTGACAATTTCACGACTGGTGGTTCCCCGTACAATGCTATCATCGACTATCATGACCGTTTTGTTGCGAATTTCCAGTTGCTGAGGAACTAGTTTGTAGCGTACCGATTGACTGCGCTGTTGTTGATCGGGCATTAGAAAAGTGCGCCCGATAAAAGGATTTTTGTACAATCCGTCTGAGTAGTTGGTCTGTAACTCTTTTGCCATTGCCAAGGCCATAGTGTTGGCCGTAGCCGGGGCAGGAATGATAACATCAGGGCGTAAATCGCCGTACTGTTGTTTCCATCTTTTGCCTAGGTTCTCTCCCATTCGCAGGCGGCTGCGATAAACACTGATAGAATTCTCCATCGCATCGGGGCGCGAGTAATACACATATTCAAAAATGCAGGGATTAAATTCTTTTTTGCCTATGATGGTCGAATGCAGTGTGCCATCGGGTTCAATAAAGACGACTTCGGAGGGGTGAATATCGCGCAGCAGGGTATAGCCAAGCATGTAAAACATCGTGTTTTCACTAGAGACAATATATTCGCTTGTCCCATCCGGACCTTGGCGCTCTCCTAACACCAAAGGGGTAATACCATGAGGATCACGGAAGGCTACCAGCCCTTTGTCTTTGATGATGGAGATAACAGAGTAAGAACCTTGGGCCAATTGCATCAATTCAGCAACCGATTCTGTTACGATATCAAAAAAGGGGCGCTTGGCATCCGTAATAAGCCCTGTTTCAAGCGAAGAGGAAAATAATTGCATTAATACTTCGCTACAAGTAGAGGTGTTTAAGTAACGGCGCCGTTGGTTAATGACCATCTCAGTAAGGGTTTTGACATTGACAATAGCCCCGCTGTGAGCAAATGAGATGCCAAAAGGGGCGCTGTTCCAAAAAGGTTGAATAGAGTCACTATTTTTTGCATCTCCGTTGGTGGAGTAGCGGGTATGGCCTATTCCCATCGTTCCGCTAAGCCGCTTGATGTGCCGTTCTAAAAAGATATCGCGGACAAACCCCAAACCGGTTTTAAAGTGGAACCGCTGATCGCAGGTGGTGATACCAGCTGCATCTTGGCCGCGGTGTTGCAATTGGATAAGACTGTCGTAGAGCTGAGTGGCAACCTCAGAAGAACCAATGATGCCAACAATTCCGCTCATTGGGCAACTCCCAAAATTCTTTGGACAGCCAAAGCAGCATTGCGCGGATCAAGGACTGTCATTACCGGTACATTGGAAGGCATTTGCAGTGTTGAATGGATATTAACCAGCATATCGAGCTTATCGGCAAACGGGGGGACGGCCAGAACCGGAGCAATTGAATTGGCTGCCACAAAGCCCGAAAGAGCGTTGGAACGACCGGCAACCGTTATGTAAACAAGCCGAGACTGTTTTTCGTGTTCCTGAAGAATCTGCAACACCTTTAGCGGCTGTTTATGAGCCGAAGCGACATACTCTTTATATGAGATGCCCAGGAGTGTTAGTTCGGCAGTGATAGAAGCGACAAAAGGACGATCTGCTTCAGAACCCATAATTATAATGACTTCACTGTTCACTTTGATGCCTCCTTTATAATATCTGATACGGCCTGCTCAATTGAGCTGCCGCTGGGGAAAGGAAATGGTTTGCCGGTTATCATCTCATACAAAATGATGTACCGCAGCGACAGTTCAACTACCAACTCTTCAGGAGCCACAGGCAACTCTTTATCATGGTAAGGATCGCTGTTTTGGGCAAACCAAAGACGGAGGAACTCTTTGTCGATCGACTCAGGTTCCCGTTGGGATGCAAAGCGGCTTTCATAGCTGTCGGCCAGCCAATAGCGGGAGGAGTCGGGAGTATGAATTTCATCAATCAGGATAATATTTCCCTCTTTATCCTTGCCAAATTCATACTTTGTGTCGACTAAGATTAACCCATGTTCCAAAGCTGTTTTTTGACCGTAGGCAAACAGTTCCAGCGCTTTAGCTGCTGCTTCGTCCCAATCGGCTTGGCTCATCCACCCCTCTTGTACAATCTCAGCAGGTGAAATGGGACGATCGTGCGTCTTTTCTTTAGTGGTGGGAGTGAGCAGGGGTTTAGCAAGTCTCTGGTTTTTCACCAACCCTTCGGGTAACACATGGCCACAGTACTCTTTTTGGCCGCTGTTATAAACTGTCCACAGTGAGGTGTTGGTAGTGCCGGTAATATACCCCCGAACCACAAATTCAATTGGAAAGACAGAACACTCTTTGACCACCGCTATTTGGGGGTGGGGAATTTGCAGTAGGTGGTTGGCAATAATGGGGGAAGTGTGCTCAAACCACCAAGCAGAAACGAGGTTTAACACCGCTCCTTTAAAGGGAATAGTAGCCAAAATACGGTCAAAAGCACTTTGGCGGTCGGTGGTAATAATGAGCAACCGCTGCTCATCAAGGCGGTAGCGCTCGCGTACTTTACCGCTGTAATGCTCCGGTAAAGCAAAATCGGTATGGCTGACTCCCTGATGAAGATGGTTGCGAATAATTGAGCGGTAGGAATCTCTGTCAATGCTCATAATGTTCTCTCCAGTGACTGATTGGGTTATTGAAGATATTGGTAGCAAGAGCTTTTTCAATCACTTCCTCTTTATCGAAAGTGGCGTTTTCATCGACTGTTAAAAGCCACAACACGCTGTGCCTAAGAGAGGCAAATGTCGTAATACCATAGTGCTTTTGAAGCACTTGGGCCGTTTTCCTTCCTAATGCATCTTCAGTAGCAGAGCAGCGGGTTAAAAAGGCCAGATCGCTGGAGGGAAGTGTTTGAAGCAGATACTCTTTGTTGTGGTTATACAGCTCAAAGCTCTTTTTGGCTGTAGCTACATCAGCTTCCCATTGTTTGGCAGAGGCGTTTTCTTGTTTGCCAATTTCCCAGTGGATAAAGCGCTGTATCCGAACAGCAATGCCCATTAAGTGCAGCCGTTTTTCAACACTCAAAGAGGTGTCGTCAGTGATGGCTGTTCCTACGATAAGCTCGGCATCTTTTTGGGTTGCTTGGCGAATACTCTTACTCGGTGCTCTGGAAGGCAGCGTAAACGGTACAAAGGAGCTCTTTAGCTTCTTGTTTGTTACCATGGCCAGTAGCATTTGAGAAAGGGCAGGGGGTTTTGGTTGGACCATGGAGGCCAACACATTGCCTTTGTGGTTGCCTATTGCTGCCAGGTTGTCCATCGATCCAGTGGGATTGGTGGGAAATTCTTGAGCGACAGTACCTTCAAAGTCGCAGTACTGCAGCATAGCCACTTTATTTTCATAGAGCATTTTCAGCACTTCGGGTTCAAAAACAAAGCGTCCTTCGGTTGTGCCGATATACCCTTCGATAACGGTATTTTCAAAAAACAGGGAGCTGTTCAGCGGTTTAACAAAGACGGTGGCATGGTAGAAACTAGCATCGAGTACAGTATTGTCTACCAGTTGCAAATTAGGGGCGCAAGAGCCGGCTACTTCATAGCGATCAAAGCCGGGAACAAGGCCTGCTTCAAGGAGAATCTGGGCTCCATTGTTGATTCCCAAAATGGGCTTGCCTTTAGCATCTTCAGATTTGAGCTTTTCCATCAGCGGATCCAAAGCGGCAATGATGCCCCCTCGGCTGCGATCTTGAAATGAAAATCCACCGGCGAGCACATAGGCATCAAAGGAGGAAAAATCGAGCTCTTTTTCATTCCAACGGTACACAACTGCCTCAATATTGGCTTTTTTTGCTGCTTTTACCACTGTGGTGATATCATTTGTTCCGGGAAATTCAATGACTGCTAAGCGCGCTTTCATACGGTGACCCCCTCGATCCATGTTTTTTCTCCTTGCGCAATTTCGCCAACTTCCCACACAGGAAGATTAAAGGCCTGTTGTGCCATCTTTAAAACAGATTCTTTATCGCTTTGCTCCACAATAATGACGAGCCCGATTCCCATATTAAATGTTCGGTACATTTCACTAAAGTTGACGTTCCCAATCTGCTGTAAGGCTTGGAAAATAGGCGGGGCGCTCCATCGTGAAGGGTAGAAACGGGCGCTTAATCCTTGAGGAATAACTCGCGGTACATTTTCCACTAAGCCGCCGCCGGTAATATGGGCCATTGAAAGAATGGGGGCCCCTTTAGCCAAAAGCTCTTGAACGCCGTTGATATAATTGGCATGCGGTTTTAAAAGAGCCGCTCCTATTGTGTGGCTGGGGTCTGTATACAGCGGTTGATCCACTGTCAGTTTACCGTGCTCAAACAAAATTTTGCGCGCCAAAGAAAAACCGTTGGTGTGTAAACCGCTAGATCCGATGCCAATAATAGCGTTCCCTTTTTGGACGTTGTGGCCTTGAATCAAATCCTCTTTTTCAACTATGCCGGTAATCAGTCCCACTAAATCATGCTCACCTGCTAAGTAGACTCCCGGCATTTCGGCTGTTTCGCCACCGACTAACGATGTTGAGCACTCAACACAGGCTTTGGCAATGCCTTTAACAATGCTAGCGACCACACGAGCATCAAGTACGTCATTGGCAATATAATCAAGGAAGGTCAACGGCTTGGCTCCGTGGACCGCTATATCGTTGGCACAGGCATAAAAGAGGTCCTCTCCGATAGTAGAGAAATCGCCAACCATGCGGGCAACCGTGACTTTGGTGCCCACTCCGTCCACACTTTGGACCAACACAGGATGTTTATACTCTTTGACTAGGGTACTGATATCATACATCGAGGCAAAACTGCCAATAGGAGCGATGACGCGGGGCGAATAGGTGGAAGCCACGGCCTCTTTCATCAGCTCTACAGCCAAATTGCCTTCTGTGATATCAACTCCCGAATCTTTATAACTGATGCTTTTTTCTTGCTTCATGGGACCCTTCCTACTGCAACATTGTCGTCAAAGCGGTGTTATAGAGGCTTTGAGCTTCAATGAGGTCAATATGTATATCCTTATAAGTAATGCTCTGCTTGGCAGTTGTTGTACCGATATGGGTGTACGGCAGCTTAGCTTGCTCTATA
The DNA here is from genome assembly GCA_050950025.1 of Sphaerochaetaceae bacterium. Lineage (GTDB taxonomy): Bacteria > Spirochaetota > Spirochaetia > Sphaerochaetales > Sphaerochaetaceae > JBMNGW01. The sequence goes on along the minus strand of JBMNGW010000009.1, from coordinate 17,405 downwards.
ACCTGTTGAACTGTTTGCAGATGCTCAGCTTCCACTTCCACAATAAAGCCCAAACTTTCGCTAAAGAGATACTGATCATCGCGCAGAGTTTCTTGAGTGCTCAATGCACAGCCAAACTCTGAGCCAAAGGCCATGAGGCTTACTGCAGTAGCTAAGCCCCCTTCAGCAATGGTGCGGCAGCTGGCAATCTTTTTTGTTGCGGCCAATTTTGCAATGGCGGCGGCAGCTTTTTTCATCTCTGAAGCATTAGCTTGGGGTAGGGAACTTCCCCTTTTGTCATAGAGGTCCCAATAGATGCTTCCTCCGCACTCGTTTGCAATTTGGCCAATGAGGAGCAATGTTGATCCAGCTTGCTGCAATTGCATCGGTAAGGCTGTTTGCACATCGTCAAATTTGCCAATCATAGCAATCATGGGGCTGGGAACAATTGCCGAATCTTTAGATTCGTTGTACAGCGAAACATTGCCTGCTATTACCGGAACACCCAAATCGGTAGCAGCATCGGCCACCCCTTTAGCCCCGTCGGCGAACTGTCGCATTGCAACAGGATTTTCAGGATTCCCATAGCAAAGACAGTCGCTGATAGCAATCGCTTGTGCTCCGCTGGCAGCCGTATTGGCAAAAGAGTGTAAGACTGCTAAATAGGCCCCTTGGTAGGCATCGATAGCGTTAAAACGGGGGTTTTGACTACAGCTAAGAGTTACTCCCACCTGCTGAATCTCCTGGGGAAACTCTTGGTTGTTAAAGGGGGTAATAATGCCTGCTTGTGCAGATTCCAGAGGTTGGATGACATCACCTTGCACATGGCGATCAAAGCGGTTGTAAATAGCCTCTTTGCTAGCTACATTGGGGTGGCTCAAAATAGCTAACCACACGCTTTTCAAATCTGTTGGAAGCGGCAAAACTGGATCATCTTGAGGCGCAAGAGGCTCACCTAAGGGTCTGTGGTACAAAAAGCCTTTGGTGATTTCACTTGCCGGTGCATCAATGAGTACTTGTCCTTCGGAAACGACAATATAGTTAGTCGAGTTGGTAATATGACCGATGATAGTTGCCTGAGCTTTATGGGAGACTTCACTCAAAGCAAACGTGGAGTTGAAATGGTCAAGAATCAACGGGGTAATGGTCTTAGGTGCCGCCCACAGATACCGCTCTTGCGTTTCGGAGCAAAGAATTACATACGGGGGATGCTCATCGCTGGCTTTGTGAACTAAATCGACATTAACAAAAGCTCCGTAGCCTCCCCCCTCAGCCAACTCCACCGTGGCACAGGCGATGCCGCCTGCTCCCAAATCTTTGCAGGCAACTTGATCAATTAAACCTTTGGCACTAAGGAGAGCTACCAGCTCATCAGTTGCGCGCATCAACAGTCGTCCCAAAAATGCATTGGGTTCTTGGTTGGCCCCTTTATTCACATGTTCATCGGCCAAAGAGATATCGAAACTGGCAAAACTTGCTCCGCCAAAACCGCTGTTATCAGTGCTCTTGCCCACTAAAATTAAATCATACCCATCAGCATTGGATGGAGCATAGGAGTGGATAATCTCCTTTTCTCGCACAATGCCCAATGTGACGGCTGTTACCAAGCAGTTATCATTATACGAAGGGTCAAACTGCACATTAGCTGCAATAACGGGAACTCCGGTGGGATTAGCATACCCAGCAACTCCTTCTGCGACTTGGTCGGCTAAATAACGGTTGTATGGAATATCTAGATTACCAAAGCGAAAATCACCGCCGACGGCAATCACAGAGCCTCCCATACAACAGACATCACGAATGTTTCCCCCAATACCGGTGGCAGCCCCTTCGTAAGGGACAAGTTGGGAGGGGTGGTTGTGACTTTCGTGGCTCACGACAACACCATAACCGTTGCCTTGGTTGTCTGAACAGATGCGGACAATCCCGGCATCTTCTTTGGCTCCGATGATAACATCAGCTCCGTCGGTGGGGAAAAGTTTGAGGTAGGGGCGACTGCTTTTGTACGAACAGTGTTCCGAGCCTTCAATACCGAACAAAATTAGCTCGGCTAATGTGGGACTGCGACCAAGAATACGATTTTGCAGGTCTCTGGCTTCAGAGACAGAAAGGCCGACGTTAAGCTGCCCCATTAGTTGTTCGATTTGTTGATCAGTCATCGACTGAATGTCAAAGCGGGTTGTTCCTTCCATAAGAGTCTCCCTTTGGACGATAAAATAAAAAGAGCACTCCGCACTGAGGCAGAATGCTCCTTTTTGCTCACGTTAAAGATGTGCGCAAAGGCAAGCCGGCACCTTAAGCCGGCAAAAGGCTGGACGCACTGGTTAATCACGTGAACCTCGCAACATCTTCATGCAGGACGTATATCCGATTTTTGTCAAAAATGCAACAATTCAGAGGGTCATTTGGTGCAAATAGAAACTCATGCAACAGATACTCCTCTGTTTTGTTGCAATTGCAAGACTCCTTATTCAGTCTTGATGACAAAGAGATGCATCGCCTTATTCCCGCCATTGGCAATGTGGAGCATGGTGTTAGCCGGGATGCCGATAATCGATCCGGCGGGATAGTGTTTTTGCTCTTGATCGTTGAGTTTTAACGCTAAGGTGCCGCTGGTAACAATCATGTGGGCAGCTTCGGGTGTGGGATGAGGATCCACAGCATCTCCTACTGCCAAACTCAAATGGTTTATTCTCAGATTTTCTTGTTGGACAATTCGCTCAACGTGCGTTAACTCTTCTGTACTAAATGTATAAACATTCTCAATCATGGGTATACCTCTTATATTAGGCGTGCTTTGGCACTCAGGGTTTCTATTTCAATTTGAATCAGGGTTACAAGAGCATTTTTTTTGGTGATGTATTGTTGGGCTTCTTCTGTGTACTCGGGCGAGTATTTGCGGGCGATAACCATTAATCCCTGGCGTTTGGCAGCATCGTCGGTGACTATTTTAGCTTTACCAAACGCTGTTGCCGATTCATACAAGGTGGCAAATTCAGCAGGAAGGAGCTTAGTTGTTCCCACACAGGTGACACTTACGTAATTGTTGGATGCAATAAGGTCCAATTTCTTTCCCGCAACTGCGGAGTGGATGTAGATAGTGTTACCCTCAATAGCGGGAGAAACAGGGATGCTGTAGGGTCGATTATCTTGGTCAACGAGGGATAATACTCCGTACTCCGCTTCATCAAAGATGCGGCGGGCAAAAGCTTCACTTTGTGCTCTGTCTTCTCTTCTCATAGCGGCATCATACACTAAAAAAGGGGCCCTGTCCCATCTATTTATGTTGCAAATGCGACAAATGGTTGACTTGAAATCTCTTTTTAGCGTATAACGGGAACAAAAAGGCTATTTGTGCATAAATATGCATGAAAATGGGTATACAAAAAAAGAAAATGAATATATATACAGTAAATACGAGTATAAGGGAGATAAACACATGATTACAGTTGGAGTTATTGGAGCAACCGGCTATGCAGGAAGCGAACTTATGCGCCTGCTGGTGGCCCATCCAAACATTCAAAGCATACTGTGCGGCTCTCACAGTCATGCAGGCTCGCCCTATCAGAGTGTCTATCCTAATTTTGGTAAAATATATCATCAACAGCTCGACTCTGCCGACATAGCTCAGATGGCAGATCGTTGCGATGTACTTTTTCTTTCATTACCTCATGGTATTTCGAGCCACCAGCTCAATAGCGAGATTCTAAAAAAATGTCTGATTATTGATTTGGGAGCCGATTATCGATTGAAAGATGTGGCAGTGTATGAACAGTGGTATAACACCTCCCACGGCTCTGCGCAATTACTAAACCAAGCTGTTTATGGTCTGTCAGAGCTGTATCGCAGTGACATTGCCGCTTCTCGGTTAATTGCCAATCCAGGATGTTACACCACCACCGCTATTTTAACGCTCCATCCGCTACTTTATGACAGGCTAATTGAGAGTAAAGGCATCATCATTGATGCTAAAAGCGGAGTTTCGGGAGCAGGAAGGGGAGAGAAGCTCGATTCACTGTATTGCGAAGTAAATGAAACATTGAAGGCCTATGCGGTGGGAACCCATCGCCACACTGTGGAAATTGAAGAACAATTGGCCCTCTCTTTAACACACGGAAAGTCGATTAAAGATGTGGTTCTCCAATTTACTCCCCATTTGGTGCCGATGAACAGAGGAATTTTGGCCACTGTGTATGCCAATTTGCAAGAAGGGGTCGGTCTGTCAGAGATTGAGGCCAGTTATAAGAAGCATTATGACAAAGAGCAGTTTATTAGGATGCTTGAACCGGGAGTTTTCCCCCAAACACGTTGGGTAAAAAGTTCTAACTATGTTGATATCGGCTTTACAGTCGATAAGAGAACAAATCGCCTGATTGCCTGCGGAGCTTTAGATAACTTAGTCAAAGGGGCTGCGGGGCAGGCTGTGCAGAATATGAATATTGCTTTGGGATTTGCCGAGTCGGCAGGAATCGATATGATTGCCCCCTTCCCGTTGTAGGAGAGTGTATGAAACAGATTACAGGTGGAATTACTGCAGCAAAAGGGTTTACAGTCGGATCGACTGCTGCCGGTTTAAAGCGCAAAAATAAAGATCTTATGGTCCTCATCAGCTCCCATGACGCAACTGTTGCCGGCTCATTTACCACCAATGTCGTAAAAGCGGCTCCTGTGGTGTGGGACCAACAGATTGTCGCCTCCGGACAAAAGGTGAAAGCTCTAGTAACCAACAGCGGCAATGCCAATGCGTGCACCGGTACCCAAGGGTATGCTGATTGTCAAAAAATGGCCGAATTGGTGGGAGACCACTTACAGATTGCACCAACACAAGTGTTGGTCTGCTCCACAGGGGTTATTGGTGTGCCGCTACCGATGCCAATCATTGAAAAAGGGATAGCCGCTGCTTTAGCCGATTGTCAAAGCAGCGTTGAAGCGGCCAGTGAAGCAGCTGCAGCCATTTGCACAACCGATACCTTTATTAAAGAGGTGGCTTTGGAAATAGAGTTGGAGGGCAAAACTGTGCGAATTGGGGGGATGGCTAAAGGATCGGGAATGATACACCCCAATATGGCTACGATGCTTGCGTTTATTACCACCGATGCGGCTGTAAAGCAATCGTATTTGCAAAGCCTGTTAAAAAGCACTGTTGTTGATTCCTACAATATGATTAGCGTCGATGGCGATACCAGTACCAACGATACGGTGTTGGTTTTAGCCAACGGGACTAGCGGTACGTCTGTTATAGATGAAAATCATCCTCAACGATCTGTGTTTGAAGAGGCTTTTTTGTTTGTCCACACCGCTTTGGCCAAAAGCATTGTTAAAGATGGTGAGGGGGCAGGCATATTTATTGAGATGCATGTCAAAGGGGCCCCCTCAAAAGAAGATGCTCGGCTGATGGCTCGCAGTGCTATTTCCAGCAGCTTAGTGAAAACGGCCTTTTTTGGCGCGGATGCCAACTGGGGACGCCTTTTGTGTGCCATGGGGTACTCGGGAGCGAACTTTGACCCCCAGAGCGTATCTTTAGCGTATATCAGTGAAGCGGGGATGATAGTTGTTTTAGATAAAGGGGTCCCGGTTGCTTTCAACGAAGATTTGGCCAAAAAGATACTCACACAAAAAGTGGTTCAAGTAGAGGCAGTTGTCGGAGATGGTCCAGGGGAAGCAACAGCCTGGGGCTGCGATTTATCGTATGAGTATGTAAGAATAAATGGAGAATATAGAAGTTAATGATGGAAAATGTCATACAAAAAGCAGAAGTTTTAATTGAGGCTCTACCGTATATCAGAAGGTTTGCCGGCTCAACGGTCGTCATTAAGTACGGCGGCAGTGCCATGGTCGATGAGCAGATGAAAAAGTCCATCATCCAAGACATCGCCATGATGAAAAGAATCGGTATGAGGCCCATAGTTGTCCATGGCGGGGGAAATTCAATTACTACTTTAATGCAAAAATTGGGTAAAGAGAGCGATTTTGTCGATGGGTTACGCGTCACTGATGCCGAGACAGCCCATATTGCCGAAATGGTCCTTTCCGGCTCTATTTCCAAAGAATTGGTGCAAAGTTTGCAGGGACAAGGGATTCAGGCCGTGGGAATTAACGGTAAAGACGGTGATACCTTGATTGCCAGAAAAAAACTAGCCGGAGGCAAAGATTTGGGATTTGTTGGGGAGGTGGTGAAAGTTAACACCGATTTGCTCGACTCGTTGATGAAAGCCGATTTTGTGCCCGTTGTTGCTCCGATTGGTACCGATTACAGTGGTAACACCTACAACATCAATGCCGATTATGCTGCCAGTGCTCTTGCCGGGGCTCTTAATGCGCAAAAGCTGGTCTTTTTGACCGATGTGGAGGGTATCTTGGCCGACAAAGATGATCCTGCTTCCATTCTCAGCCAGCTGAGCCTTGCTGAGGCAGAGCGCTACATTGCTGATGGAACAATCAGTGGCGGAATGATTCCCAAAACCCAATGCTGCATGGACGGTATTAGAAAAGGGGTGGAAAGTGTTCACATTCTCGATGGGAGAATTCCCCATTCGATGTTGTTGGAAATTTTCACCAATGAAGGCATCGGCACGATGATGACCCGCTAGGAGAACACCTATGATAGAACAAGGTAAAGCTGTTTTTTTAAATACGTATGCCCAATTTCCTCTTGTGTTTGTTAAAGGAGAGGGGCGGACTTTGTATGATGATCAACATAAGGGCTACCTTGATTTGGTGGGAGGAATTGCTACCAATGCTTTGGGCTACGGCCATAAGGGGTATCTTGCTGCTTTAAAAAAAGTCCTTGATCAGGGGGTGGTGCATGTGTCCAACTTGTATTGGAACCCGTACGCCATCAAAGCGGCCAAACGAATTGTTGAGCTAACACAGTTGTCTAAAGTCTTTTTTTGCAATAGCGGGACTGAAGCCAATGAAGCTGCCATTAAAATTGCCCGTAAGTATGGGCAACAGAAAAATCAGATTATCTGTATGGAGCACAGCTTTCACGGCAGAACCTACGGCTCTTTAAGCGCCACAGGCCAAACTAAGTATCAAAGCTCTTTTGGGCCAATGCTTGGGGGCTTTGACTTTGTCCCCTTTGGCGATTTGCAGGCTTTAGAGCATGCTATTACTGAAGATACCTGTGCCATTATGGTGGAAGTTATTCAAGGGGAAGGGGGTATTCATCAAGGGCCTCAGTCGTACTGGGATGCTCTTACCCAACTGTGTGAAAAACACAACTTATTGTTGATATGCGATGAGATTCAAAGCGGAATGGGAAGAACAGGGCTCCCCTTTGCTTATCAAGGAGTCGGCTTAAAGCCCGATATCGTTACTATGGCTAAAGGGTTGGGAGGGGGCTTACCCATAGGAGCTGTGGCTTGTGCCCCTTCGGTGGCTGATGTCTTGGTTCCCGGCGACCATGGCTCAACTTTTGGCGGCAACCTTTTAGCAACAGCGGCTGCTGATTATGTTCTTTCCCAATTACAAGAAACCGATTTGCTGGACCATGTTAAAGAGGTTGGCTCTCATCTGAAAAAGAGCCTTATACAATTACAAAAAGAGTTCCCCTCCATAAGTGAAATCAGAGGAGAAGGGTTGATGCTGGCAATTCAGATGGACACAGAAGTACGCCCCATTATTGAACAGTGCATGAAACAAGGACTCCTTCTAGCTAATGCCGGAGCCTACGTGCTACGAATGGTGCCGCCTCTTACCATTACCAAAGAGGAGTGTGATAAAGCAATAAACGTGCTTGCTGATGTGTTAGCAAACTGAAAATCATCTTCTGATTCCTCTTTCTTGTCACCTCTGCCCTTATCGATTATGATGAGGCCCATGAAACGGCTTGTGTTCTTCGGTTTGGTGGTATTGATTAGCTCCTCAGTGGTGTTTGCATCTCATTTTGACGAGTTGTTACAAGCCGCAGATCCCATTATTTACGGACAGAAACAGTTTCAGTCGCGCATCGATTCATCTTCTGCCCACAGCCCTTCAGTAGGGCTGGTCCTCTCGGGGGGTTCTGCTCGGGCATTTGCCCATGTTGGGGTGCTGATGGCACTGGAAGAGATGGACATTGTTCCCGATTTTATCATCTCCAATTCCATGGGTTCCATTGTAGGTATACTCTATGCTGCCGGTATTTCTCCAAAGCAGATTCTTAATCTTATTACCCAATTTGATATCGCTCAGCTGTTTGATCTTACCTTTCCGTTGCAAGGGGGATTGTTGGATGCTTCTCGGTTTTTGTCGGCTTTAGAGCTGCTGTTGGGCAAAGGGACACGCATTGAAGAGCTGCCTATTCCTATTATGATTGTGTGTGAAGATTTGGTAAGCAAGCGTCAAGTGCACATCACCGAAGGAGATGCCATTACCGTCATGGAGGCCGCTTTTGCTTTGCCTTTCTATTTTACTCCAGTTGCGTATGAGGGACATTTATTGGTAGATGGGGGAATCACCAACATAGTTCCTCTAAGTATTGCCTATGATTATGCCGATACTATTATTGTCTCCACTACGTTTTATGAGGGGCAGGGGATTAGCTTGAAAAACAGCCTTTCAATTCTTAATGTCTCTATTGATATTGGCAAAAGACGGGCAGGGGTGAAGGAGCTGATTGAGCATCCACAGGCTATCTGGATTCGCTGTGATGTGGAACAGTTCTCTTTTATGGATTTTTCGGCAGCCAAGCAGTTGTCTGTTCGGGGGTATGAGTCGGCCCTAAAGCACGCAGATGAACTATCTGTGTTGCCCCGTAATTTGGCTGCTAAAGAGTTTGCTCCTTTGCGAAAAGAGTATCAAAAGCGGTTAGAGAAGCTCCTTAGTTCATACACGTTGTATCAGCAGCTACCCGTACGAAATTATTCTCAACAATTGTTTGCCGGTATTAGATCGTTTAGCGATCCCTCAATGCAGTGGTTTTTACGTGATGAAGCTTTGATGGGCTTGTATTATCGAAGCAGATGGGACCGTTTTTTGTTTTCAATTCACGCCGGGGCGGGATGGAAGACCTACTCGCCTATGGATATCTGGAAAGAAGCCGCTTTTACTTTCACTTACAATCCAATTGATGAGCTCCTTTTGGAAGCCGATGTAATCATCGATGATCAGTTGGCAATCGATTATCCTGATGTGTATTACCGCTTGGGCTTTCACCTACGCAAACACCTCTTTTCCAAGAATGTCACCGCTGCAGTTTTGGGATGGTGGGAGCAGCAGTACCACAGTGATTTTACAAAGCAAAAAGAGATTATCCACACGGGAATTGAATTGATTTTGGACTCTGACCCTCTTTGGGTTCAATTTGATGTTGGGTACCAAAGCAGTGAAAACTTTGGGCGCCATTTCTTCTATGCAAAAGCAGATACCAAAGTACCATTAACTGGTGATCTATTTTTGCAAGGAGGCTACACAGGCCGCTATGCGCTGGATAACAAAAGCCCTGTTCCCATCTATTGGGCTGACGGCTTTGTTTCGACTGTCAACAAAGAGGTTGTTGAGAGCCAAAATCTGAGTATTGGTAAAGTCCAACTTTCATGGCAGCCGGAGCATTTTAAACCAACATTTGGTGAGCTATTAATCTTTGAAAACTCGACAATCGGTTTATTTGGCAATTTCCTTTTCAGCGATTCTTATGCCGATTATGTAACGGGAATGAGTGTCGGTACCACTGGCTCCCTTTTGGGGCTTTCGTCTATTGAAGCTACCGTGTTTGCCGGTTATGAGGGGAGTTCCCGCTCAATAGTCTGGGGCTTTATGTTCAAACGATAGGAAAGATAGAGTGATGCTCAGAGAATTAGCTAAAGGAATTTCACTGGAGATTGTGGACAAAGCAAATAATGTCCTTTTTTCCAGCAGCAAAAAGTGGCTCCATCCACTTTTGGATGCAGAAGTGTTTTTACAAAAAGAAAACCTAGACGCTGCAGAACTGTTGCTCCATGATCGTATTGCCGGTCGAGCCGCAGCTGCTTTGGCAGTGCGCATGGGTTTTCAAAGAGTTAAATTGGAGTTGATGAGCCAGCTGGCAGCTAAGGTGTATGAGAAATACAACGTGGAGTATGAAGCAACAGAGGTTGTCAATCGCATTATGTGTCAAACGGAAGATATGATTAGCGATGAGATGAGTCTTGATGAAATCTATAATTTGATTCAAGTTAGAGCCCAGGCGGCTTTAAAGCGATGAGCTTTTCTACTGTGGGCATGGCCCTCCTTTTGACACTGTTTGCCGGATTATCGACTGGTATCGGAGGAGTGCTCAGTGTTGTTCATAAAAGTAGCAGCTCCCGGTTTTTATGTGTTTCGTTGGGCTTTTCGGCAGGGGTGATGATTTACCTCTCCTTTATGGAGATTCTTCCTGAGTCCTTAGTCTATTTGCAACTCTATTTTGAACCGACAAAAGCTTCCATTATGCAGTTGCTGGCCCTTTTTGGGGGGATGTTACTTATAGCTTTAATCGACCGTTTTGTGCCGGCTAGCGATAACCCTCATGAGATTCCTGTTGTTTTGGATAAAGTGGCAGTCAATCCTCAGTTGATGAGAACCGGCATTCTTTCGGCAATTGCCATTACCATTCATAACTTTCCTGAAGGGTTGGTAACATTTACCACTTATATGGCTGATCCTCAGCTGGGTATCAGCATTGCCATCGCCATTGCCATTCACAATATTCCTGAGGGAATAGCCGTGGCTGTTCCCATCTATTATGCCACCGGTAAGCGGTTTAAGAGTTTTCTTATTGCTCTTCTTAGTGGTTTATCGGAAATGGCGGGAGCTTTGGTGGGCTTGCTGTTATTCTCTTTTTCCAACACCGATTTAACTCTTGGGTTGGTTTTGGCAGCAACTGCCGGAGTGATGATTTATATCTCTTTTGATGAGCTGCTGCCCACTGCCGAGCGCTACGGGGAGCACCATTTGGCTCTTTACGGAGTGTTAAGTGGTATGGCGGTCATGGCTGTTTCGCTTTTGCTGCTTTAAAGAGAACTCACAGCCGCAGTACGATTGACGATACAATTCCATTTCTTTGGCCAACTCAATGCTTCGTTGAAAGCCTCCCTGCTTTTTAAAGTCAATGGGGACAAATTCATCCCACGATGAGCCGACACTGAAAATACGCAATGAGTTTTTGTGTGGGCTGACACTTAAGGTGGTGGTAAAATGGGCAATACCTCTCTTTTTAGCAATCAGTGCCGCCTCTTTGAGGTTGTATTCAAAACAAAGAGCGCAACGAGATCCCCCCTCTTTCTCTGTTTCATACCCTGCAATGTAATCAAGCCATCTTTGGTGCTCATAAGGACTTTTAAAAAGAGGAAGATTAAAGGTCTTGGCCACTTTTTCTAGCTGCTCAAAGCGTTTTTCAAATTCCTCTTGGGGCCAAATATTGCTGTTGCTAAATGAGAGGGTAATCTCATAGCCAAGGGCTATTAAGCGTTCAATTGAGGAAGTGGAACAAGGACCGCAGCAACAGTGCAACAGTAAAGAAACAGAAGCCATATCTGGACTTTACTACTAGAGCCCTTTGAGTGCAAGAGGATATCAGGGTGGTGTTTTTAAGCGCAATATGGCATGATAAGGTCAACCGATTCTGGAGGCCCTCTGCATGAAAAACCCCACGTTGCTTATTATCGCCCTCTTTTTTTTGGCGATAGTTCTGATTCCTGTTACAACAACAATCAAGATGATTCTTATTGTCCTATTTTTTATCGTTTTCTTGTATCTGAAACGGGGCTATTTTTATGTGGTATTTGCCTCTGCCGCCTTGAAAGGAAAGAATCCCGATCAGCAGAAGGCGTGGCGATTGTATGAAAAAGGGGCTTTTTGTCCGCTGCCTGCCCAATACGCCATTATGATTGGCAATTTGTTTGTCCAAAAAGGGGATGCTGCAGTTGCCCTAAGGATCTACGATTTTATCATTGAAAAAGAGCTGAAAAAAAATAAACCCCTGCAGACGGTTATCGACAGTGCCAATACGTCTCGCTCTATGGCCTTGTGGGTTTTGCAGCGCAAAGAAGAGGCCGTGCACCTGCTGCAGTCGCTGTGGGATGAGGGTAAACTTGATAAAAACCTGGCAGTTAACTTGGGAACGTTCTTGTTGGATGTTGGTGAGCTGGAGCGAGCCAAGCAATTAATAGAAGAGAGTGAAAAAGAGTTGGCAGAAACACCGGGGATGATTGATAACCGCGGCTATTGGCTCTATTTAAGTGGCTCGTATGCCAATGCCTATGCTTTATACCACCGCCTTTTGATTGACGAAGGGCCCCAATTTCCCGAAGCCTATTACCACGGGGCTTTGGTGGCGATTGCATTGGAAAAATTTGCCATGGCAACCAAGTATCTGGAACAGGGGCTGGGCAAGACGTTTTATCAGACCTCCACGGTCACCGTGGAGCAGATGGAGCAGCTGCTAAAAGAAATTGACGGCAAAATTGATTCTGATGGTGATGTTATTGACCACGAATTGGTCTCCTCATTGTATGATGAGGATCTGTTTGAAGATGAGCTGCCCAATACCGATTTGGATGAAGATGATTTGGGTGAGCACAGTATAGAGTTGAGTGAAGAAGATTATTGGGAACAAGAGGATCAACCAATAGCACAAATGTCGATTGAATCGGTCCTTTTTGATGAAGAATACCTTGATGATGAGGACCATTGAGGGGAGGGCACATGAAAAAGCTCCTGAAGTTTCTTACAGGCCGCCTTTTTATATTTGCTGTGCTCGTTGCTATCCAAATTACCATCATCATCTGGCTTTTGATGAACTATTTGGCTCTCAGTACCTACTACATCCCCGTTATTTCAACATTGGGAATTATTAGTGTGCTTTTGTTGTTGTCAGCAGGGATGATAACCCCTTTTTTAAAATTTCATGGATCTTGCTCATCTTATCGGCTCCGGTGTTGGGGGTACCGTTTTATCTTTTGTTTGGCAACAAGCGGGTTGGTCGGCGAGTTGCCCGGCAAATGGCCAAGTACCAAGAACACTACGAAAAAGAGATGCGCTCAGTTTTGCCCGAGCCCAAAGCAGAAGTGCGCCACTATTTGTATGAATTCTCCAGGCGCTTAGGACGCCAATCAGATTACATCAGAAACCTCACCGGCGAGCCGCTTTGGGATCATACCAGTGTTGATTACTACCCACTGGGCGAAGATGCCTTTGAGCAAATCCTCAAAGAAGTGGCTTTGGCAGAACGCTTTATTTTGCTGGAATACTTCATTATAGAAGAGGGACAGATGTGGGACGCGATGCTCAGCTCCCTAAAAAGTAAACTGGAACAAGGGCTAATCATCAGGATTATGTATGATGATTTGGGCTGTATGCAAACACTGCCCCCCGGATACGATAAATATCTGCAAGCTCTGGGTTTTGAAGTGGCCGTTTTCAACAAAGTTCGTCCCCACCTTAATGCCAAGCTTAATTATCGTGATCACCGTAAGATTTTAGTTATTGACGGCAACATCGGCTTTACGGGGGGAATTAACTTTGCCGATGAGTACATCAATAAGAAAATTAAATACGGCCATTGGAAAGACACGACGGTAAGGCTCAAAGGCGATGCGGTGTGGAGCCTTACTCTTATGTTCTTTCAGCAGTGGATGTTTAGCACAAATGAAGATATTGATTTAACTGAGTATGTGCCGACAATCAGCTGCCCCTCCGATGGGTATGTACAACCGTTTGGCGACAGTCCGCTGGATGGGGAGAACGTGGCGGAGAATGCCTATATTCAAATTATCAACCATGCCAAAAAGTATGTGTGGATTACCACCCCCTATTTAATTATCGACACACAGATGACCACTGCTTTAGAAATTGCGGCCCAAAGCGGTATTGATGTACGTATTATTACTCCCCATTTTGCCGACAAATGGTATGTTCATCCGGTCACCCGCTCTAACTATTTACCGCTACTTCGTTCGGGGGTGCGAATTTTTGAATATACGCCGGGCTTTATGCATGCCAAAATGTTTGTCAGCGATGATGAAGTTGCCATCGTGGGAACCACCAATATGGACTTTCGCTCCTTTTATCTCCACTTTGAGTGCCAGGTGGCCTTTTTTGCCTCCTCAATGGCCCACAAAGTGTATCAAGACATTGAACAGACGCTGCAGCTGTGTACAGAAATCTCGTTATTGGAGCAAGAGAATCTTTCGCCTTTTGTCCGTTTTGGGCGCAGTGTGTTGAAGTTGTTTAGCCCTCTTATGTAGCAAAGCCGGAATTAATGCCTTCGGCGCAGCGAATACCGCTGGCCCAAGCAGCCGTAATGCCGCGGCTGGTTCCCGCCCCATCTCCAGCCAAATAGATAGAGTTGGTCACGCGGAAATGGTCGTCCAAATAAAGGGGCTTGTTGGCATACAGCTTAATTTCAGGATAGTACATGATAGTCGAAGGGTGCAAAACTCCCGGCAAAATTGTATCGAGGTTCTTCATCGCTTTCCAAATCACCCGCAAAATTTTTGCCGGCATAGCCAATGAAATATCTCCGGGGCAGCAATCTTTCAAAGTAGGCGAAAAATCGTATAGATCGTCGTTAAAACTCGACTCTTTACTTCGTGACCCCAGACGGAAATCGCCAACACGTTGCATCAGGGGTTTGCCTGCTCCCATTAAGGCTGCCTGCAGTCCCAAATTTTCCGCATAGGCTTGACCGCTGGCCAATGGAGCGGTAAAAGCTACCGTTTTTAGAATGGCAAAGTTGACCAGGCCGTTGGGAAGGCGGTCTTCTGCTGCATAGGCATGGCCGTTAACCGAATACCAGATATCGCCGCGGTCTGTTTCATAGCGCTCTTTGACCACATGGGCATCACCGCTGTTGGTACAAAATGTCCGCACTTTTTCGGGAAAGTAGAATTTGGGATCGTAGTAGTCGTTGACGATGGGATACCGCTCGATGGTTGTTTCTACTCTGAGTCCAATGTCGACAATATTATCGATGAAAGGGACTTTCAGACTTCTCATGACTCTTTGCAAAAAACTGAACCCTTTTCTTCCGGGGGCAATCAAAAGCGTTTTATATCCAATGTCTCTTTGGCTGGTCTGAACAACTTTTCTTGGTTCATCGACGCTGACCATTGTTTCACCCAAAGAGAGCTCAATCCCTTTTTCCTGCAGTTGCACCAGCAACTCTTTAATCAACAACAACCCACCGTCAGTTCCCAAATGGGATTGGAGAATTTCCATCAAAGTGCACCCCAGTCGCTCGGCCCGCCTTTGGTAAACGCCGATATTATTTTTGGGTAAAATGGAGGGCTTAAGGAATTGTGTCACTTTTTTCAGATAGTGCTCTGCCTGTTCTTTGCTCCAATATTCAGTGGGAAAGCCGATGGGGTAGGTAAAGTTCATTTTGCAGTCGTTGCGCATCCCCCCGGTTGAGTATTTTTCACTGTCAATCATCAAAATTGAAAGCTTGGGGTTCAATTCGGCCAATTCAAAAGCGGCTCCCATTCCCGCCGGGCCTGAGCCGATTATCAACACATCATAGATTTTCACATTGAGCTCCTTTGGCAACTGCTAAGCGTTGAAGCGGTGAAGAAAGCGTTTGGTCCGTTCGTTTTGCGGCGAAAGGAACAGGTTGTCGGGACTTCCTTCTTCCACAATCACCCCGTCGTCCATAAAAATGACTCTATCGGAGATATCGCGGGCAAAAGCCATTTCATGAGTTACCACCATCATGGTCATCTCTTCTTGGGCCAATTCTTTGATGACAGCCAATATTTCCTGAGTGAGCTCAGGATCAAGAGCACTCGTTGGTTCATCAAAGCACAAAACTTGCGGCCGTAGTGCCAAGGCCCGGGCAATGCTGACACGCTGTTGCTGCCCACCCGATAACTGGTAGGGGTAGCTGCTCCCTTTATCGGATAATCCCATTTTGTGCAGAAGCTCATTAGCTTTTTGACGCGCCTCTTCTAAAGAACATTTGAGCACGTGCACTTGGGCTTCGGTGATATTGCGCAAAACAGAGAAGTGAGGGAATAGATTAAAATTTTGGAATACTAGGCCCACTTTCAGTCTGATACGTGCCAAAGCAGCCCGATCGGCGTAGGTGGTAAGACCCTCAGAATCTGTGCTGGCCAGTGTATCGCCATCTA
This sequence comes from Sphaerochaetaceae bacterium, assembly GCA_050950025.1. Taxonomy (GTDB): domain Bacteria; phylum Spirochaetota; class Spirochaetia; order Sphaerochaetales; family Sphaerochaetaceae; genus JBMNGW01. The sequence goes on along the minus strand of JBMNGW010000009.1, from coordinate 1,359 downwards.
TTACAATCGTCCCCGAATCGATTCTCTCCAAATTGGTGATGCAACGTAAAAGCGTTGATTTGCCTGAACCGGAGGGGCCAATGACTGAAAGGACCTCTCCTTGGTTCAAATTACAAGAAATCCCTTTTAAGACATGCAATGAGGCAAAGTGCTTGTGAACAGTGTCGAGTTCTAAAACGCTCATACGGCTCCCTAATGATAATAATCGAGCTTGCGCTCAATATGGTCAAATGTTTTGGAAACGACGGCATTCATGACAAAATAAAAAATGCCTGCAATGAAGATAGGCATGGTGGAGAACTCTCTGGCAGCCGCATTCTGAGCTACCCGAAACAACTCAGCCACACCGATGGTTTGGGCCAAGGCAGTGTCTTTGACCAACGTAATCACTTCATTGCCCATCGCCGGCATAATTCGTTTTACAACTTGGGGCATCACCACATGGGTGAAGGTGTGCAATTTGGAAAATCCCAGAACACTGGAGGCTTCCAGTTGTCCCAAGGGGATACTTTGAATTCCCCCGCGATAAATTTCGGCAAAATAGGCAGCATAGTTGATGCTATAGGCAATGATGACGGCCGTAAAGCGGTCGGTGGAAGAACCAAAAATATAATAGGGGGCAAAATAGACGAAAATAAGCTGCAAAATGAGCGGCGTTCCCCGCATAATCATGATGTAAACATTGACGATACTACTGATGATTTTAGAGCGACTCATCCTCCCTTGGGCTACCAGCAATCCCAACGGTAAAGAAAAGAGGAGAGTAAGAAAGAAGATGCGCAGGGAAGTATAAGTTCCCTGCAGCATCAATAGCAGCAAATGTTTCATAAATGATGTTACTTACCGACAACAGTGATATCGCTGCCGAACCACAGAGTCGAAATAGCGGCTAAGGTGCCGTCGGCGGCCATAGCCAAAAGCTGCTTCTGCACTTCATTGCGCAGTGCCATATCATTTTTTCTGAAGCCAATACCATACTCTTCGGTGGAAAGGTGCTCATCAAGGATGACAAAATCTTTTTTACTGCGGTTGATATTATCAACAGCAACAAACAAATCGAGCACTACCGCATCAACTCCGCCGATTTCCAAATCCATCAAAGCAGTGAGGTTATCTTTAACTTCAATGATTTCTTTGAGTGAATTGGCAAAAGCAGGGTTGCCATAAACAGCATCAGAAGCACTAGAGCCGGCCTGAATGCCTACTTTTTTTCCCGCTAAGTCGGCAAGGGTATGGTAGGGGCTACCATTTTTGACTACTGCCACTTGGGCGTTATCAACATACGCGTCAGTAAAATTAAGAGCTTTTTTGCGCTCTTCAGTCATGGTAAAGCCGTTCCAGATGCAATCGATATTCCCT
>JBMNGW010000008.1:0-82605 GCA_050950025.1 Sphaerochaetaceae bacterium | reverse complement strand
GGGTTCCCATCGGCTTTGATTCACCCAAAGTATCATAATCGTAATGGGCGCTCAGTATTGCCATATTATAGTCGGTGAACTGATAGATAAATGTCGGTCGAGATTCGCTTAAGTGGATAATCACTGTAAAAGGATCTGGAGTCTCTACCGAAGAGACAACAGCAAAATCTTCCTTTTTCAAATGTCCGATAGCAGGATTTTGCGTTCTTTCAATGGTAAATTTCACATCCTCTGAGCTAAAAGCAGAACCGTTATGGAATGTTACCCCTTGATTGAGCTTAATTGTCCATATTTTTCCATCATCAGTAGACCATGAAGAGGCTAAGACGGGGACTAATTCTCCGCTTTCTGCATCGATATCGGCAAGGTATTCATAGATGGAAGAGTTGAGGGAAAAGGCCTGGCCATCCCACACTCCGGGAGTAATGAGGCCGGGAACTTGCTCGGCGACTCGGACAATTTTCTTTTCAGCTGCTTTTTCTTTTTGCCCTGTTGAAAACAATAAAACAGGAATCATCAATAGTGTAATGAAAAGCACAATTCCTAGGCGTTTCATATCTTCTCCTTTGTTAGGTAGATAGGATATGGATGGGATTGTGCCAAAAAACCAAACACAAAAAACCGCCGGTGGGTCAAAGCCCATCCAAACTGACAACCTCATTAAACTATAGAGATTGGCAGTTTGTCAAGCGTAAATAACAGGAATTTCTAAAGCGCTATGGCATAACTAATTAGCAATAGAGGTGTTAGAACCCTTGGCTGTTACAAGTTCTTCCACTAACGGTCGAGCGTGGTGATCTCCGACTAAAACAAGCGTATCATTTACCAGTAATGTTAAATCGGGTCCAGGTGAAAGGAGGATCGATCCATCTCTTCTGATTGCAATAACAGTGGCATGCGTCTTTTGCCAAAATTGTAAGGTGCCAAGAGTATTGCCGGCAACTAAAGAATTGGCATCAACAGTAATTTCAAAGGTATAAAACGGGTTACTGGCAGTGAAACGATTGGTAGAATCAATCAAGGTACGAGTAATATCAAATAGTTCTTTTTCTATTTTTCCATGTTTTTCAATCAGCTCTCGCATCCGTTTCAACAGTTCATCTGTCCGTCGTTTGGTATCAAACTTGGCAATATAATCAACAGCTTTAGCTTTGGAGGAAACAACAACTCCGCTATTTTGATGGACAGTTACGACCCCAACGTCTTCTAAAAGAGAGAAAGAGCGTCTAATTGTTTCACTGGAAACTCCATATTCACTCGACATTAAAGAGCGTCCTGAGAGTCTTTTACCTTCGGGTATTTCTCCATTGACGATTCGATGGGCAATATCTAAAGCAATCTTGGCATAAATGGCAATGGTATCTCGCTTCTTTTTCGAAGATTGTCCAGTGCGCATTTCTTCTCTTCTCATACCTTTATGGTACCATTTTTCTTCTGAAACAACAACTTACAGTTCATTTTATTGCCTGAAGAAGTGCTAAGCCGTATACTTAAGACAATGAACATAGAAATATCCATCTGGTATTTTTTCATCTATGCCAGTATTGGCTATCTTATTGAAGTGGTTTATTGCTCTTTAGGAGAGAGAAAGCTCGTCAATAGAGGGTTTTTACACGGCCCGTATCTACCGATTTATGGCTTTGGTGCTTTCTTTATAGTGGCCTTATTTGGAGAAAGTGAACACACTCCTTTTGTTATTTTTCTTATTTCTGTTCTGATTACCAGTGCCGTCGAATATGTGAGTAGCTATCTATTGGAAATTCTTTTTCATACCCGTTTATGGGATTACAGTAATTATCGTTTTCATTTAAGAGGGAGAATTTGTTTACTAAATTCGATACTCTTTGGTTTGCTAGGTTTAGCACTCATCTTTTTAATTCATCCTCTGGTTGCCTTTGCTGTCTTTAGGCTGCCCAAAAAGGTTCTTATGTACGGTGCCGTTCTCTTTTTAGTCCTTATTGCCATTGATACGATCGTTTCAGTGTACCGTCTTTCAGCTTTTCAGAAGCAGCTTAGCGAATTCAAACAAAGAATGCAAAATTGGGAACACAGGCTAACATTAATTTCATCATTGACTCCATCAAAGAAAGTCTCCCAATTAAAAGAACTCATTGGATTGGAAATTGAAGAGTTCAAATTACGTTTAGATAGTTCAGCCAAACGTTTTTTAGCAGTCTTTCCCTCAATGAGCAGTAAAGATAGTGAAAAACAGCGCTTACTTAATCAATTGCGCCAGCGTGCTCGCCAAAGAAGAGAAAAATTAACAAAGAGGCTCCATAAAACCAAAAAGGACTAAAGATGCTCTTCTTCTTTGATTTGATCCCAAAGCTCATTTAATGCATCAGCTGATTTTTTCTCCACAGCAATGCCAGCTTCAGTAGCAAGACGAACAACCTCATTAAAACGCCTTCTAATTTTCTTATTCGTTTTGTGTAAGGCAACAGACGGATGAAGATCTATATAACGGGTAACATTGATAACTGAAAACAGCAGATCGCCAAGTTCTTGTTCAACACCCTCATTGTTTTGAAGTGCGTCTTGTAACTCAGTTAGCTCTTCTTGAACTTTAGCTAAAACTCCATTTATATCAGGCCAATCAAACCCAACTTTTTCCATTTTCTTTTGTATTTGCCAAGCTTCATCTAAAGGTGGCATTGATTGAGGAATACGTTCAAAGAAATCGGCCTTGATCTCCTTTTTCCCCTCAACAGTCTCTTTAACCGAATTCCAAAGTTTTAACACCTCGCTGCTGTTAGTAGCATGGGCAGTAGAAAAAACATGAGGGTGACGTCGTATTAATTTGGCACACACATCGTTAACTGCATCAATTGGAGAAAGATCATCTATTTCGTAGTGCATGCGCATTATCATCAAAGCATTAAGTAAAACGTCCCCGATCTCTTCTTGAATCCCATCTTTATCATTAGCATCCAAGGCATCTAAATATTCATACAGTTCTTCCATTAATGAAAGCGCACTGTCATATGGTTTCTGTTCTCGATCCCAAGGACAGCCTTGGGGGCTTCTGAGCATCTTTAAAATAGCATAGAGCTGTTCAAAAGCTTCTCCAAGGGTCCTAGCTTCTCTGAACTGATACTCAATCATACAGTAACTCCTTCACTCTAGTTGACAGAATATACATTATATACATTTTATCTCATCTTAAAAGAGGTTCAATGCACCCAGATATTTCAATGCACTCCAATAAATATTAGTAAAATTCCCCTCACCTAGATAAACTGCTGCCCAGATGTGTAAATAAAAATTTTGAGAAGTATTTTTTAAAGGATCATAAAAGTACTCATTTTCAGCGATAAGCGTTTGTACCTGTTCTTTTTGAGAAGGGAAATAGTGTTTCTTATAACTGGCAAAGTTTCGTGGTGATGAACCATCGACACTAATAGTAATAGCATACGGCCCATCAGGCTCTGAAGCCGTTTTTTTAAGGGTAAAAGTAAACGATTTCTTTGAACTGGAAAAAGAGAGAGGTACATCCATATAAGGAGCTTGGCCGAATGTAAAGTTTCCAGAACCTAAATCTTCTGAAAAAGTACCTACCAGAATACCTGCGTTTTCTGAAATTTCATCCTCAATGTCGACAGAAAAACGGGCAAAGTTACGATGTGTTCCATCTGTTTTACTGTAGAGGAAAAAACCCCGGTGCTTCTGAGCTTTGATTTTCAGGCCCCCACCCTCTTCCATTACCAGTTTTACCTTTAAAATAGGAATCAAAGGATTTGTTCACATTATCCAGAGAATAGGAACCTACATTAATATCACCGCTGTTAAACACAGGATTTGATAAACTAGGGTTGGTAGAAACAACATAAAAGAATTTTAAAGCAGGATCATTAGCTTGGTAAGAGGCCATTTTAGCCAGACCAGCATCGTTGATTGTCGCCTCTAGGGTTAATTGATCTCCAATAGATGAAAGTGGTGTGAGTTGTATTTCTTCATCAAAATTGACATAGATAGGAAAGCCACAACTAAGAAGCAGAAACACAGATGCCAGCAGCACTGCTAGTGCTAGAATTGTGTGATACCGACATCTGTTCATTGCTCCTCCTTGTGGAGGTTTACCGATATTAAGGCAGAACCACGACTTTTGTTTGAGCTAGCTTAGCGTATTCTGAAGCCGGAAAATCATCAGCAAGCTGTTGAAACAAGGCTTTGGCCAAATCAAGATTGCCCCGTTCTTCTTGAATACGGGCAACATTAAATAAGGCTTTAGCCGATTCGGCGCCTTCTGTTCCCCATGTGTCGTAAATCGTTTGGTATTGCTCCAAAGCAGCATCTTCATCGCCCAGTTCTTCATGAACAACTGCTGCATTAAACAGTGCTAATGAAGAGAGATAGGTCGATTTGCCATTGTGAACAATCGTTTCAAAATACTGTAAAGCTTGTTGGTAATCTTTTTGCTCAAAAGCCATCAAGCCCAGCAGGTACTGGGCTTTTACAGTTGGGTAGCTACTGCCTTTACGCTGGGCTAAAGCTTGAAGTTCTGTGGTTATCTCTTGTTGTTGAGCAACCGCTTCGCTACTGCTCTTATCTTCCAAAGCTGCCCACCTATGGTAGGTGTCTTCAGCTACGTTTAAAGCCAGCTGGCGCTGATCTGCCTTTTTTTCAGCAGCAGAGATGCCAATCCAAGAAGCAATCAGGGCAACGACGAGAACAATGCCGATGATGACAAGCAGCCATTTATGGCGACTAATCAGCGCACTGAATTTCGATTCGAACATCCCTGCAGTTTTGCTCTTTTCTGTTTTAGCCATTATCAATGCCCCGTTATCAATTGTTGTTTTTGCGTGAGTCAATCAAATCGCCGAAGGTGTATGTATCGCCGTCGTCATCATGAATATAGTTTGAAATTTCCGACTGCTGTGATTTGCGAATCATTTCTTTGATTGAAAGGCTCAGCTTCTGGGTAGATGGATTAATTTCTACACAGCTGCAGCACTGATGGCATCGCCTACTTTGTATTTCTTCAGTACTTCATCAGTGAATTCTTCATCTGGTCCCACCAAATTGTACTTAGAAATAAGTCCTTCAATATCACCAAGAACGCGAACAAAAACACCAAAATCAGTTACGCTGCTCACTTCTCCGCTGATAACAGACCCTCTTGGATAATCTTGGCGCAATGTTTGCCAGGGATTTCCTTCCAGTTGTTTCACCCCTAAACGAATATGGCGTGTTTGGGAATCGATTCTGGTTACTACAACGTCAATGACGTCTCCCTCTTTACAAAATTCATTCATATTACGAATTTTCTTCGTCCAAGACACATCATCAAGATGGAGGAAACCATCAATCCCCTCTTCAAGGTTAATGAATGCTCCACTGTTAGTGATTTTGACAACTGGTTTGCTTAATGTTTTGCCTAAAGGATACCGCTCTTCAATAGTATCCCACGGGTTTTCATCAAGCTGTTTCAATCCTAAGCTTACCCGCTTTTTATCTAAATCGTAGCCCAAGATTTTCGCTTCAACCACATCACCAATAGAAACAACTTCTTTGGGGTTATTAATTCTTCTGGTCCAAGAAAGTTCTGAAATATGGGCAAGCCCTCAATACCAGGCTCAATTTCAATGAAAGCACCGAAGGTGGTGATCTTTGTCACCGGAGCCTTAACAACATCATCAACAGCATAGCGCTCTTCAAATGTATTCCAAGGATCCTCTTGCATGTGCTTTAACGAAAGGTTTATTTTCTGCGAGGCAGGGTCAATATTAATTAACCGCAACTGTATGACCTGCCCTTTTTTGACAAAATCTTTGGGTTTAGTCACATGGCCCCAGCTCATATCGTTGATATGCAACAATCCATCAAAACCACCTAAATCAATAAAGGCGCCAAAACTAGTAAAGCTTTTGACAGTTCCTTCAACGACATCTCCGATTTTGACGTTTTCAAAGAATTTCTCTTTGTTCTCTTTTATTTTCTTCTCAAGGTATTCACGTCGTGATACAACGCTTTTGAGTTTGAAACCGGTATGAAATTTATCGATGATAAAATAATCGGCAATACCAAGAAGACTTTCGGGATCTTCAACCCGCATGACGTCGGCTTTTGAAAGGGGGCAAAATCCCATAAACTCATTGCCTAAATCGACTTCAAAACCACCTTTAATCACCTTTACGAATTTACCCATCACCGGTGATCTATTAGCAGCTGCCTCTTTTAATACATCGGCTCGTTCTTTGATGTCAGCTCGTTTTTTGGAAATGACGATTTGTCCGCCTTTGCCTTCCTTGTTGACTATCATAACCTTGACTTCGTCGCCGACGGCAGGAATAGTGGGAAATTCTTCGAGGCTGATTCTCCCCTCTGACTTATACCCCACATCCACAAATATGTACTCATTATTGACCTGAACAACAGTACCGGTAATAAGTTGACCGTCTTCAATTTCATCAAGAGATTTCAGGTAGTGCTCCTGCAACATTGTCTGCAAATCAGAACTCTGCTGAGCCTCTTCCTGTGTTTCCAACACTTCTTTTACTTCTTCCACATTACTCTCCTGACCCAATTTTTCACCCTCCATACGGGTAATTACAGCACGTAACACTCTCTCATAAACTTCATCTATGGTCAAGTACGAGGTATCGATATAAAGGGCATCTGAGGCCACTTTTAAGGCTCCTACCGGCTTATTTCGATCGATTTCATCCCGTTTTTGAACTGCTTCCAAAACCTCTTCATACGTCATTTCTGAGGGCATTTGATCGTATCTTCTTTTAGCTCTTACTTCAGCAGAAGCATCTAAAAAAAACTTAACTTGAGCTTGAGGGAAAACGACTGTGGTAATATCTCTGCCCTCACAGACGATATTCAATCCCCCTTTTGCCAAGGCCTGCAATTGTGTATTCACAAGCGCCCTAAGCTCAACAATGGCTGAGTGTTGGGCAACATACGCATCGATGTCGCTTCTTCGTAGTTCATCTTCTACATCTACATCATTAGAGAACAATCGCCCCTCTTTAATTTCAAGTTTTAAGGTGGTGGCAGTTTCTAAAACCGCTTCAGCTGAAAGAGGATCTTTTTTTGTATCGAGCACTGCCTTTGTTATGGCACGGTAAAAATTACCTGAATTTAGAAAATAGAAACCAAGATGCTGTGCAATGAGGTTTGCAATGCTGCTTTTACCCACCCCTGCAGGCCCGTCGATAGCGACGACAAAGCCACTGACTAGTGGTAGGTTGGTTTTCTTATTCATCTGTTGCCTCCAAAAGCAAAGCTATATGTTCTTTAGAAATTGCCCTATAGCGCCCTACGGCCAAGTTTCCTAATTCTATTTGGCCAATTCTGAGGCGCACTAAACTAGTTATGGTATACCCAAAGTGGGCGAAAATCTTCCGAATTTCTCTGTTCTTTCCTTCTGTAAGGATTATAGATGCTTTTCGCTTGCCTAACAGTTCAAACTGCTTAATGACATAAGGCAATTGGTGATCTATATAGATACCTTGGCGTGCTTGTTGTAAATGAGAACGCTGTAGCGGTTCTTTTGTCGTAACAACATACTCTTTTTCTATTTCGAATGAAGGGTGCATAATTTTTTGGGCCGCCTGTCCATCATTAGTGTAAATAATGAGTCCAGTAGAATCTTTATCAAGGCGTCCTACATGAAATAACAGTTTTTGTTCTTTTACATTAATTAATTCACGGGCAAATTTTTTTTCGAATGGATCATCGTTGGGAACACACATACCCTTTTGGTTTGTGCAGTGCAAAATAGAGCAGTTTAGCAAACGGCTCAACTGTTTGATTGTCAACCATAACAACATCATCGGCTTCTACTTTGGTGCCCATCTGTTTGACAATTTTTGTATTAACGCTAACCCTTCCCTCTTGGATGAGAGTTTCACAATAACGACGCGAGCCCATACCACTTTTTGCCAGATAGCTTTGTAATCGTAGAGGATATTCAATGTTCATCAAACAACTCCTCTTGTTCAATGAACCTCTGTTCGTCGATATCAGAAAGCCTAGGCAGTGCTGAAATACTTTTTAGATTAAAATCGAGCAGAAATTTCTTGGTTGTACCGTATAAAGAGGGATACCCTATCACATCTTTTTTCCCAATCACTTTAATATACTCTCGCTCGCGCAGCACGCGTACAATCGAATCGGAGTTGACCCCTCTAATATTTTCCACCTCGCGGCGGGTAATCGGCTGCGAATTGGCAGGCAATAATTGAAAGCGTTTCCAACGCTGCTTTGGTCAGTCGCCGATCGACTTTCTTGCCATAACAAGCCCGCAGTCTTTGATGTAAATCGGCTGCCGGAGCAAAGCCGTAGGAGCCGTGCTGTTCCAACAACTCCAGTCCGTGCATGTGAGTCAGACCAATCAGGCTTGTATCTCTTTAAGGGCAGCTAAACAGGTCTCTTCTTCCATAGTTGCCAATCGCGATAACGCAGCAACACTTAGCGGCTCATTCTCTATAAAGAGGATAGCTTCAAGTAGTCGGGCATCTTGGGATAGTAACTCTTTTTGCATCGGCTCTGTTATTCCTCTTCGTCGTTGATAGCGATGACAATTTCATCGTCTTCTTCTAGGCTTAGCAGCGAAGATTGTTCGATGCGGCCTGTATCGCTGGCAAACCCCTCTTCTTCAACTAAAAAACTGTAGTCTTGTTCAAAATCTTCTTCATGCTCTTCTATAAAGTCGGCATCAAACTCAAGTCGTTTACGCATTACGATATCGCCAAACAATACATGTTGATGAATCGTAATCATGCTGTATTTAACAGCCTCTAAAACGGCTAAAAAAGCAGCAATAATGTCGCATTGGCGACGCATCATCGACAACAATATCTAAAAAGGTAAGCTCATTTTGATGTTCAAATAATTCAGCCATGAGGGTGAGCTTTTGTTTGGTAGTCACCTCTTCATAGACATTAAACACATGTTCGGTCGTAATACTTTTCAGTAATCCTGAAAACGTTTTTAGCAAGTCCCAAACACTGATACCGTTCCATAGCTGATGATCTTCAAAGGGGAGCGTAAATTGGCTTTTTCGCCGCTGAATGAATAATTCACCGCTTGTAGAAGCATCGTCTAACAACAACGAGTACCGTTTAAATTTTTGATACTCAAGCAATCGTTCAACCAGGTTCTCCACGCAATTGGTCAAATTCAAAATCTTGGGAACCATCATCATCTTGGGGAATCAACATTCTCCCTTTCATATAAATGAGATGGGCTGCCATAGCATAAAATTCAGTCAAATCGTCTAAATCAAGCGATTCGGCTGTGCGTAGATACTGCAAAAACTGGTCGGTAATCTCACTGATGGGGATATCGTAAATGCTGATTTGAGCCTTTTGGATTAAATGAAGCAATAAATCCAAAGGTCCTTCAAATTGTCGAATTGAATAGGAGAGAGCAAATTGACCTCTTTGCTCATCAACACTATCGACCACCGTAGTTACCATAAATCGAGTATATCGTGTTCACCCTCTTAGGTAAAGCGGCCTTACTGTCCCTCTTCTTCCCCTTTTGGCCCGAAAATAAGGCTGCGCAGTTGACTGTCTAGGTCAACAGCAATATCGGTATTTGTCCGTAAAAATGTGAGAGCATTCTCTCTCCCTTGGCCGATTTTTTCTGTTTTGTAGGAGTACCAGGAACCACTTTTTTCCAGCAGATCATATTTGATAGCTGCATCAAGTAAGCCACTATGATACGAGAGTCCTTCGCCAAACAGCATATCAAGTTCGACTTTTCTAAAAGGGGGAGCAACTTTATTCTTCACAATCTTAATGCGTACCCTGTTGCCGATAATATCATCTGCACTGCGGCTAATGGCCTCAATGCGTCTGACTTCTACTCTGATTGAGGAGTAGAACTTAAGGGCATTACCTCCGGTCGTTGTTTCGGGATTACCAAACATAACACCAATTTTCATCCGAATTTGGTTAATGAAAATAATTGTTGTATTACTTTTTGCTAAAATACCGGTGAGTTTACGAAGTGCTTGGCTCATAAGCCTAGCTTGTAAGCCCATATGAGAATCACCCATATCACCATCTATTTCTGCTTGGGGAGTCAAAGCTGCCACACTGTCAACGACGATGATATCGACAGCTCCCGAGCGAACCAATGATTCAACAATTTCTAAGGCCTGTTCACCGTTATCTGGTTGGCTTATCCAAAGCTCATCAATATTCACCCCCAGTTTTTTAGCATAGGCAGGATCTAGGGCATGCTCGGCATCAATGAAAGCTGCAATGCCACCCGCTTTTTGCCCTTCGGCAATGGCGTGCAAGGCCAAGGTGGTTTTTCCAGATGATTCGGGGCCGTATATTTCAATAACCCTGCCTCTGGGGTATCCCCCTACTCCCAGTGCTTCATCGAGCAAAATGGAACCCGAGGAGATGACTTGAATGCTTCTATCGGCAGGATTGTCTCCGAGCTTCATTAAAGCCCCTTTGCCGAATTGCTTATCGATTTGTGAACGAGCCGCCTCCAAAGCGACTTTTTTTTGTTTATCGTCTGAAGGACTGTGAACACTCGACTGCTTAGCCATGCCTTTTAACTCCTTGCAAAATATACCGTTTAAAACTGATGCCTGCTTCAGGCATCAGCAGAGTCGATGATGATGGTCACCGGTCCGTCATTTACAGACGAGACGTGCATGTGGGCACCAAAGACTCCTGTCTTCACTGTTATACCATATAATTGAATTTTTTGGATAAACAACTCATAAAGATGAAGAGCAACCGCCGGATCGGCTGCGTAATCAAATGAGGGGCGATTGCCTTTCTTTAACGAGGCACAAAGGGTGAACTGACTAACAACAAGCATTTGAAGAGGCTTTTGTAGCAATGAAAGGTTCATTTTACCCTTATCATCACTAAAGATTCGCAAGTTGACACACTTGTGCACCATGTACTGCAGTGTTTGCTCGTTATCACCCTTCTCTACTCCCAAGTAGACTAACAGTCCCCCATCAATGTTGCTATGAAGCTGTTGATCTACATGCACACTGGCACTGCTAACCCGTTGAATTACAGCTTTCATCAGGTGGGAAGCCCTTGAATAAATGTGGCCAGAGCTTTTTTATCTTCGGCGGCAAAAAAAGCGCTTCCCATAATCAACACATCTGCTCCCGCATTTACAATCGTTTCGGCATTTTGGAGATTGACTCCCCCATCAACTGAAATACGGAAACTCAAATCATACTCTTGGCGCAGTTGGACAAGCTCTCTGATTTTACGCAGTGAATTGGGAATAAACGTCTGTCCGCCATATCCAGGATTCACACTCATAATCAACACCAACTCCACTTCTTCCAACACATAATCGATGGCAGTAATTGGTGTTGAAGGGACAATGGAGACTCCGGCATGCTTACCTTGGTCATGAATCATGTTGATGGTTCGGTTCAAATGAACTGTCGCTTCACTGTGAACGGTAATAAGATCACACCCTGCTTGGGCAAACTCCTTAATGTGCCGTTCGGGATTAACCACCATCAAATGGGCGTCAAATGGGAGGCGGGTCAACGGTCGCATTTGCTTAATCGCCATAGCTCCAAAAGTAATATTAGGGACAAAAGAGCCGTCCATCACATCAAGATGAACCCATTGAGCTGTCGATTCCTCTATAGCCAAAATGGCAGCTGCTAAGTTGGTAAAATCGGCAGAGAGGACTGAGGGGGCAAAAATACAATTGGATTTAGGTTCCATGGAGAAAATGTACTACACAAGTTCAATTTTGGAAAGGGTGATAGGTCTATCTTCTTGCATGGCCCCCCCTGGTATGGTATGATATAGGTGTTACTTGTACCGTATCTCATAGCAACATGCCTGAGCTGCTTGGAGCTCCTAGCAAGAGAGTGCACAGCTCGGGTTATTTGTTGTATCTATGAAAATTGCATCATAAAGGAAGTGCAGTATGAATGAAGCGAACATCAAAAACCTACTAACTGAGGAGAAATGGACTCGCACCACCATTACAAATTATACCATCCCTAATTTTGAAGAACTCGATGCTGTACTTACGAGCATAGAAACTCCTGAAAAATTAATGGAAATAAAAACAATATGTGACGAATATTTGCTGAAAAACAAGAATTCAATTGTCGCTATGTACCTTTCAGGCAGTGTTTCTCTCAAACGCCGCTCACTTGATTATGGCAATGTGACTGCCCTTATTGAAACCTTCAATGAAAATAAGAAGTACTCTATTGTCGAATTTTTGTGCAAAAAAATTCTTGATAAATTTGAAGATAAATATGTTATTCGTATCCTTGCTGCCACTTATGAAAAACTGGGCAAAGAAAAAGAACAGTACGCTTATTATGAGCGGTTGGTAAAAGTCGATTATGAAGAGACCGACTTACTTCTGACCCTCGCCCACTGGTATACAGAAAAACAGACGGAAAAGGCCCTTTTCTACTACAAAAAAGCGCTGCAACGCTTTTTGAACGCACAGAACTTACCGGCAGTCCAAGATGTGTGGACTATTTTATTAGAAATGATTCCCGATGACTTTGCCTATCTGCTAGGTATTGCTCAGCGCGTTTATTCCCGCTTCCAAGGCGATAGAGCTTTGCACATGCTCAATCAACTTTATGAAGTGGTTCAAGCACAAGAAGACTGGGATCAAAGTATTATCGTGCTTAAAACCATGTTGGAAGCCGATAGCAACTCCATGCGAGCTCGCGAAGAGTTGGTAGAGACATATCGCAAAAAGTATGCCTCTCACAGCCGCTTGGAAAACTGCATTGAAATATCGAACCTCACGAAAAGTTATCGCGATGTGCACAGTGCCATTGACGATTTTGAAAAAAATATTGCTTTTGATAAAGGCTCATTTGTCTACCATAAAAGCTGGGGAATCGGCAGAATTCAAGCTCTTTCCCATGAGCAAGTGGTTATTGACTTTGCCTCCAAACGCAATCACACAATGAGCCTCTCAATGGCCTTCAACTCCTTGCAAGTACTTCCCAAATACCATATTTGGGTCCTTAAAAGTGTCTTTCCCAAAGAGAAACTGGCCGAAAAGTTTATCAACGACATCCCTTGGTCCCTACGTACCTTAATTACCAGCAGTGGGAACAAAGCGACGCTTCGAGAAATGAAAAGCGAACTGGTTCCCTCTATTTTGACACCCAGAGAGTGGACACCTTGGCTTAACCAAGCTAAGAAAGTTCTCATGAGCGACCCTATGATAGGATTTTTGCCCAGTGATCCCGATGTCTATATCGTCCGAGAAACACCTATTTCGTATGATGAAAAATCGTTGGGAATCTTTCGCAATGAAAAGCGTTTTTATCAAAAAGTACGCATTGTGCGGGAATTTTTAGATAACGGTGATCCTGAATCAGATTTCTTCAAAGAGATGATCCAATACTTCATTGACCAATGTACCAATTACCAACAGGTTAACGACCAAGTGATTGCCAGCTTCCTCTTTGTCGATTATTTGTGTGACCGCTACCCCTTCCTCGAACGCCCCACCTCTGTCGACTTCAAACACTTATACGGCCTTATTGAACGTATCCCCCCAGTCTTTGATGCCATTGACGATTCGGAGCTCAAAAAATCCTTTATTGATCATGTTGTGCACACCGTAGAAGATGATGAGGTAGATAAAGTACTCATCTCGTTGTACCCCTATTATTTGACCAGTTATATTATGGACACTCTTAAAGAGCAGGGGCACACGAAAATTATTGAAGAGATGTTCAAAAATAGTGTGATGTTATGGCGTGAAAATGCCGAGTTATTTACCTATTTGTCACGAACTTACGATCGTAAGTATTGGGAGAAGAAAATTAGAGTCCCCTTTGAAACATTGGTGACCAGTCAGTTACAGCTTCTTGACTATGCCTACAATGCTATTGAAGCAAGAAAAGCCACTACTGAAAACCGCAAAATTGCCAAAACACTTTCGACTATCCTTTTTGATGAACGCCTTATTTTTGATTTCCTTAAACAGGCCAATGAAGGTTCGGCTCAAAGACTCAACTTCATTGTTCAACGAATGCAAGGACTTGATCCTGCTAAAAAGATTGAAGTCAAACACCTGATTCTCGATAAATTCCCCTCATTCATCTTTTTAGGTGAAGAGGAAGCAGTAAGTGAAATTGTCACCAGTGGTCTGCTGGTTACCCGCGCGAAGTTTATCGAAAAGCAACAAGAACTTGATCACATCATGAATGTTGAGATAGTCGATAACGCTAAAGAATTAGGAGCAGCCCTTTCGTTGGGAGATTTGCGTGAAAATGCTGAGTTTAAAGCTGCCAAAGAACGTCAAAGCTTATTAAATGCTACTATGATGCGCCTTAATGATGAAATATCACGGGCCACTATTGTCCAACAAAGCTCTTTAGAAGCCTCCAAAGTTGCCTTTGGTACTAAAGTAACGTTAAAAAACCATATCAATGAAACTGAAGATATCTACCAAATCCTTGGACCATGGGAATCTGATCCGGCGCGCAATACCATCAGTTATTTAGCTCCATTTGGTTCTAAGCTCCTCAACCATAAAAAAGGAGAGCGCTTTAGCTTTGAGATAAATGAGAAAAAGTATGATTTCACCGTTTTGTCTATTGAGACAATCGATATCAGTTAATAAAAGCGGCTTAAAAAGCTCTTTTTAAAAGAAGCAAACCGGTTTTCCGCAATTGCTTGGCGACAATCGGCAAGCAATTGGTACAAGAACGTCAGATTATGCTCGGTAGCTAACATGCCGCCGAGCATTTCTTCTGCCTTAAACAGATGACGCACATACCCTCTGGAGTAATGGGTACATGCAGTACAACTGCACCCCGGGCTTAACGGACCATCATCAAACTCATGGGCTGCCTTTTTCATTTGAACCATTCCATCTAGGCTAAATATCGACCCGTTGCGCCCCGCTCGAGTTGCTAAGACACAATCAAACATATCGATGCCGTTTTCAATTGCCGCTAAAATATAATCGGGAGAACCTATGCCCATCACATAGCGAGGTCGCTCAGAAGGCATAAATTCTGCAGTATACCCCAGAAAATCGGTAAATTGTTGGGCACTCTCCCCCACTGATAACCCGCCGATGGCAAGACCGGGAAAATCCATTTCTCCTAGGAACAAAGCGCTCTCTTTACGCAAATCTTTATAAAAGTTGCCTTGGATGATCCCAAATAAATTTCCCTCAAAAGAATCGAGCTCACTCCATTTCTCATATGAACGCTTTGCCCATTGATGAGTTGTATTCAAAGCTTCTTTAGCTTGGCGGTATGAGATATCGGCAGGGGTACACACATCTAAGCACATTAAAATATCACTGCCGATAACCTGCTGGATCTCAATGACATCTTCTGGGGTCAAATGGTGGCGCGAGCCATCAATATGACTTTGGAAAGTGACTCCCTCTTCACTAATTTTGCGCAACTTAGAGAGGCTGAAAACTTGAAACCCACCACTGTCTGTCAGAATATTGTGTTTCCAATTGCTAAAAGCATGCAGTCCACCAAAATGCTTGAGCACTTCCACTTTGGGACGGAGGTACAAATGATAAGTGTTAGCTAAAATAAGACGATATCCGATATCAGCTACCGTTTGATGATACATCCCTTTAACCGTTCCGTTTGTCCCTACAGGCATGAAAACAGGAGTCAAAACCTCTCCATGGGGTAAATTAAGCTTGCCTAAGCGAGCTTGGGAGGAAGTATCTTGGTGGATGGGTGTGAATAGGTGTTTCATGCATTTCCCTTTTGTAGCAATGTAATTGGCAGTGATAAGAAAAAGAGGACAACAATAGGTCCCATAACTCCCCAAATGGGGGTAATAACTCCCTGCTTGGCTAAAATAATGCTTACCATATGAAGCACGAAATAGACAATGGCAATGACCAAAGAGGCCACAATGCTTAACACCAGGAGGTTCTTTTTCCACCTAAGCTGCGTCATACAAGCAATAAGAACCAATACTAAGGGGATGAAGTTCATCCCAATACGGTCGTATACATCGACAGCGAGCACAGTGTACTGGCTCATATGAATCGTTTCAAGGCGCTTTAGATAGGAAAAAGCACCTCGTAACGGCATTGTATTGACATCGGCTATCAGGTTGCGAAAAAGCTCCGGCTCAAGTTTAAGGTGCTCGTTGTGGTACTCTTTTTGCACTGCAGAGGCCACTTTCAGCTCCTTTGCGTTTAATTGATGTACTGTAGCATCATAAAGGACCCAATAAGAGCCGTTAAAAGAGGCACTTTGAGCATCAACTCGTCCTTCAATGTCCCCTTTTTCATCCAAAAAAACGACCGTTACTCCCACAAGTGTTTTTGGCTGTTCCAAATAGCGCTTGGCATGGATGAGGTACGTGCCACCGGGATCTAATAAGCTAATATCTTGGTTATCATTAAGGGTAGTAGAACCAATTAACTGCTCTTGCTGCTGTTGTTTTCGTACTCCTAGGGGAATAGCCCCATATTCGTTTAAAGCAAATTGAAAAGAGACAAAAACAAGTGCTACCACTAAAATTGGCATAATAATTCGTCTATAAGGATAGCCGCAATTCGATAAAATCAGCATCTCGTTATTGGCATGCAATGATGATAAAAAATAGGTGGCAGCAAATAGCAGAGATGGCCCAATAGCCCAAACAGCGGCTTGGGGGAAAAATAGGAGAGCAATAGTGCCTATTTCCTTATAACTGACCCCTTGGTTCATATACACATCAAGTTGCTTAAATGTATCAAATAAGACAATCACAAAACTGATTAAGAGCAATGAGAAGAGCATCATTTTTAATAAGCTACCAACGATATAGCGATCAAGTCGTTTCATAGGCGTACCGAACGGATTAGAAAAATGAGACTGATACCCAGTGCCACTAAATTAGGGACCCAAATCAGTAATCCGGGATTAAACCGAGGATCCAAAATATTGGTTTGCATAAAAAAGAGAAGAAACCAATACGCAGAGGCAATCACTAAACTGAGGGCAAAGCCAAAAAGCTTGCCGTGTTTTAATTGTACCAATGATAAAGGGAACGTCAAAAACATCAACATAAGGCAACTAAAGGCCAAAGCTATTTTTTTGTGCAATTCAGCTTTGTAGTATTGAATATAAAAATTGATGGGCTTGTGTTTCCTAATTTCGTCAATATCATCGTGCAATTGGGTTAAAACTCGCACATCAGCCCCTTGTCCTCCATGCAGGGTAAGTTGGCGCATCAAAAAAGCAGCTTGAGCTTGTAAAGCGGCCAATGTTTTCTCTTTTTGGTCAATTTGAATCTGTAAATCGGCTTGCCGCAGTGCGATTTCTTGCAATAAATCTCTGCTAGAAAGCTGAGAAGGAGTTATATCGGTAAATCGAGTTACCTGAGAAGAAAAATCTAAATAATAGGTAAGATTTTGGGCTTTTGCTAAGGAGTAGTCTTCCAAATCAGAGGCTGCAGTACTCAAAAGTAATGGATCTTTTAATTCAAGCCTATATAAGAGTGAATTGATATCGACTAATTCAATAGTGCCCTCAGAACTACTTACCAGCCTCTGGTTTTCTCTGTCACTATTATCTAGTAGAATAAGAGAGGAAAGCTTGCCTTTCTCCACCTCCCCTACTGCCAGTATAATATCTCCAATATGATTTACTGAATATGAATTAAGTTCCAAAGTGGGTATTTCTTGCATCAAATCGGCATATAGTTCTTTAAAATGGAGATTGCTATACGGTAGCAGCGTATCAGCAACAAAAAAAGTAAACATTCCCAACACAACAGCACAGATACACAGTGGTTCAAAGACTTTGCGTAGCGGTATACCTAAGCTCCTTAAAGCTAACATTTCACGGCGCTCACTTAAGTCTCCGATGACCATAGCAGAAGCTGTAAGAGTGGAAAATGGGATAGTATATAATAAAATTTGCGGCAAGGAAAAAAGGACCAACAGCAACACACTTTCTACATTGACATTTTTAAGCAAAATGCGCTGGGCAAAAAGGAGCAGTTGATTCACAAAGAAAATAAAGAAAAAGAAGAGGAGCGAAACGGCTAAAGCCAAAACGAATTCTTTAAGCAAGTATCGCCGTAAAAGCCCGTATTGAGCCTTCTGAGCCATGCTACACCCCCGTTGAGCCGAACCCCTTTGCTCCGCGGTCGCTGTCACTTAAAAAAGATACTTGCGTAAAATTGGCACTTATTACTGGAGCGACAATACATTGGGCAATTCGCATGCCATCAGTAATTACATACTCCTGCTGGCCCAAGTTGATCAACATAATTTTGATCTCTCCGCGGTAATCACTGTCGATGGTCCCCGGTGCATTGAGAACAGTTACTCCGTATGAAAATGCCAATCCGCTGCGGGGGCGAATTTGGACTTCGTACCCCGCAGGAATTTCCATGGCAATACCGGTTGGTATAAGAGCCCTGCCACCATTTGGTTCTAAGGTGACAGGCTCGGTTAAAAAAGCACAGATATCGGCGCCAGCAGACCCTTTGGTGGCATACTGAGGCAATTGAGAACCGTCAGCCACAGTGCACGTAAGAGTTATCTGCTCCATCCCTATTCCTTCTGTTCTTCCAAAGCGTCGATGTAGCTTAAATTAAGCCGTCCCATGCGATCAATTTCAAGTAATTTGACCGGAATCTCCTGGTTCATGCTCAACACGTCATTAACGTTATTTACTCGGGTTCTGGAGAGTTTGCTAATGTGGCACAATCCCTCTTTACCGGGCAATATCTCAATGAACGCACCAAAGTCCATAATACGTTTGACTGTTCCTTGGTAGATGCGGCCAACTTCGGGCTCTTCAACAATCGATTTGACTAAATCGAGGGCTTTTTGAGCACTGGCACTGTTTTTGCCAAAGATTGTTACTACCCCGTCATTTTCAATATTGATTTCGGCCCCGGTTTGCTCGGCAATTCCTTTAATCGTTTTGCCTCCAGTACCAATGACTGCTCCGATTTTATCTTCTTCGACTTTAAACGTAAGGATTTTGGGAGCATGTTCGGAAATCTCGGCTCTTGGGCTGGCAAGTGTTTTATTCATTTCGCCAAGAATGTGCATCCGCCCCTCTTTAGCTTGTGAAAGTGCCTTTGCCATGATTTCTCCAGTTACTCCGGCAATCTTAATATCCATTTGGAAGGCAGTAATACCATCTTTAGTTCCGGCAACTTTAAAGTCCATATCGCCAAGATGGTCTTCTTCTCCCAAAATATCGCTAAGGACCACATATTTTTTGTAATCGGAGCCTTCGGTTATTAACCCCATGGCAATACCGGCTACCGGCTGAGTTATCGGCACTCCGGCATCCATTAACGAAAGACAACCGCCACAAATACTGGCCATTGAAGAAGAGCCATTGGACTCAAGAATCTCTGATACCACCCGCATGGTGTAGGGAAACTCGGTTTTGGGAGGAATGACGGCCTCTAGGGCTCGTTGAGCCAAATGGCCATGACCAATTTCCCGTCTTCCGGTGCTCAGTCTCCCTGTTTCTCCTACGGAGAAGGGGGGGAAGTTGTAGTGGAGCATAAAGTTGGAGAAATGTTTATCACCATCGATGGTGTCGAACATCTGCTCATCACTGGCAGATCCTAAGGTGGTGGTAGCCAAGCTTTGTGTCTCTCCACGGGTAAATAAAGCACTGCCGTGAGTGTGGGGTAAGAGGCCCACTTCACTGGTTATGGTGCGCACCTGGTCCACTTTTCTCCCATCGGTTCGCACTCCCTCATCTAAAATAGAGGTGCGAAGGATTTCGTATTCCATGTCTTCAAACATCTCCCTGATTTTCTCGGGAGTGCCGCTTTCTTCAATTTCGTCGGCAAATTTTTCTACGACCTCTTCTTTAACGGCATCTAAGGCAGCATAGCGCTCCATTTTACCTTTCACAAAAGAGGCTTTTTTATACAAAGGATAAGCAAAGGCTTTAATGGGGTCTAAAAAGGAGAGGTCTTCTTTAATTTCCATCAGCGGCAGCTTCTCTTTACCGGCTAAAGAAGCGAGCTCTTTTTGCAAACGACAAATGTCGGCAATTACCGGCTGGGCGGCATCGATGGCTTTAAGCATCATCTCTTCAGAGACCTGTTTGGCTCCCCCTTCAACCATGGTAATCCCCTCTTCGGTTCCTGCTACCACGATTTCAAGCTCTGCTTTTTCAATCTGCTGGAATGTGGGGTTAATAATGTACTGGTCGTCGATATAAGCAACGCGCACAGCCCCAACAGGTCCGTTAAACGGAATGTCGCTGACTACAACGGCCGCAGAAGAGGCAATGATGGCGATCATATCGGGCGGGTTAACCATATCGGTACTGATGACAGTGGGAATGATTTGTATCTCCCGACCAAAAGCTTTATCAAACAGAGGGCGCATCGGGCGGTCAATCAGCCGAGAGACAAGAATCTCCTTATCTTTGGGACGCCCTTCACGTTTTAAAAATCCGCCGGGGATTTTACCGGCTGCATAATATTTCTCATTATACTCAACTTGTAAAGGAACATAGTCGAGGGGTTTGTCGGGTGCTGAGCCGCTGCAAGCCGTAGCTAAAACGGCACTCCCTTCATAAATAGCATAAATAGATCCATTGGCTTGTTTAGCCATTTTTCCTGTCTGAAGAGTCAATTCTCCAGAGCCTAGTTTCATTGTTACTGATTTCATTCTTTTTTCCTACTTCTTTCTCTTCTGAAACAGAGACAGCCCTAAAGCTCAAGCAAAGAGCTCTAAGGCTGATCTGAATCCACTAATTTCACTGTTCAATTACTTTCTCAGGCCAAGTTTTTGAATCAGTTCACGATAGCGGTTAATATCCTGATTTCTTACATATTTTAGTAGCCGGCGTCTTTGACCAACCATCTTCAAAAGACCGCGGCGGCTAGCATGGTCTTTGGGGAACGTGTCAAAATGACTTTGTAAGTCACGAATACGGGCTGTTAAGAGGGCAATCTGCACCTCGCTGCTGCCGGTATTGGCAGAGGAACCGCCATATTCAGCCACAATTTGGCTTTTCATCTCTTTTGTCAACATAATTAAGTCAACTCCTTTACAAATTGCAAATTATCGTAGCGAACAGTGGCAGAGCCTGCTGGGAAAACGCTTTTTTCCGACTCACAGTTGCTTCGCAGTTCAAGAAACTCTTGTCCCACGACAGCTATAACTGCAACAGTCGACCTGTCTTCCAACACAAGCACAGATTCGTACGCTCCCGGTGGCGGCAGGAGCTGCACAAATGAACTGATCGCAAAAAGCAGGGGGTATCCGCTGTTCCTGGAAGGTATATGGGCCAAGTCCACCGAATAATGCCTGCCGAGCTGGTTCGGAATTTCCGCTACCCTGCCCTGAGTAAGTGTACGCCGCACAATTGTGCTGCTGTCAATCGTCCCATCTAATAATGTATACATGGATGGAACATGCAATTGAGCGTTTTGTGCATAGCGGGGCAGAAGCTCTTTTAGCTCTTTAACTCCCGTATCGGCTTTTAGCCCACAACGGAAATTTTCCCCAACAACAACTGCACGAACAGCAAAAATATCGCAACAGCGGGCAATAAACTCCTCTCCGGTCAGTTTACTAAATTCGGGAGAAAAGTCAATCACAACAAGGTAATCCACCCCTTGGCCAATCAGCGTTTCAGTAAATTGGCGCAGGCTCATAAGTGGTTTGTCATAAGGATTACGTCCCAAAAGTGTCTTTGGATTCTGAGAAAAGGTGAGGATTGCGCTTTTAGTCCCCTCCTCTTTTTGGGCCAATTCTACGGTGGTGCCGATAATCCTTTGATGGCCGATGTGCATCCCATCATATACGCCGATGGAGAGGATTGCAGGCATCTGCTTCAGTTCTTTGGTTTTATAGAGCTGATCAAAGCTTAGAACTACCATTACCTATCCTTTGCACCTATATACCCCACCAGCTTGTGCGGTAGCAAAGCATCATTTAGTGCAGCTACAGCCAATGATTGAGCATGTTCATTCTGAAGCACGACATGGGTGTCTTGCTGTTTTGCTGTAGAGCTGATGATACCACGTTCATTGGGCAAGTTTCCATACCAGAGGCGCCTAGTAGCCTCTTTGTTTAAAACCATGTGGGCAATATTGGGAAGACGGGCAAGCTGCTTCTCAGATTGCTGTATTTGAGCTCTGAGAGCCGGCTCGTCTTCTGCCAAGGCAGCTTCAGTAAGCTTATAAGGACCGATGGCAGTGCGTTTGAGCTCTTTTACATAGGCTCTACTGTTACACGCCAAAGCAATATCCCTCGCTAGGGAGCGGATGTACGTTCCTTTGGAACAGTGGATGGCCAAATGGGCAAACGGTGGATCCCAATGCTCAACAGTTAAGCTGTAAATAGTAACACGTCGTTTTGGTATGGTTACTTCTTCTCCTTGGCGAGCTAAAACATGTGCTCTTTTCCCATCGATATGAAGAGCCGAATATACAGGAGGTTCTTGCATAATCGATCCAAGAAATTGAGAAGAGATAACCTGTTGCACTTCTGTTCGAGTTGGTATTGACCCACTATGGGTTATGGTGCCCTCTGGATCTAAGGTGTCAGTTTGCTTGCCAAATTCCACCACAGCCTCATAGGTTTTATCTAAGGAGCTAAATAATTGATTTAACCGGGTATAAGAGCCGGTAAGCACAATTAAAAGACCTGTGGCAAATTTATCAAGAGTTCCGCAGTGCCCTACTTTTTTGGCAATGCTCCTTTTAATGGGAGACAGAGCCGAAAAAGAGGTCACTTGGCTTGGTTTGTCTATCAATAGAAGAGAAGAACCACTACTCATCAGAAATATGCAGACTCTCTATAAGCTGATTGACGGCCTGCCCTTCCTTTACAGAGGTATCTGATTTGAAGGTAAGCTTGGGAGTATTGCGCGTTTTAAGCAGTGTGCCAAGTTTTCTTTGGATAAACCCCGCTGCCTGCTGCAATGCCTGAACTGAATCCTCCAGCTTCTTATCCTCTTCAAAGGAAGAGACCCAAACTGTCGCATACGCTTTGTCCTTGCTCAAAGAGACTTTGCTGATAGAGACAAAAGCACTAAGCTGATGGTGCTTAATTTCTTGAAGCACTATCATGGAGCTAATAGCTTGCTGTATGCGACTTTCTAGCCGTTTTTGCACATGATCATTCATTAATAGTCAACTTTTTGGCGATTTCAATAACATCAATGACTTCCAAAATATCGCCACTTTGAAGGTCATGATAATTCTCAACTCCAACTCCGCATTCAAATCCGGCACTCACTTCGCGTGCATCATCTTTAAAGCGCTTCAGCGATGAGATTTTGCCTGCATGAAGTTTGATGCCATCACGAATCACATTAACTTGGGCATTGCGTTTAATTTTACCATCAAGGACATAACAGCCGGCAATAAGACCAATTTTGGGCACCTTAAAGGTATCGCGCACCTCAACTTCACCGATGACAATTTCCTTGCGATCGGGGGTGAGCATCCCTTCCATAGCTGCCTTTATATCGTCTATTGCATCATAGATAATATTGTAGCGACGAATCTCAACTTTTTCCTGTTCAGATAAAAGCTGAGCTTTGGGCGTCGGGCGGACATTAAAGCCAAGAACGATAGCATCCGAAGCAATAGCTAGGTTCACATCGTCTTCAATGATGGCCCCGGCACTGGCTCGCAGCACATGCAGTCTGATTTCATCGTTGGAAAGTTTTTCCAAAGCATTTTGGACAGCTTCAACCGAGCCTTGGACATCTCCTTTAATGATGACATTGAACTCTTGAATTGTACCGTCTTGCATTTTTTCAAAAATATTATCAATGGTTGTCTTGGTAACATTTCTTGCTTGGCCAAGGCGTTCAAGCTCTTGGCGCTTAGAGCCAACCAACCGTGCTTGTTTCTCATTTTCGGTAACCTGGAACGGATCACCGGCACCCGGAACATCACTTAACCCAATAATCTCAACAGGGGTTGAAGGACCTGCTTCGGTGATGTGTTGTCCATGATCATCAACCATAGCTCGCACTTTCCCCGGATAAATACCGGCTACAAAGTTGTCGCCCTGATGTAAGGTTCCCCGCTCAATGAGCACCGAGGCCACAATACCGCGACCTTGGTCAATTCTTGATTCAAGAATTTTTCCTTCGGCACGTACATGGGGATTGGCTTTTAGCTCAAGCATTTCAGCTTGCAGTAAAATGGTGTCCAGCAGTTCATCAATACCGATATTCTTCAGTGCCGATATTTCACTATACAGTGTTTGCCCGCCCCACTCTTCGGGCATTAGGCCCCGATCGGAGAGTTGTTGTTTAACTCGATCGACATTGGCATCTTTTAAGTCAATTTTATTAACTGCCACAATAATGGGAACTTTGGCAGCTTTGGCATGATCAATAGCCTCAATCGTTTGCGGCATCACCCCATCATTGGCTGCCACTACCAAAACGACAATGTCAGTCACTTGGGCTCCGCGGGAACGCATCAAAGTAAAAGCTGCGTGACCGGGAGTATCAAGAAATACAACATCGCCTTTGTCCGGAAGATTTACTTTATAGGCGCCGATATGCTGCGTGATACCACCAAATTCTTTGGAAGCGAGGTTTGTCGAGCGAATGGCATCCAAAAGTTTTGTCTTTCCATGATCGACGTGACCCATAATAGTGACAATGGGGGCTCTGGGAAGCAAATCGGTGGGAGTATCTTCTTCGGTTGCTATTAACGTTTCATCATACAGCGACACAATATTGACTTCACAGTTGTATTCGCTGGCAATCAAGGTAGCCACATCGGAGTCGATTTGTTGGTTAATGGTAACCATCATCCCCATTTGCAGCAATTTCCCAATGACTTCCGAGGCCTTAAGGTTCATTTTCTTAGCCAAATCGGCAACTGTGATGACTTCCATGATGTCAATTTTCTTGGGAACAGGATTAGCTTTATGTTGATCTTTGCGCCTGATGTGGAAATCACGCTCAGTAACTCGCTCGGGACGGACAAAATCTCTCTTTTTACGGAATACTTTCTTAGAGGTCTTTTGAGCTGCCGGATTGAGGTCCATTGGAGGAGGTGATCCTGAACCGGGACGGGGCGGGCGGAAACCGCCTGAAGGCCTGTTCTGTTGATAAGGGGGCCTGCCTCCCTGTCCTTGGGGTCTTTGGTAAGGAGCGCGACGATCGGCTGTCCCTCCTTGGCGTGGACCTTGTCCGCCGACTTGGCCAACTTGACGGGCCCCTGTGGTTCCGCGGGGAACAAACTGCCGGTTTTGCGGTGGGTTATTCTTCCGCCACTGAGCATGAGCTTCAGCACTTTGCCCTTGGCCGGGAACTGGGGGTAAGTTCTTCGGATCACGTACTATGGGAGAAGAGACACCCACATTGGGAGTCCGTTTAAACGGATGGTCAGATTTTCGAGGTGCAGCAGCGGCCGTTTTTTTCTTTGCCACCGGTTTTGGAGCTTCAACTGCGGGTTCTGGATCGGCGACTTGCACTTGCTGTTCTTTAACAGGCTGCTTCTCAACCGGCTCCTCTTTTACTGGGATACTCTGCGGTCGAACCACTACAACCTTCTTTTTCACCACCACGACCTTTTTCTTCTCCACAGGCCGCTCAGCCTCTGTAGTTGCAGCAGCGGGTGGAGCAGCAGTACGTGAGTGTCTTATTAGGGTTGTTTTAGGTTTCTTATCTTCTTCCGTCATAGGTTCTCTTCATTACTCCTCGTGTTCTTCCACTTCCTCAAAGCTCAAACCGACTCCGCAGTTGGGACAGACTGTCATGTCGGCTGTTAAGGAGTGTCCACACTCGGGACAGAGGAATTGGTGTTCAACCTCTTCCTCCTCCTCTTCAACAATATCGACGTATTCATCAAGAATGGCGTGAATCTTCTCAATCTCTTCTTCTGAAATATCGCCAAACTCCAACAATTCCTCTTTGGTGAGGTTGACGAACTCTTCAATAGAATAGACATCATGGAATTGCAGTTTGTCGATCAAAGCCTTATCAAGTTCACCAATGTCGCTTAACAAGAATTCTTCATCTTGTTCATCGTAATACTCAGGCTCAACATCGGGGGCATCGCCAAACAGTGCATCAACCCGATCTTTCATCTCTACGTCGAGGTCCATTTCACGATACAGGTCAAGCGTCTTTACGTCAATAATCCAATCAGCAAGTTTATTAGCCAATCTGACGTTGATTCCCTGCTTGCCAATGGCCAAAGAGAGCTGTGAATCATCCACAATTGCCACTGCTGTTCGTTTACCTTCGTCTAAAATCACCACTCGTTTAACTTCGGCCGGGGATAGGCAGTTTTTAATGTATTCGGCGGGATTGGGATCATAGCGGAGAATGTCGATTCTCTCCCCTTCCATTTCCCGCATGATGGTTTGCACCCGAATCCCTTTTAAGCCTACACAAGCGCCCACTGGATCAAGATCACTGCGATGGGAATAGACAGCCACTTTAGTGCGGTACCCCGGTTCTCTGACAATCTTATGAATTTCAATGGAATGATCATAAATCTCAGGAACTTCCAACTCAAAGAGCTTACGCACAAATTCAGTATGGGTACGGGAAAGAACAACTCTTAATTGTCCATGCTCAGGTTTTTCAACTTGATGCACATAGCACTTAATTTTGTCATTCTTGCGATAGACTTCGCGCGGACTTTGATACTTCTTAGGGAGAATTCCCTCAATTTTACCCAAGTCTATGAAAATATCGCCATTTGATTCGCGTTGGTAGTACCCAATAATCATCTCCCCCTCTTTTGTTTTGAACTCAGAGTAGAGGGTATCTTTTTGAATTTCTCTAAGATCCTGCTTTGCTTTTTGTTTTGCACTTTGCACTGAGATACGATCAAACGTTTTGGGATCGATGGGAATGAGGATTTCATCACCAATTTCACAGTCTTCATGGAGCTCGCGAGCTTCGGTAAGGGGAATTTCAGTAAATTCACCATAAAACTCGTCGTCATCAACAATCATTTTTCTGGCAAAGAGGTTTACATTATCTCTATCCTCGTTGAATTCAACGACTGCATTGTCACTGGTGCCGAACTTCCTTTTGAAAGCGGCAAGCAGCAATCCGCGAATAGTTTCAAGTACTAAATCTTCGCTGATGCCCCTTTCGTTCACTAAAGCTCGTATTGCTTCACCTAAATCATTGGACATTATTTCATATCCTCCCATGCATATGCCAATTTCGCCTTTTGCACATTCTCATACCGAATGCGGTAGTCTTGAAGCAGTTGTTTGCTATCATCGATTGAAACGTCTGAGAGTACAATCTCCGTTTCAGTCGGTTCTGTAATAATTCCTTCAGCCCAGCAGTTGTTCAAATTGTCGTAGACTCTGCACCGTTTACCGGTAAAGAGGAAAAACTCCCACACATCTTTGAAAACCCGCTGTACACCGGGGGTCGAAACTTCCAAATCAAGATGTTCTCGTCCTGTCTCCAACGCCAAGCGGGCAAAGATAATCTTGTGGGCTTGAGTACACTCATCAATACCCACCGTATGGTCGCTATTGGTAATAATAACAACGGCGTGGGTGTCCACTCTCCCTTTCTGCTTTTTGGCGTCCACAACCAGTAATCCTGTGGGCCTTAACAAGGCACTTATGTGTTGGAAAAACTGGTCTTCTCTTAATTTGTTTTGCATCTGATACCCATAAAAAAAGGATCGGCACTTGCGATCCCCCAAAAAACTGCTCTCACTGGCTACAGCTTATGAGATTCCCCCTTTCTTGTCAATATGAGGGCTCTTAGATCTGCTTCTCTAATTCTTCTTGTAGTTCACCAAGAAACTGCATTGCTTGTAAGGGAGTCATCTCATCCAACGGATAAGAACGAATTCGCTTGGCTAGCTCGTCATACAGGTCATCGGCAACTAAAGCATGCTCAGCAACACTGCCGGTAAATAAATCGAGCTGCAGCAAGTCCCCTTTAAGAGCATAATCGGCAAAATGGTGCTTTTGAAAAGCTGAAGCTTCTGCGATAACATGCTGAGGCAAGCCTGCCATGCGCGCTACATGCAACCCGTAGGAACTGGGAGCAGACCCCTCTTTTACTTTGCGCAAAAAGAGAATGGAGCGTTTGGTTTCAGTGACTTCCAAAGTCAAAAGCTGCATACCGCTGGTATCGAGCATCGTTAACTCATGATAATGGGTAGCAAAGAGCGTTTTAACGTTCATTTCAATCATGGCTCGCATGACGGCATAGGCAATTGACATACCATCTTGAGTGCTCGTTCCTCGTCCCAACTCATCCATGATAGCCAATGAGCGGGAGGTAGCCGTTCTGAGAATATAACCAGCCTCCTGCATTTCGATAAGAAATGTTGATTCACCTCTAGCTAAGTTATCAGAAGCTCCCACTCGGCAATAAAGCCGATCGACAATACCGATGGTCGCACTTGTTGCCGGAACAAAAGCCCCAAGGTGGGCCATCAGCACAATAAGGGCCGTTTGTCGAAGATAGGTCGATTTACCGGCCATATTAGGTCCGGTAATCAGGCTAAAAGCGGCGATCAGTTGCCGTCAAATCAATGCTGTTGGCAACAAACTCTCCTCGCTTCAAATGTTGCTCTACAACCGGATGCCTCCCCTCTTCAATAACTAAAACATCCTCTTCTACCATTAAGGGTTTGCAATAGTGTTCACTGTGAGCCACATGTGCTAACGATTGCAACACATCGAGGGTGGAGAAAAAGAGTCCTAAACTCAGTAAAGTGGCCGTGTGCTCTTTGCAAGATTCTACTATCTGATCATAGAGTTTTCTCTCTAATTGGGCAGCTTGATCGGTGGCACTATTAATTTCTTGTTCCAATAAAGAGAGTTCTTCGGTCGTATACCGTTCGGCGTTAACCAAGGTTTGTTTGCGAAACAAAAAGGGGGGCACAGCTTTGGAATGGAGTTTGGATATTTCCACATAGTAGCCAATAATTTTATTTTGGCCTGTTTTGATAGCATTAATCCCTGTTTCCTGCTTCAGCTTTTCCACATATTCTCCAACAGCGTCAAAACCTTTTTGAGCCAAAGAGCGCTTGGCATCTAATTCGCTGTTGAACCCTGTGGTAATCACATTTCCTATCTCATAGCTACCGCGCACTTCGCTGTTAATCGATCGGAAAATAAGATCCATCAAATCGACAATATTTTCCATGTTTTTGGACTCTACATGGAAGCCCAAAAGCGAAAGATAGCGCTCTTGGTGGACTTCTGTCAGCTCAAAAAAACATTGAATGGCATTGGCAATGGCCACAAGATCTTGCGGTTGACTGCGGTTCATAGAGACTCGTGTTGCCAAGCGGTTCACATCACGCACTTTGGCCAAAAGCGAGCGGACTCGTCCCCTCTCATCGTTTTGCTCAAAGAACCACTCTACCCACTGTTGCCTATGAGTTATAGCTGCCAAAGAGGCTAAAGGCGAAGCAATCCACTCTTTTAAAAGCCTAGAGCCACCTCGGGTTGTCGTTTTATTTAGGGCACTGTAAAGAGTTCGTTGTTCCGAGCCATCTTGCAGATTATGCAGTAACTCAAGATTTTTCCGTGAAGCTTCATCGATGAGCAGATAATCGTTTTGCTCTACTAGTGTAAGTGTTTGAAGATGAATGAGTGAATTTTTGGCTGTGTGCTGTAAATAGCGAAACAGCGCTCCTGCTGCTTCAAGTAGCAAACTATCGTCTTGCAAGCCAAATTGTTTTAAATTAAGAGTTCCCATATGAGAGCTTAACAGACTCAAGCCTTGCGACTGGGAAAAATACCAGGCAGGTAAGCGTGTTTTAGCCATGGACTGTTCATCAACAAATGCGGCAAACAGTGCAAATGAGAAATAATCTTCTTCATTAAGAAGGAGTTCATTAGGCTGTAATTGTTCAACTAAACTGTACAGCGCCTCCAGTTTCTTTTCATAAGGCAAATCAACAAGATGAAGCACTCCGCTAGAAACATCGCTATAAGCACAGTAGATAGCCTCTTTATGAAAAGAGATGGCCAGCAGGTACGATGTTTTCGTTTCATCCAAAAACTCCTCTTCCACTGCCGTTCCCGGTGATATAATTTGGACTACTTCCCGCTTGGCAATAGAGCGGCCTTGGCCCGGCATCTCTGTTTGTTCGCAAATAGCTACTTTTTTACCCGCATCAAGAAGGCGTTTAATATAACCGGTAGCTGCATGATACGGAATGCCGCACATAGGAACCCCGTTACGACTGGTAAGGGTGATGTTTAGTATTTGGGAAACCTCTTTGGCATCGTCCAAAAACATCTCATAAAAATCGCCTAACCGGAAAAAGAGTACCTCATCTTGATGCTCCTGCTTCAAAGAAAGGTATTGCTCCATCATAGGTGTTGCGATATTTGGTTCCATGCTTCCCCTATCAATAAATACTGGTCGTAATGGCAAGGACCAGCTTCAAGCCACTTGTATCGACTCCTGCATTATGGAAAATGGGCCCTCCTTCCCATTCAAAAGCGTCATCCCCTATTTTGTGGGCATTTTTGACTAAATAGAGTCCTAAGGGGAACCCCGGGACTTTTAACTTGATGCCAATACCGGCACCAAAGTACCACCCTAGTGGCGAAACACCGACACTCTGTAAGTCGGCAGAACCGCCAGTTGCACTGATAAAAGCTTCGGCCCACAAAATATTTTCAGCAAGCTGAATACTGAATTCCAACGAAGAGTCCCATAAGAACTCAAAATAGAATTCGGGGGATATACCGCGGGCGATTGTAATTCCGTCGATATACAAATACTCATATTTAGAGGCCATTATCCCCTTTTCCCAATTGCTCCAATCACCGCTTTTGGGGAAATATTGGTCAAACATGAAAGAGACGGTCGTATTAAGGCTGACTACCGCCGGAGTGATTTTCTCTTTCCGTATTTCAAAGACTTTCAAAAAGGCGGAAGCACTGGTAGAAGTGCGCATATAGTTGGACAAACCACCTAACACACCCCCAGCATAGGTAAGATTCTGAGTAATCACATAGCCTTTAGTTGGATTGGCAATCAAATCGCGTCCATCCCAGCTCAATCCCATTCCGATACGGTTGGAAAACTGCCAGCTTTCTTGGTATTTGCCAATTAGATAATCAAAGGGGGTGTAGATATCGGCATCAAATAAGGCCCTGTTAAGGGTAACCGTCGGCCCTACAGACAACGACAATCTTCCTCCGGGAAGCATAAAGGTGTAACCGGTTGTATATCCCAAAGAAAATTTAAGGTACTGATACGGCATTAAAAACTGCTCATCAGGAACAGCAAACCGATCATCTTTCCACTGCTCATAACTTGTATAGCCTTTGGGGAAAGCTTGATTGCCCCTCAGCTCCGAAGTGGGAGAATGGTCGGCTAGCTGCATACCGTTAGCATAGGTGCTGCGGTTAAACGAAAGATTTAAACCGTTACTCCACCGCTTGTCTTTCACCCATGTATCTCTGAAGCCCAAGGATACTGTTTGGGAGTTGGGAGAGAGTTCTGTCATAATCTCCAAATCACGGCCGGTACCACCAACGTTCGTATCACTCCAAGACAAAAACCCGGAGACAGGGAATCCTTCCACATTGCCTCCAAATGTCGCCCCAAAGCCGATGTTCATTTGGTTGCCCTCTTCTACATCGTAGGTAATAATTAATGAATTGGGCTGGGTTCCATAACTAATAGATGGTTCAAGGTTGACCAGTAAGCCAGTATTGTAGAGGTTTTGGGCACTGCGAATGTATTTGTCTTTGCTGAAAATATCACCTGGCTTTAATTCCAGTTCCCGCTCCAAGACATAGCTTTTTGTCTTTGTCAGTCCGCGGATAAGAATCTGTTCAACGGAGGCTTGTCCGTGCTCGCCAATGATGACGGTATAGGCAACCAAGCGAGTCTCATCGTCACGCTTTTCACTTATATCAATAGTATTTTCCACATACCCTTCATCCCAATACAAATCGGCAATTTTGCCTATTTCACTTTGCACTTTGGAGATGTCAAGAACACTCCCTTTTTTCATATAGAGCAAAGAGGCAATTTTTTCATCAGAGAAAATCGTGTTTCCTTGTACACTGATGCCGTCAAAGAACCATTGTTCTCCTTCATCGATGAGAAATGATACTTTTAATCGGCGTACATTTTCATCATCACTGCTTAGCTCTTCAGAGGGTCCTTCTTGGACCTGAACATCAATATAGCCCCGCTTTTGGTAAGCAAGAGCAATTGCTTGCGTATCGGCAGCAATTTTCGCTTTTTCATAATTGCCGCTATTAAATAGAGATTGCACTTTAGAGGAAATTTCTTTCTTTAAGCTCGACTCACTCATATTCTCATTGCCGACAAACACAATTTCCCGAATTTTAGATTGCAAGCCCTCTTGTACAGTAAATAAGAGTTCTACTCGATTTGTCTCTTCGTTTACTTCATACGAAGAATCGATTTCAACCTCAGCATACCCACGCTGCACATAGAGCTTTTTTAAGGCCTCTTTATCGGCATTAACTAAGGAGATGGAGACAAAGTCTCCTTTTTTAATGGTGAGGTTATCTTCCAAGGTTTTAGCTTTTATGCCGGCATTTCCTGTAAAAGAGATAGCTGAAATAACAGGCAGTTCGGTCACACCAATAGAGATGTAAACATCATTACCGCTTGTCCCCCCGCGCTTAATTTCAGCTTGAATCAAGCTAAAACGTTGCAATTCATAGAGTTTGGCCTCTATTTCGTTATATAAGCTTTGGCTGAAGGTTCGTCCCACATACGGATAGACCAAATCTTCCAATTGATCTTGGCTGACATTTTTTAGCCCCGTAAATGTAAAGCCTCTGATGGGCTTATTAGCATACCACTCATATTCGGTCAGTTTAAAAGACAAATCAATGCCGGTTGCTAAACTGTCAGTCTCATACGAAGGAATAACATCAACTCGGTCGTACCGCTTTTGTTGATATACTCTTTTAATGGCTTGTACAGCCGCATCAATGTGGGAGGCATCAAATAAAACTCCCTCTTGTAAACCGATAGCGTCCAGCAGTTCTTGATCAGTGGCAATAGTATTTCCGCTAAAGGTTATCTTTTGCAGTTTTTGCCGCTCCACAAACTCAATATACATCATCACGCGATCACGGCTTTGATCAAAGCGGGATGGAATTAGTTCCACCGAGAGAAAAAGGTGTGTTTCCATCAATCTTTTTTGCAGTTGATCGATGGCTTTTTGGTCATACGGGGTGTTCAGCAAGGGTTGGACTAACGGATCAATGACTGATGCCTCTACATCATGCAAATCGACATAAACAAACTGTTCGATGGGTTTATTTACCCACCACGCATCAGAACTCGGCACCTCTGCTGCTGCTAGTGAAAACAACACAGCCGATACGATAAACAATGAAACCAATTTGCGCAGCATGTGGTCTCCTTTTTTAGAAATCAAAGCGTTTGGTAACGCTAATTCCCATAGTATCGAATAAATGGAAAACGGACAACTCTTCGGGCTGAGTGAAAAAACTGAAAGTCGCTAACGGGTTGGACCACTCAATACTCAGTTCTGTATCCAAGCGTAAATCATGGGCCATAAAGGAGGGACCTCGGCCCCCAATTGCCCGTCTAAAATGGAGCATTCCTTGCAAATACAATTGATTGGACAAATATTTGCCGATATACATAGTGGTGTTATCTAAATAGCGGGCTAGCGGGCTAGCTGAGGTATCAGAACCAAAACCGGTCAATGTTTCAAAGAGGATATTTTGCAATAAATTTGTCCGAATAGTAAAGACATCCAGTCCCAACGATTGGCGAATGACGCGAGAAAATCCAAGACTAATAGTGGTACTTTGCAACAATCCCAAACGACTGAAAACATCCGTTGCAGCTGAGGCTACTGAATAGACACTTTGTAGCCCTCCTTGGCCCACAGCGGCAGTTGAAATGATACTTTGTCCTAAGAGTTCCAAAATTTCGTTGGTGGTACGGCTGGGAATTGATTCAAAGCGGGGGACAATGGCATTAAGCGGATCATCTTGCAAAATTAGGTAGATATCCACCCTATTCCCATCGGCTTCAAACTCTCTTAGCCGTGCCCTGAGGCTCACCGTAGGCATTAAAGTTGTCATCCTAGTCGATCCGAGCACAGGGAATTTAAGCGAACCTTCGGTAATATAAAAGTTTTTTTGAATGTAATAAATCTCTCCGCTACGCAATCCTAGCTCACCACTAAAGGCAGCTTCCATCGAAGGAGCTTCTATGCGTAAAGAGAACTCTTGGTCTTCAGCAAATGTTGCCCGCAAGATGGGAGAATCTTCGGTGGGATAGGAAAAAGAGACATTGCGCCCCGTTTTAAAATGCATGTCGATACTCGTTCTCTCTTTTTCCACAAACCAGATTGGAGGAGCAGAAGTGCCGACTGAAAAAACGGCATCCGAAACGAGGATGTTTCCCGATAAAGTCTCTTCGGTGGGCGTTCCGTCAATGGAAAAAGAGCCTTGCACCATCGAATCGACGTTAAAGTTAAGCGAGTAGAGGGGAAGCCAAAGATTGATAGGTTGTTTCACATCAATTATGTCAATGCGGTAATGGGGAATATCCCATTTTTCAATTGTTGCTTCAAATCGTCCCAAAGCGCTTGTTAAACGTCCTGATTGCTGATGGATAATGCTAATAGGAGTGTACGCAGTGACAGCCAAATTCTCTGATATGGTGATAACAGGGTTTTTTAGACTCAGTTGTTCTCCCACAGTCCAAAAGGTTGTTAAGTCTATGGCATCGGCCCAAAGGGTCCCATAAAACTCGGGCTTAGCTAAATCTCCTTCAACGATGAGCTCTCCATGGACCAAACCCGATTGAAACTCAACAATTGGTTCAATAAAAAAGGCATTTACCTGCCGTAAGTCAAACTGTAAATCGGTTATATCTGCAGAAATATGGTGAGCGTTAATAAAACCGTTACTGCTAAGTTGCACCGGGAAACCTTTGTCTGTTTTTAGACTAAACTCAGAGGTCTTCTCATCCCAAAAAGCGGTAACGCTCCCCCCTTTTAGCGGTTGTATCTGCCAAAAGTGGTCTTTGACTGAGAGTTGATGAATACCATCTTCCCAATGAATTTCACCGTTGAGCACAGCATTAGTGTGACCAATTGTCAAAACAGGAGGCTGTTTTACTGCCGATTGGAGTTGCCCTACCCATTCTGCTACAGAAAAAGAGGGGCCTATGTCGGTTACAATATCGAATGAGATCGAAGAAGAGGCATCTTTGTAACTGAGAAACGAATCTTTATATACATTGGCTTGCACCCTTAGTGGGCCACTAAGCAAAGCTGTTGATGGCAAGAAAGTCACAGTTGTATCTAAAAAGCGGAAAGAAGCCGATTCAATAGTCAAACCAGCATCATCAAAATGAGAGTCCAACGAAAAAGGAGTGTTGGGACCCAACTCCCCTTTAGCCATCAGATACAGGCGGTTGTTTTGTTGCAAATCGCTTTGCCCAGTAAGCACAGCATCCACATAAGCCCCACTCTGACCGATTCCAAAGCGCTCTATACTAAGATGACTCAACCGAGTGGCCCCTTTTAGGACTGAGGGCTCAGCTTCTTCTGAGTAAAGATATATTCCCACCATTGATTCATCACTGCCGTTTAACACTCCTTCAATACTTCCATTATTGAATGTGCCGCTTATCAATTGTGCAAGAGTGTTGTTTTTCACGGTCAAATAACCACTGATGGTCCCAAAGGTATCACGGTACTCTATAGAGCTTAGCCGTAGTTCTTTAGGATCGGCTTCAACACTGAATTCGATATCAAATGGTAAGTGTGGGGCCCATCTAAATCCCTCAAATCTCAGTTTATCGGCCATCACAAGATACAGTTGTTCAAATAATGAGAATTCTGCATCGATATTGGCTGAAAGCAAGCCTGTTTGCCCCCATAGCGAAAGAGGAAGCTGATGTAATTCAGCTTTTAAGCCAAGGTAAGGACTATTTTGGGGTAACTCGATACTCGCCTGTGATAAACGGCTGCCAAGTAAAAGCCTATGTTGGCCGCTGCGGTAGGAGAGCTCTAGCGGATATGAGAGATCTTTGTGAACTAAATCGGCTTTGGCTGTCAATAGGTCTTCTTCTTGCCAGCTCACCATCCCCTGAACAGTTGTTTGCAAAAGCACTTCACTGTCTATATGGTAACTGTACCCTTGATTCGATTGGCGAGTGAATTGGGCACTTACTAAGCTTTGACCGCTTTGAGCATCACGTAAAGCAATGACCCCTTCGGGAATAAACGTGGAGCGGTCAATTTTTCCACTGAAACTAAGTCGCAAATCTTCGCTGGTTACTGCCACAGAATCAACACTAATCAATGAGCTGTCCATCGACCCGCTAAACGTAGAGCCGATAGTAACCTCGTTTCCCCCAATATGTACATTAGAGATACTTAGCTCGGCACTCCCCCGCCCAAAAGAAGTATCCTTACTTAGAGTAGCGTGCACATTGCCATATAATTTCGTTGAGTCGCTTATAAGCTCCTTTGCTTGCGGAATGCTATCTTTAACACGCGCCAAAGCAAACGAGTCGAAGCGAAAATTCACCGCTCCTATTTGCGAATCAAAGGCATAGGAAGCATCGGCGCTCATCCCATCGGGGAAAAAGAGGTGAGCTTCTAAGAGGTTATTGGCAAAATTCAATTGAGCGTTCCCCTGGGAAAGGAAGTTCTGGGCATCAATATTTCTTAAATCAAGGTTAAATTCAAAACCGCCTTCTTCTGTCAAACTAGCATCACCAAAAAGTTCGCTTTCAAATTTTGGCATCTGTTCCCAGTTTGTGGTAACTGAACTCAATAGGCTCGTTTCAAAATGCAGATCCTTTGTCTGATCATGGGCTAAAGCAGTGAGCACAACATCAGAAAGAACCACCTGTTGGAGAGGGCTGTCAAACAGCAGTTCTGGGGCAACTACCTCTGCTTTGCTTAAGTGCAAGCGGGCATTAGCAATCCCCCTCTTTATAGTCAAATGTGCCACTAAAAGCATCGGCAATGGCAACGTTTGAGCTCTGGTGTACTAACAACGAAGAAGAGACTGCAAACGTCGTTGCCATTTCGCTCTCTTTTTTTTGGACTCCCAGAGGCCCTGTTAAAAATCCCCATTGTTGCATTGTCCCTTCCAAAGAGGAAGCATGAAGCAGTATAAGAAGCCGGTATAAGGTGGTCTAAAAAAGCCACCGCCTCTATTTCGTGGATGTTCGCTTCTGTTTCATCACCTTCGATTTTTAGATTCTGACTTAAAAGGCTAAGCTCAATATGATCAGCAGAAGCATTTGGTAACAGGGCTTTCAGTTCCACCGTATCCATTTGTGCCGACCCTGTTTCAGAGATAAGCTTCAGATAATCGGCTTGAAGATGGAATTGACTACCATAAAGGGCCTGCACAGAAAGATTGGCAGATTCCAACAGACCTACAGAGGCAACAGTGCCATCCATTTGGCCAACGGTAAGTTGAGCCGATGATAAAGCTAAATCCTCCACCATCAGTTTGCCCATCCACATCTTTGAAGCTAAGGGCAGTTGATTCATCGGTTAAAGAAAGAGAAGAAGAAGCGACATCGATACGAAGATCAAAAGGTAAAAAGAGAGTATCAGCTGCTGATAAAGGGAGATTTACTGCCAGTTGGGCTCCAATGAGCTTTACTTTAAGCACAGAAGGAAACAAAGATGAAAATAAAAACCGATAAGCAGGATGGTCAATAATGACTTTTTCTGCATTCAGGGCAAAACTGTTGTCACTAAGGGGTCACATTAAGATTTGTGAACAACGATGCGGGAAAAGAGGTTTGCATCAAAGGCGGTAAATTGCACAGATAACTGGTTATCACCGCCACTAAGCTCAACAGTACGTTGTTGTAACAGTTGGGAAAGCGGCAAAGAGCTTATTGAAATCAGCAAGCCCAAAGCGAGTGCAGTTACAAGACACAGGAGCAATATGGAAAAGATGATGTTAGCAATCGTCGTATGGTACTTCATAACAATCCCGGTGGTAGTCAGTATACCTGTATTGGCAGCTTTCACCTACCCTTTTTTAGCTTCAGCTTGTGCTAAAGGTCCTTCTTAGCTAGTATACAGGAAGGTAAAGGTGAACAGAGAGGGAGTATGAAAACAATTTTAGAGCGGTTTATCGTAATAGAAGGCCTTGACGGATCGGGAACCACTACCCAAATGAAAGCCATCACCGAAGCTTTCGATAAAGCAAAAGTTGATTGCCATGCTACCTTTGAACCAACTTCATCGGCTTTAGGGACCCTGGTGCGCAGTGTATTGCGTCGACAAATCATCACCACTCCCCTAGC
Source organism: Sphaerochaetaceae bacterium (assembly GCA_050950025.1). Lineage (GTDB taxonomy): Bacteria > Spirochaetota > Spirochaetia > Sphaerochaetales > Sphaerochaetaceae > JBMNGW01. The sequence goes on along the minus strand of JBMNGW010000008.1, from coordinate 44,411 downwards.
TTTGGCCCTTTTGTTTTCTGCCGACAGAGAAGACCATCTTCACAATCCCATCACCGGTATCGTAGGGAAAATGGAAAAAGGGGTAACGGTTATCTCCGATCGCTATCTTTTTAGCTCTTTAGCCTACCAATCGGTCGAATGTGGGTATGAAAAAGTCAGCGCCCTTAACGATTTTCCTCTTCCGAAATTTATTGTCTATCTTGATACTCCGGTAGACGAGTGTTTAAGAAGGATTGCTCAACGGGACAATGGCAGAGAGTTATTTGAAAAGCAAGAGTTCTTATTACAAGTGCGTGATAATTATGAGTTCATTTTTGCCGATTTGCCGCAGGAGGTCATCCTCATGCGAATAGACGGCACAAAGAAAGTTGAAGATATAACACGGGAAATTGTAACCGTTTTACAAAATCATTCACTTCTTTAACGAATCAACATAGCATCCCCATAACTGAAGAATCGATACTCTTGGGCCACAGCATGCTCATAGGCGGCAAAGATGAGGTTCTTGGAAGCAAAAGCACTAACAAGGACCAGCAATGTTGATTCTGGGGTATGAAAATTCGTCAACAGTTGATCAACTACCTTAAAGTCGTAAGGCGGCTTAATAAAAAGGTTAGTGCTCTTTTTTTGGGCAATTACACTCTTAGAATGGGAATCCCACGCCGATTCAAGGCTCCGTACACTCGTCGTTCCCACAGCCACAATCTTTTTATGCTCTTTTTTAGCTTGATTAATCATTGCCGCACTTTCAAAGCTGATTTCATATTGCTCTGTGTGCATGGGGTGGTCTTCAATGTTTTCACTGCGCATTGGTAAAAACGTCCCCAATCCCACATGTAAGGTAATAGGGCAAATCGTAATATGCCGTTTTTCGAGACTGGCAAAAATCTCTTGGGTAAAATGTAAACCCGCTGTGGGAGCAGCAACTGAACCTTCATTTTGAGCATAAATTGTTTGATACCGCAGCTCATCTTCTTCTTCATCTTCCCGTTTTATATATGGAGGCAAAGGAATATGGCCGCATTGCTCAAAAAACTCTTCACTAATACCTTGATCAAAACGAAGGACTTTCCCCTCTTTTGCTTCTCCAACTATAGTGGCATCCCACCGTTTTAATTGGGGTGAAAGAAAATGAAAACGTTTGCCCGGTGATTGCTTTTTGCTTTTAGTGGTCATAGCTACCCAGCTATGATCAGAAAGTTCATACAAAAAAAGAAACTCAACTCGAGCGCCACTATCACTGGTACCATACAAACGGGCTTTGCGTACTTTAGAATTATTGATAACCAAAACAGAGTGTGGTTCCAGTAATTCGGCGATAGTGTTCACCTGAGTATCGAAAAACGACTCTGTTTGGCGATCGACAACCAAAAGGCGACTTTGACCGCGAATGTGACTGGGGTGCTGAGCAATTAACTGTTGGGGAAGATTAAAAGAGAATTCCTTGGTTTTCATCACTGTTTCCGTCGTAGGCAATATTAAGCAGGTCATACGCTAAAGAAGTGGCCATGCGTCCTCTGGGAGTCCGTTTTAAATACCCTTTTTGAATCAAATAGGGTTCATAAAAATCCTCTAAGGACTCAATCGCCTCTCCCACGGAAATAGCGAGTGTTTCTGCTCCCACAGGCCCTCCGCCGTAAAACTTGATGATAGTGCGCAAAATGTTGCGATCCTGTTCTTCCAGCCCTTGGGCATCGATACCCAAACGCTGCATACTTACATTTACTATTGTATCGTCGATAGTACCATCTCCGAGAACAGAGGCATAATCTCGTAACCGCTTTAGAAGTCGGTTGGCAATTCGAGGAGTACCGCGGGAGCTGCGTGCTAAAAGAGCAATAGCGCTTTTGGTGATATCGGCTTCCAAAATAACTGCCGAGCGGCTAATAATTGCTTCCAATTCTTTTTGTTGATAAAACTCAATGCGGCAGGTAATCCCAAAACGGGAATACAGTGGACTGGAGACTTGTCCTGCTTTAGTGGTGGCACCAATAAGGGTGAACTGGGGAATGGGGATGCGGATGGTACGAGCCGAAGGACCTTGGCCTATAACCCAGTCAATTTCATAATCCTCCATGGCAATATAGAGCATCTCTTCCAAAGCGGGGCGGAGGCGATGAATTTCATCAATGAAAAAAACAGACCCTTCGGTAACATTCGTTAAAATCCCCGCCAAATCTTTGGGCTTTTCCAACGCCGGGGCGCTGGTCATTCGAATTTCGGCACCCATCTCATTGGCTATGATGGAAGCCAATGTGGTTTTGCCCAACCCCGGTGGACCAATAAGAAAGACGTGGTCTAGGGCCTCTTTACGCTCCAAAGCAGCTTTTATAAAAATAGAGAGATTATCTTTAATTCTGTGTTGGCCTTGAAATCATTGAGAATTTGGGGGCGTAGCACATTCTCCTGAGCATCGGAGTCGGATTGAAATGTACTGGAGAGAATTGTTTCTTCTCTTGAACTCTGGTCCACACCTACCCTAACCTTATCAGAATATTTTTGAAGAGGAACTCTTCATTATCATGAAAACTTTTAGTTTTTAGCAATTCTTTGTTCTCTTGTTGTAGCTCTTCTAACGCTGTAATGACGTGGCGTTTATCATACCCCATATCGACTAAGGCAGCAACAAGGTCGCCAAAGCGTTTATCGGTTATTTGATCGCCACTCTCTTTTTTCCCCCGTGTTGGCACATCAAGAACAATCGTATCGCGCAATGCTAAAACAATCTTTTGCGAGGTCTTGGGCCCCACACCGGGAATTGAAGAAAGATACTTGATATCATTATCATCTAAAGCTTGAACAAAGGCCCGTACCTGAACAGCACCAAGAATCTTTAACGCTTGGCGGGGACCGATGCCATTAACTTTAATCAGCTCCATAAACAAAAGCCGCTCTTCTTCATCACTAAAGCCATAGAGGTTCATCATATCGTCTCTATGTTGCAAATAGCACAAAAGGCGCACTTCTCGCTTAGCATCCATATTCAGCTGCGAGAGTTTGCTGGCACATTGACTGCTAATAATGAGCTCAAACTCCAAGCCTCCAGTGGTCCGAATAACTGCTTGTTGGGCAGTTACATGGACTACTTCTCCCTTGATGGCATGAATCATACCCCTTTACCTCCGTAATAGATGCAAGCTGCTGTTGGCATAGCAGATGGCTGCTGCTAATGAGTCGGCTGCATGATCGGGTGCGGGAATTGTATCGAGTTTTAACAGAAGCTTCACCATCTGTTGCACTTGCTGTTTTTCAGCAGCTCCAAAGCCGGTGACTGAAAGCTTTATTTGCAACGGGGTGAAAAGATGAACAGGCAGCTGCTGGATTGAAAGCTGCTGAATAATAGCGCCGATGACTTTGGCTACCGACATGGCACTGCTTATGTTTTTGGCAAAAAAGATATCTTCAATGGAAGCCACACCAACGCTGTGTTTTTGAGCAATGACACCGATTTCAGAGGCGATGGTATGAATCCTTTTTTCTGTGCTCATTTTGGTGTTGGTTTTCACCACACCATATGAAACAGGCCGGTAGCGTTGGCCTTCTGTTTCGACAACGCCCCAGCCTGTTTGAGCCAGTCCCGGATCAATGCCCAGTACTACCATGCTATTCTTCTTCGTCCTCATAGTCGTCAGGAAGCTCTAAATTAGAGGAGACTTGCTGAACATCCTCAAGATCTTCCAGCCGTTCAATGATACGTAGCACTTTGCGTGCTTTATCGGCTTCAAGGGCAACTGTTTGATCGGCAATTTTAGTAATTTCAGCTGAGACTTCTTTAAAACCGGCATCCTGTAGTCCCTCAAGGACCGCGTTGAAATCACTTGGTTCGGTAATAACTTCGACCATCTCATCCGTGCTGCTAATATCTTCGGCTCCCAGTTCTAAGGCGGCTTCTAAGATATCATCTTCGGTGTATTGTTCTGCATCATAGAGAATCATCCCTTTGGTTTGGAACATATAGGCAACACTGTTCGTTGTTCCCAACGACCCGCCAAGTTTTGTCAGTGTACTGCGCACATCGGCTGCCGTTCGGTTTTTATTGTCAGTCAGTGTATCGATAATTATTGCCACTCCCCCAGGGGCGTAGCCTTCATAGGTCAGCTCGTAAAAAGCTGAGCCTTCCATTTCCCCAGTCCCTTTCTTAATGGCCCGCTCAATATTGTCTTTGGGCATATTGTCGGTACGGGCTTTAAGAATTGCTGTCCGTAGGCGGGCATTGGAATCGGGATCGCCTCCTCCCATTTTTGCCGCAACTGAGATTTCTTTAATCAGCTTAGTGAACTTTTGACCGCGCTTGGCATCTGCAGCGCCTTTTTTGTGCTTTATTGATGCCCATTTACTGTGGCCGCTCATGGTGTGAACCTCTTATATTTCCTAGTATAGACGTAGCGAAAAGACCCTGTTTTGGTGGTCAAATGGTATCATGGGCCAAAATTAGCTGTCAAGTGGCACCTCTATGGCCCTAAGAAGCACCTTAATAATACTGTCGCTGAGCATAAGGCCGTCTGTGGTAAGGCAAATGCTTAAGGCATCGTTATGTAGCAGTTGGGTCTCCATCGATTCTAGCTGGTCCAGCTGCGAAGCAAACTGTCGATCAAAGTCAATTCCAAAGCGTTTTTTCCACATTTTTTTGGAAATTCCGTCTTTGGTTCTCAACCCGACAAGCAGTACTTCTTCCATGCATACTTCTGTACGCAAATTCTCCATTTCATAAATACCAAAAACGGGCTCTTTTAGGTAGGCAGCCACATCATTGCGACCAGAAAAACGGTTAGCCTGGGGACCAATGGCTATGGTACCCACTGCCGAAGGCCCCAGCCCTATATAATCATTAAGATGCCAGTAGCGTAGATTATGAAGACAGCGATGGGCAGGAGCTTTAGCAAAATTAGAAACCTCATACTGCTCGTAGCCCAACTGCTGCAACGTATCCCAACAATGGCGCAAAATCGTTTCTTCTTGTTCAACTGAAGGAACTTCAAGCTCTCCTTGGCTAGCTAAAGCAGCTAAAAGCGTCCCCTCTTCCATAGTTAAATTGTATAAGGAGATGTGCTGAGGATGGGCCAAATCGACCAACTGTTGGATATCTAAAACCGCTTCAGTGGGACTTTGACCCGGAATACAGGTAATAAGATCGCAGTTCAAATCAAAGGGCAATTGTTTAGCAATTTCTAACGCTACAAGGGTCTGCTGCAGCGTTGCATTGCGCCCCAAGGTGTTCAAATGCTGAGGGTGCAATGACTCAATACCTACACTTAGACGAGTTAATCCGCCTTGGTGCAACTCTTTTAGCTCATTACGTACAGAAAGAGGATTGACTTCCATCGTAAATTCAATAGCGTGTCCTAATTGGGTGATTTCTGCCACTAGATAGGTAAGTTGGTCAAGGCTGAGTAACCCAGGATCCCCTCCTCCGATAAACACCGTTGTAAAAGGGGCTTTGCGTCGAGAGACAACTAAACGCACCTCTTTAACAAGCTGTTGAACATACGCTTCTTTTTCCGATGCACCAACACCCTCTAATGAGTAAAAGGCGCAATAAGCGCACTTAGAGTGGCAAAATGGTACATGCACATATAATGAAAGGTCGTTGGTGGGATCAATGGTTGCAAGTAACTCGCTCACCTAACAATCCCCAACCGCTTCAAAGGCCAAAAGCGGAATTTCACGCTGCCGATAATCTTCTTAAAAGGCACTGGTCCAAAATAGCGTCCATCTTGGGAGTTATCACGATTATCACCTAAAGGCAGAACGTACCCTGTGGGCACATAAATTCCCCTTTCGTAGCGTCCAGCTTGTAAGCGAGCTCCAATATCGGCAGGATTTATCTGATGGGATGTTTTGCTTTGTGCTTTTTGTACCTCATAGTAGTCCATCAAAGCCGTATACTCGGCTAACGGGCGGTATTGTTGCACTAAAAAAGAGGGAGCGGCGGCACTTAGATCGGCTTCTTGGTAGGCTAACAAAGAGCCATACGCTTTAATGGCAGGATACATCGATGGGTCAATGCTTTGATGAGGGGCGCCTGAGAGCTGGCGAGCACTTCGTAAATCAGCTTCTTGTAAAGGTGAGCTCTGCCCAGAGCTTAAAAATGAGACTTTCCCTTCTGTAAAGAAAACGGTCTCTCCACCTGTTGCTCCTACCCGCTTAACATAAAGGCGCTCTTTCATATTGCCCTTCTCATCGACATCAATATTGATTAACGAGAAACTTGCCATGTAAATCAGCTGAGAAAGGATATCAAAAACAGGGCCTTTGGAAATATAAAGAGGATTATAAAAGACGATGACCTCATCGCGGAGGGGAGTAGTGGTAGCAAAGACTTTTTTCCCCCCGGGATACAGTTCAATGCCATAGGTAGTTTTACTGACAAATACGCGATCTTTTATTTCTAAGGTGGATACCATAGAAGGAGAGGGAATCATAAAGAGCTGAAAGAGGTATTGGTTGACAATTAGAACCAGCACCACGGCAAAAACAATGGCATCAAGCCAGCCCAGCAGTTCCCCTTTAAAGGTTCTTTTCTTGGCTTTTGCAGCAGCATTGGCAGCCTTGATGGCCTTATGGCGAGTCAGACGATTTTCTGTAATACGCTGAATCCAAGAAAAATAGGTGCCCATGGACCTAAGCTATCACAATCGGTTGCCATTGACAATAAGGCGAGCCAACGATACCTTTCTAGCGATGAAAGCTAAAAATACACACGATCTTCCTCACGTAGAACGAGTAACTTTGCAACCTCTTTGGGGGATGCAGCCCGGGCTATATATGAGTCTTTTCTACCTGCTAATCATCCTGCTTTTGTTGTTTCTTATTGGCTTTCTTCCCGGCTTAGTGAAAAGTGGCAAACGAGTCACTTTTATCAGCGAAACGACTCCCGCAAGTGTGTATGTCGACGGCTTTTATGCCGGAGTTGCTCCACTAACCCTCTTTTTACCCCCCGGTGAGCATGAGGCTACATTTCACAGTTATGGTATCAGTGGCCAAGCGGTCTCTTTTTCGGTGGGTCGTCCTCTTTTTTTCACTTGGCTTTTCCCTCGTCGGCAAGTAGTAAACCAAATCTCTCTTCTTACCGATGAAAAGACGTTAACAACCTACCTTAGGGCTACCTTTGATCAGGTGGTACTGTGGTCCAAAACACAAAGTGATCAATCGTATCATAAACCACCTCTATTTACCGATGTAGCTTCCAGCGTCTATCATCTAAGCGAACTGTACCCTCAGGTTGTACTCGATTTTTTTGCCAGTTCAATTGCTTATCTTGTTGATAAAAACGAAGTGCAACAAGCCCAAGATGCTTTTGAGTCCTTGAACCTTGAAAGCCAAACAGTTGAATTAAAACTCAAAGAGGCTTTTGCTGTTTTTTCTGAGCAACAAGAACTCTCCCCCCTGTCAGATATTTCGCCAAATTTAACCTTTGGCACCGATTGGCTCCCCCTGCCTAACGGACAATCTCTTTTAGGCTTTGCTTATGAAGGGGGCCCTTTTATTCTAGGAGAGCCAACAAGCTCCACCTGGGCTGAGCTTATTAGAAGCCAAGTCGCAGTGGAGGTCCCTCCATTTTCAATTGCTGCCACCTATGTAAGTGAATACCAGTGGGCTTTGTTTGTGGAGGCTAACCCTTATTGGTCTAAAGCTAATATCGAGACTCTTAAAGAGCAAAACTTGGTTGATGAGCACTATTTGGCAGGAGTTTATCCGACTACCGCCGTCCAAAATAACCGCCCCATTCGTAATATCTCCTACTACGCAGCTTTAGCCTATGTTCATTGGCTCGAAGAATACGTTGGTAAAAGAGTCTTCATCCCTACCGAAGAGCAGTGGGAATATGCAGCTTCCAGTGTAAAGCACAAGCCCTACATTCGTACCAATGCCCCACAAGTTGATGAAAACGGTCCTTCTTCTATGCTTGGCGGCTATTGGGAATTCACTGATGAGCGTTTTGTTCCTCTTGGGCGTACAGTGGGCTCAGGTCCTTGGCATAGTGACCATAATGATATCATTGTTAAAGGGGGTTCGTTTCTTAACGACTCGCAAGATATCAGAATTGCAACTGTGGGTATTCTTGATCCTACAGAGTGCTCTGAAACAACAAGCTTACGCATCGGATGGAGTCACTAATGGGCAAAGAGACAATTAAGGTGTTACAAACCAATAAAAAAGCCTACTTCAATTATGAAATTGTCGAGGATTTGGAAGCCGGAATCTCTTTGGTTGGAACAGAGGTAAAATCAATTAGGCAAAATCGCTTCTCCTTTGCCGATTCGTATGTGAAAATTACTCCCAGCGGTCTTTTACTTGTCGGGTTGCACATTTCGGCGTATACCCATGGGAATATCAACAACCATGATCCTGATCGCTCCAGGCGCCTGTTAGTCCACAAACAAGAAATAAAGCGGTTAAAAAGACGGGTGGATGAAAAAGGGATGACGCTTATTCCCACACAAGTTTATCTAAAAGGCAACTTAATAAAAGTCCGCATCTCTTTGGGAAAAGGGAAACAGGCTCATGACAAGCGTGCTGCCATTAAAGAGCGCGATACGAAGCGCGATTTACGGCGCGAAATGAAAGAATTCAATCGCTGAAGCTTGCTTTATCACCATAATTCAAGTATATTTTCCCTGCACCCGTTGGGGGGTGTACAGGTTTCGACTGGCGGCAGATCATGCCAGTGGTTGCAAGCGGAGCGCCAACTCCTTAAACTAGCAAACTTTTTAACTGCCAAGAAAGAAGACGAAGTCTCTTACGACGCAGAATACGCTCTTGCTGCTTAAGCAGTAGGGACGTACAGGCCTTATTGGTGCCGCTCTTAACCAATAGGTGCTTGTAACAATAGGGGCTTACCTGGTGCAGTGTCGATGGGTATCAGGGACAACATAGTCGACTCAGAGAGACGAACGAGGGTCGCCGGTCCGCCGCCTCTTGAAACTATGAACGGAGACTAAGCTTGTAGACGCCATTGGGTGGCACGTTAGGACGGGGGTTCGACTCCCCCCACCTCCAATCCCCTAGCATTTCCCGCTTCTTCGGAAGCGGGTTTTCTCTGTTTATGGCTTAATGGAAATCGACAAAGCAGTGCTAATAGCTCGACCGCTATGATCGAATATATCAATTAATCGAATATCTGCACTTAGATACGTCGATGGCAAAATAGTAATTGGTAACAGCCGTGCCCCTATGTTGAGCATTCCCCTATCAGTGGGGTTACCAGCACTGGGGTGGGTAGAATACGAAACGTTCCCAAAATCGATGAGAAAATTAACGTTTCCTTTAAAAACCTTTTGCCACAGCGGAGCCTCAAAGCCCATACCAAAATCGATATTGGAATTCATTGCTTCACTGAACGTATAGCCAATAAGTAGCGATGTCTTAGAAGGCCAATTTATGAACGTCGAATTGAAGGTACTAACTCCGTACACTTGAGCTCCCCAACTGTTGGTCTCCCCTATTTGATGCCATTGACCTACGGCTCCAACGGCTATAGCCGTGTTCTCCTTTTGGAAAAAGCGCCATTTAGCCTGAAGCAATCCATCTACATTACCATCAGTAATATCGGCAGCTAAGCTTGTTTCGAACCTATTTTTCAAAGCCAACTGGACAAAGGGAATATGGGCAAAACCTCGGGATAAATCATAGATGGCCGAATAGCCGGTAACTAAAGCAGGACTTTGGTAGCTGGTAGCAATAGAGGCGCTTGGCAATGTAATATAGCCACTGCTTCCCGAAAGGGTAAAACTGCTTTCTACCGATTCGCCTTGGCTTTGACTAAACAGTAAAGCACCACTGGCAATTCCAATAAGTAACAGTATAAGACATCGTTTCATACATTCCCCCTGCCAAAGAAGATACCTTCTCTTTCAGAGAAAGACAATATGGGATAGCCGCTACCTTTCCGATTATGTATCTTGAAACAACATGGAAAATTCATTACGATACAAAAGTTAGCCTAGGCTAATTAAAGAGGTATGATTTATGGCAGTATCAAGAGCACCTGTGTACAAACGGTGCAGATATTTGGGAATTAACCCGCTAGTTCTGGGATATACTCACAAACCCTCCGCACGCAAACAAACAACTCGCCGGCGTAAAGTAAGTGAATATGCCTTACAGTTGAAAGAAAAGCAGAAAGTAAAATTTGTCTATGGAGTATTGGAAAAGCAATTTCGCCTTACGTACAACAAAGCCGAAAAAATGGCAGGCAAAACAGGTGACAACCTTCTTGTACTCCTTGAATCTCGGTTTGACAATATTGTCTTTCGGTTAGGATTTGCCACAACACGGAGTCAAGCTCGGCAATTGATCAATCATGGGCATGTGTTACTAAATAATAAAAAAGTTGACATCCCTTCAGTTCTTTTACGAGTTGGGGACACAATTGCAATCAAAGAGAAAATGAAACAAAAAATTACCTTACTCCGTTTGGAACAAAAACGGAATTTGCCAACCCACCTTAGCCTTGATGAGCAGACACTTGTGGGGAATGTCGTTGCCACCCCGAATCGCAATGAGCTCGATTTTGAAGTCAACGAAGCGGCAATTGTTGAGCTTTACTCCAAATAGTAATTTTCTTGACAGAAAAAGAAAGGCACAATACATTATCATTATGATATCATAATGATAGGAGGTGCTCTATGAGTCATACTCAAGAAAAACTGGCTCCCGCTATAAAAGGGTTGCCTGCAGCAATTCTTAACTCTTTATTAATTCTTTTCGCCATTGTCCTTTTTGTTGTAGCTATGTATAGCCCCGCTACTCCGCTGTGGATTGCCATTGCAATTATCTCTATCGTCTATGCCACCATTATCGGCCCCTTGTTGTTCATAGGTCTCAAAAGTATTCGCCCTAATGAAGCGTTAGTTTTAACACTTTTTGGCAATTATTACGGAACCCTTAAAAAAGAGGGATTGTATATGGTTAATCCTTTCTGTTCTTCCATAAACCCTACTCTTGAGCCCGAAAAACCGCTTCCCTCAACCTCCGAAAAAGCCACAGGGATGCAAAAATATGCCAACCTATCCTCCTCTCGCCAAAGCAAAAAGATCTCATTAAAAGCTATGACGCTAAATAATGAAAAACAAAAAGTAAATGATGCTTTAGGCAATCCCATTATTATCGGTATTGTTGTCATTTGGCGCGTTGTCGATACAGCTAAAGCCGTCTTTCAAGTCGATAACTATATTGAATACCTTTCAATCCAAAGTGATGCCGCTTTACGCAATATCATCCGTTTATACCCCTATGATGCTACAGATGAAGAAGGTGAAACCTCTTTACGGGGAAGCAGTGTTGAAGTTGCTACCAAACTGCAAAATGAAATTCAAGAAAAAATGGACAAAGCTGGCATTGAGATTCTGGAAGCCCGCATTACCCACCTTTCCTATGCTCCCGAAATTGCCGCAGCCATGCTGCAAAAACAGCAAGCCACAGCCATTATTGCCGCCCGCCAAATGATCGTTGAAGGGGCTGTGGGCATGGTTGAAATGGCGTTGGAACAGCTTAGTGCTAAAGAAGTGGTAGTCTTAGATGAAGAGCGTAAAGCAGCAATGGTAAGCAATTTACTGGTTATTCTCTGTGGCAACAAAGATGCCCAGCCAATTGTCAACAGTGGAACGATTTATTAATAGGTATGGAAAATAAAGAACCGGCGAAAAAACAACTTCTGCTGCGCCTTTCTACCTCTTTATGGAAAGAGTTAGCTGCTTGGTCTGAAGATGATTTTCGCTCAATTAACGGGCAAATAGAGTATCTTCTTAGCGAAGCAGTCAGAAAGCGGCGTAAAAAAACGTTCGATTCAGAATGAAAAGGCCCTCTTTCCCCAGCTTGTTTCCTTAAAGAGACAAGCTGGTTTAATTTACTAATTAACTAGTTTACTAGTTTACTTATTTACTAATTATTGTTATTCTCTGGCCAAGGAGAACAGCTCATGGATATTCCCACAACATTAAAACATAAACCGGTAATAGTAGTTGAAAATTATGAAAACGTAGACGGCCGAAACGCCTACGCTTCTGATGCCAAAGGACTCTCTTTGGGTCTTGCCCAATGGAATGAGCGGGGATCAGTAGATATCAGTGCCAAAGTATGGCGCCACACAGGAGGTAAATGGTCTCGACAATCCGAGGAGCTACCGCTGCATCGAGTGTTGGACTTAGCTCTTTTAATTGCCCGGACCAAAGAGTATTTTTCAGAGGCTTATCGTTATAAAAAGCTCTACGATCCACTTAATCCTCGCCTTGATCGCCTTGGAGTTCAAGGAGATGCCATGAGTGTTGACATCGCAACTGACAACCAGATGATTGATACCGACATTAAGTTGTTTGCCGACCGACTTTCTGAAGATGATGAGCTCCTTAGTGAGCGACTGCGAACACTCAGTGCCATTCTCAAAAGAATGGGGTATTAAACTACCATCTGCTGTAGCTCAACAAAAACGCTCTTAAGGTCTCTGAAAACCAAAAATGCGTGCGAATCTAAAGGAGTTGGCTGAGCGTTAACAATAATTAATTTGCCTTTGTTGTAAACTGTCGACAAAGGCAAAGAAGCTGCCGGTTGGACGGTAAGACTGCTACCAAGTACTAAAGCGACATCAGCTTGGGCAAAATCCTTCTCTGCTTGAAGCAGCAGATTCTGGTTCAGCGATTCACCATAAAAGACAATATCGGGTTTAATCACTGCCCCACAGCTGCAGGTAGGCACTTGTCCCTGTTGCACTAGCGGTGCTACTTCGCCGTAGCTGTAGTGCTTTGCACAAGATGGGCACGTATGATTGGCAGGAGAGCCATGAATCTCATAAACATCTTTGCTTCCCCCCTTTTGGTGGAGCAAATCAATATTTTGCGTATACAGCGCACTGATAAGCCCTTTGTGCTCCATTGCAGCTAAAGTGGTATGAACAATAGAAGGTTCAAAATCATCAAGTACATAAATAAATTCACCTGCCCAGCGATAAAAGTGGCTCGGATCACGGTAAAATAGGGGTAATGAGAGCAGCTCTTCAACTTCAAAGCCGTGGTAGTCGGAAGTATAGAAACCTCCTTGGCCTCTAAAATCGCGAATGCCGCTGAGCGTAGAAACGCCTGCCCCTGTGAATACCACTGTACTTTTGGAAGAAAGCAGCGTCTGTTGTAACTGATTAAACACGGTAACTCCTAAAGCTGTGTTGCCGTATAGGTGTTTCCCACTACATTGGAAAGTTCAACCTGAACAAAATCGCCGATGGCAACACCAGCTTGTGGTTTAAATACTACCATCTCTGCATGTTCAGTTCTACCTAAATACTCTTCACTGCTTTTTTTAGAAACCGATTCAACTAAGACTTCAACTACTCTGTTACACCGCTTTTGCTTAAGAGACGCAGAGATGGAGCGCTGAGTATCAATGAGCTGCTGCAGTCTTTGCATCCGTATTTCGCTGGGAATTTGTCCATCCATGGAAACGGCCTTTGTCCCTTCTCGTGGATTAAAGTAGTACATAAAAGCTTCTAAAAACTGCACTTCAGTCATTACATCAAGAGTTTGTTGGTAATCATCTTCGCTTTCTTGAGGAAAGCCGACCATCACATCGGTAGTAAAAGTTACTGTGGGGTCTGTTTTTCTAATCGACTCTAGTAACTTCAAATAGCTTTCTGCTGTGTAGCGGCGGTTCATCAACTCCAAAATCCTCGTTGAACCACTTTGCAAAGGAATATGTAGATGTTTAGCAATAGTAGGATGAGAGCCAATAACCTGAATAAGTTCAGGCGAAAAATCTTTGGGATGGGGGCTTTCAAAGCGGATCCATTTCACCGAAGAGACTTTGTTGGCAATAGCGTCCAGCAAATCGGGAAAGCGCAACAGCGTCCCTTTTTGTTCATAGTGGTACGAATTGACATTTTGCCCCAACAGGGTAATCTCTTTTACTCCAAGATCTTCTAATCGCGCTATTTCATCATAAATTGAGTTAGCTGATCGGGAGACTTCCCTTCCTCTGACATACGGAACGATACAATAGGTACAAAAGTTATTGCAGCCGTTCATAATCGGTACATATGAAGAGACATCCCCGCTTTTATGATAACTTTCAGTAAATGAGTAGGTGAACTCTCTTCATCACTGCCACCACTAAGTAAAGCGGCAATACGCAGTTTATCATTGGTGCCCAGTACATGGTCGACAGCGGGGGCTTCGGCTAAAAACTCCTCCCCAAGGCGCTCGGCCATACACCCGGTAACAACCAGCGTCATTGGCCGGCTCTCTTTAAGGTGTTGGAAGTAACCGATTCTTCCCCAAATTCTATTTTCAGCGCTTTTTCGTACGCTGCACGTATTTAAAATAGCACAATCGGCTTGATCGGCACTTGCAGCAGGCCGCAGACCAGATTGCTGTAATGCTGCCTCCAACGCATTCGATTCGGCGCTGTTCATTTGACACCCGTAGGTCTCAAGCCAGTATGTAGTATGGATAGGTTTTCCACTCATTGTTGCATTAGCTCCTTCTTTGCTGTTTAGCTGCTAATAAGGTGTTGCCCATTAAAGTGGCAACTGTCAGTAGCCCTACTCCTCCAGGCACCGGGGTAATGGCTGAGCACAGGGGGCTCACTTGCTCAAAATCGACATCGCCTACTAAGCGAAACCCCGATTTTTTACTAGAGTCGGCTATTCTATTGATTCCCACGTCAATAACCACGGCTTCTTTTTTAACCATAGAGGCATCGATTGCCCGCGGTTTACCGATGGCGGCCACCAGGATATCGGCAGTTTTAGTGATACTAGCCAGATCTTTGGTTTTGCTGTGGCACATAGTGACTGTGGCATCGCGCCCTTTTTGAGCGAGTAAAGCGGCCATGGGTTTCCCCACAATAGTGCTTCTGCCAATAATGACTGCATTTTTGCCGCTGGTGGGAAGATTGTAATAATCAAGGAGATGAAGAATGCCCAAAGGAGTGCAAGAAACCAAAAACGGTCTTTCAACCAGTAAAGCTCCTAAGTTGTTTTGGTGCAATCCATCCACATCTTTAGTTGGATCAATGGCTTGCGTAACCCTAAAAGAGTCGATGTGATCGGGCAAAGGAAGCTGCACTAAAATACCGTTCACAGTCGAATCGGCATTCAATCTTGTTACCAGATCCAAAACCTGCTCCAATGAAGAGTCTGATGGCAAATGGTAATCGATGTGTCGAAAGCCTACTTGTTCGCACGCTTTGGCCTTATTGGCAACATAGGTGGCACTAGCCGGATCATCACCAACTAACACTACGGCCAACGTAGGTGCAGGATTACCCATGGCTATAAACGCCTTGGTCTGTTGAGTAACTTGTTCATACAAATGTGAGGCAACTTCTTTTCCAGAAAGCAACAACATAGACACTCCTACAATACATTAAGATGTCCTACTGTTTTTATAGCAAATATCACAAAGATTGTGTACCGCAAGCCAAGCTGTTTGCAAAACTTCGCCGGTATTGTATGATAAACCAATGTTAGTTTTGTTTTGGGAGAAGATGCTAAAATGAAAAGAATCGTCTGCGCCTTACTGTTGTTGTCTCTGTGCCTCCCTTTCTCTTTGTTTGCCCAAGATCAAAGCAGTGGTCCGTACCGACACTATGAGATGGGCAGTCAGATATTTACTTTTCGAGCAGGAGTACTTGTTCCCACGTTCTTTTATCGTCCCAACGATGAGCCCCCCTTCTTAGCATTCGGCCAAGAAATGCACATGAAAGTCGGCGGTTATGGCTCCATCCGTTATCAGGGGTTTTTATCACGCACGTTGGCTTTAGGCGGAGAGCTGGGGTATATCTTTGCCTATGATGATGGGCAGGACTTGTATACCTCAGTACCTATGCAAGCTAAGCTGACCTATATCCCGTTACAAGGAAAATTTGAAATTCCACTAAGTCTAGGATTAGGCTTTGCTTATAACTCTTATGCCGGAGAGAATAAACCCACCTATATGAGCTTTTTAGCAACAGCAGAAGCTGGCTTTAGTTGGTATTTTAAAGAGGATTGGGGAATAACTCTCAGCGCCGGATTACAGCTCATTCCCGAGCTCTATTTTGACAGCCACCCCATTGATTCCACCTTGGCAGCCTTTATGCCTATTACCCTTTCAATAAGCTACAGGAGCAATTAACCATGAAACAAAAACTCCGTATTATTCTCACACTGCTCCTTCTGATTCTCATTCTCACCAGCTGTAACACCGAAAATGAAGGCATCTTCAAAACTATCAGTCAATCGTACCCAAAGTTAACTTAGGCTCCATTGATATCATCGGCATCGAAAGACCAACTCTTTGGGCCTACACCAGTGCCGGAGGATTTCAGCAATACGACACCCCACCTTAAGCAGAACAGCTGTACCCAAAAACCCAGCCACCTCAGGCCTCCCCCCCTACCATTACACCCTAGTCGGCTCAACCTTAATTTATGCCACCAGAGCTAATGAGGGAGAAGAGAATAGTGTGTATACCTTTGACGGTACAACCCACGAAAATAAAACAGAAGCTCGCATCCGAAGCACAGCAACTCAAGCTCAGTTAATGTTGGTTCAAGATAATACCAACGAAAATGAATTCACTGTCAAAAAGTAACACTTCCGGATTAGATACAGAGAAAGCAACATATGCTACCCAATTCACCAGTACCTACCCCCCCCTATTGATTGCCAGTTCTCACTAACTTTATTGTTAGCGGTAAATCATCAGGTTCTTCAAACTATGTCCATTATCTTAACAGATGAGAAATTACGATGGAACTTCCGGTATCTCAACTGGCTCACAATTAGTTGCCATGGGAGAAAGTGGAACCACATTGTGGCAATTGCTGCTGATGGGTCGGTGTGGCATGGCACTACAGTGCTACAGGATTTTCAAAATCTGCTACTACTTTATCGTTGAACGATCCTAAGATGGCTTATCCTTCGTTTGTACATGGTGATTATCTTTACCTGCAAGATGCTAATAATGTGTTGTATAAGGTTGAGATTTCAACTGGTTCTGTTTCTAAAGATACTTCTGAACTGGCAACGTTTTTAAAGAATAAACGGGTGAAAAGCTATTTTGTTGATAGTAGTTCTATCTTTATTGGCACTATGGCCAATGGGCTGTTTGAGAAACCTTTAACTGATTTACTTTAATGGTAAGCCGCTTCATTAGAGGCGGCTTCTTTTTAGTCACAACGTGCTTGGTGAAGGATGGTGCGCACCTCTGGATCGGTGTATTGCTGATCAATTTCTTCACTGGTAAGGCCGATGAATTCATGATTCATATAATGGATCCAAGTCTCGTCCTCTTCAGAGTTTAACACGTGCTTACGACAGTAATAATCGGGTTGGATTGGGAGGCGTTCCTCATGTTTGTAGTTGGCTATTTTGTAGTCAAATACAGCGACTTTAATGTCTTCTAGGGGGATGCCTTTGGCCAAAATAACACCCACAAGGGCGTTGACTGTTTTGCCTGTATCAAAAATGTCGTCAACGATGAGTACTTTATCGCCGTTACGTAAAAACTCGGGAGAATATGTCCACCCGTCTATACGGACTTCCGATTCCATTCTCATGTTTTCATAACTGCGGGCTACCACAGCTGCATAAAAGACAGGTCTTTCATTGGCTTGCTTGCGAATCAGTTTGTAATATTCACTGAAGACATTGCCCATATAAGCTCCGCCTCTAAGTGATACATAAATGATGTCGGGGACAAAGCCATCTTCTTTGTGCATTTTATGCACCAATTTTAAAGCAGAGTCTCTTAGCATTTCAGGACTGATAAATTCTTTTTCCATTGCCCATCCTCTCTTGTTAGTCCAACTGAGTCAATATCTTGACTCCTTCTTCTGTTACGGCGATGGTGTGTTCAAAATGGGCCGAAGGTTTGCCATCGGCAGTTACCACAGTCCAGCCATCTGATAAATGTTTAATATTTTTCGTTCCCAAGTTAATCATCGGCTCAATTGCCAAGACCATCCCTACCCTTAGCCGTGGATTAGCCGAGCGTGCCCCCACATAATTGGGGACTTGGGGATCTTCATGAACTGCCAATCCCACTCCGTGTCCGCAGTAATCACGTACCACCCCATAGCCATGTGAGTCGGCCAAATTAAAAATGGGAGCCGAAATGTCGTGGATGCGGGCATTGGGTTGACGTGCTCCTTCAATGCCTTCCATTAGGCATTGGTAAGTGGTTTCAACCAACTTTACATGTTCCGCTGGTGCTTTGCCAATAATGTACGTTTTGGCAGCATCGCTAAAATACCCATTTAAATCGATCCCTAAATCGATGCTGACTAAATCTCCCTCTTTAATCACACGAGAAGAGGGAATGCCATGAATAATCTCTTCGTTGATGGAGATACAAGCGGAAGCAGGAAACCCCATATAATTCAAAAAAGCGGGCCTGCCGCCAACGCCGACGATAAAATCATAGCAGTAGGCATCGACTTCTTTAGTCGTCATCCCTGCTTCAATATAGCCGTCTAATTGTGCGTGCAGTTGAGCTAACAGACGACACGATTCGCCAATGCGCTTAATCTGTTCTTCGGTTTTGAGGGTTATCATGGATTTCCTTGCCTATTGAATCGAGGATGCCGTTAATGAACTTATAGTTCACTTCACGGCTATATTCCTGGCTAAGCATGACCGCTTCAGTGATAATAACATGGTGGTGAATATCGGGCATGTATAAAAAAGAAAAGAGGCTGAGTCTGAGAATATTACGGTCGATGAGATCTATTTTCTCAAGCGGCCGGTTAATGGAAAAGCGACTAATCCACTCATCTATCTCTTTAAGATGCTCAATGGTGCCGGCTATGATGTAACGGGCAAACAACAGGGTATCGGGATCTATTTTCTCTTTTTCCGCCTCAGTAAGTGTAGGGATGTCGACCATAGTGGTCTTAGGCAGCAGCTGTTGGTTAAAATCAAGAGCATAGAGGGTAGAAAGAGCTAGTTCCCGTGCCTGATGGCGTCCTTTCATCCTTGTTCTCCCAGTAAATTGGTAATGGTTGCACTTTGCCGTAATTGCAGCACCAGTTTTTCAATTGCTTTGAGATACGCATTTTGTTGATTGCGCGAAGTAAGTGTTTGTTCAATATACGATTTAACAGTGACTTTAGAATCGGGGTTAATATAATCAGTTAATCCCAACAGTCGTGGTTCGGTATGAGTCGTAACTTTCACAATATGATAACCACCATTTGATTCCAGCACTGCTGAAGGCTTTCCTAATTGTAAGGCAAACACGGCTTCAAAAAATTGGGGACCTAAATAAGAGCGCATCTGCTCATCATCATAGGCGAGCCAACCAATGTCTCCACCGCGACCAACCGAATCTTTGTCTTGCGAATATTTGGGAACAAGTTCTTCAAAGGTGTAGGTGTCATAGCGCAGATACCGGGCAACTTGATCCATCTGTTTTTTAATCTCGGCTTTATCAGAATCGGTAAACGGCATAAAAATATGGGAAAGTCGCACCAATTCTGGGTTCATAAATCTGCTGCGATTAGCCCTAAAAAACTCATTAATTTGGGCTTCTGTGGGTTTATCATACAGGTTTAGCTCGGCAGCCATTTTGCCTCTAACATACGAATCGACAATGGCCGTCTCTTTCATGCTCTGTTTAAACTGTTGCAAATCGAGATTGTAGGTATTTTTAATAAACGCTTCAAATTGTTGATCGGTCACGGCTTTACCTACCTGTTGCTCCAAATAGGCGCGCTGTTGAGCTATCATTTGATTAACTTGAGAGTCGCTTACTAAAAACCCATCCCGCTCTGCTCCTTGAAGTACCAACTCGTCGTTGATCATAATCTGAAGGACATCGGCTTGAGTAATAATTTCACTTGAACCGGCAGCTTTAGCTTCGGCTTGGTATTCGGCCAGTTTTTGATTCAGCTGTTGGGTGGTGATAACTTTCTGACGAATCAGGTTCACAGTAGCTACCGGAGTACTGATTGCATCGGCTCCAAAGGCCACTAACGGGCTCAACATAAGTATGATGACGACAATCAAAATCGATTTTTTCATGGACAAACACTCCTCATCTACTGAATCTGCAATCGTTTACCCACACTTAAGGCATGGGAAGGATTTTCTAAAATATCGCTGTAGGTGATAAACAAGCCCTCTTTTTCCATCACTTTCATTACATTCTGAAGCGTCTTGTTCCCTCTGAGCCCTTTTTTTTGCACAAAAGCACTACACCGTTTTCCCCCTATAGAGCCCGCTTGCTGCAAAAAGGAGCTGATGTGTTCTGAAACAGCTGCACCCCACCAAGTAGTGGCAGAACTGAGCAGAATAAGGTAGTCATAGTGGGAAATAATAGTACCTTTTTGCGATACGGCATCAATAGAGGTAATCTGGTGGCCTTGAGAGATAAAACCAGACTTCAAAGAAGCAAGAAGCTCTTTGGACCGGTTTGTGGGTTTGTTGAATTGATAAACGATACATACTCTCATGCACTACCTACATCATAAGAGAAAGACCGCACAGCGAACAGGCGGTCACTTCCCCTACGAGATCATAGCAATGGACAAACGCTACTCTGCTGCGGTTGTGTTCCACCACTGTCCGGTTTGCTCCACCTGCTCGACAGTAACTGAGTCAAGCAGCGTGTCGGTCGAGGGGGTCTTATTATGACTGCCATTAAGATGGCAAACAATAAAAAGGCAGTTCCTAGTATCGCCGTAATTTTGTTAAGAACCTTTCCCGACTGGGCCCCGAATGTCGAATCGCTGCCGCCGCCGAAAATTCCTCCCAAACCGGTTCCCGATTCGGTCTGAATAGCGACCATAAAGATAAGCAACAGGCTGGCAATAATGAACAGGATTAAAAGAATGACGCTAATAACACTCATTGAGCTTACTCCAAATTAGTGGTTGTAAAGCACGATGGGGACGAATTGATCAACGCTCAAAGAAGCGCCTCCCACCAAAGCACCATCGATATGTTCCATTGCCATAAGCTCTTTTGCATTCGACGGTTTTACTGAACCACCATACTGTATAATCAGCGATTCTGCAACTGTTTTGCCGTAGAGTTTCTCTACCTCGCTGCGGATAAATTTATGAGCGTTGTTGGCATCTTCAGAAGTGGCTGTTTTTCCGGTGCCAATAGCCCATACCGGCTCATAAGCAATAATCACATCTTTCATCTGTGAAGCTGCCACATCTTTTAAGCCTTGATGTACTTGGGTCAAAAGGACCTCTTCAAGCTTCCCCCCTTCTCTCTCTTCTAGGGTTTCACCAACGCAAAGAATGACTTCAAGTCCCTCTTTCAAAGCTAACAAGACTTTCTCATTAATGATTTGATTCGTTTCACCGTAGATAGTACGCCGCTCTGAATGACCAAGAATGACTAGTGTTGCTCCTGCTTCCTTAATCATCTGGGCCGAAACTTCGCCTGTGTAAGCGCCGCTCTCTTTGTTGGCCATATTCTGAGCCGCCACTTCAATAAATGAGCTTTTCAGTGTTTTTGCCACAGGAGCAATAGTTACAAAAGGCGGAGCAACAATCACACGCACAGAGGCTCCTTCCACAGCCTTAGCCAACTCTTTTACCAGTGTTTCGCCCTCAAAGGGCCCTAAATTCATTTTCCAGTTTCCGGCGATGCAGATTTCTCTCATCTATGCTCTCTCCAATGCTTTGATTCCCGGCAGTTGGCGTCCTTCCAAAAATTCCAAAGAAGCACCTCCTCCGTTGATACATGATCTATCTTAGCAGAAAAATTAAATTGGTTCACTGCTGCTACCGAGTCGCCTCCCCAACGACTGTAATACCGTCACAATCGGCTACCATAGCGGCAACCTCTTTAGTACCGTTAGCAAAGGAGGGGAATTCAAATACTCCCATCGGACCGTTCCACACTACTGATTTAGCCGTTTTAATTACAGATGCAATCTCTTTAAGTGTTTTGGGCCCCACATCCATGCCTATCAGATGAGCGGGGATGTCGGTGGTATCGATGGCAACCGGGGTCGCTTCGGGCGTAAATCAGCAGCTCCCACATGATCAACGGGTAAAATAACCTGAACGTTGTGAGCTTGAGCTTCCTCTAAAAAAGAGCGGGCTACTTCTTCATAATCGGCTTCCAAAAGTGATTTACCGATGGTATGACCTTGAACTTTCAAAATGTATAGGCATAGCTCCGCCGATGACAATGGCATCACATGTTTTGACCAATGATTTGAGCACACCAATTTTGGAAGAGACTTTAGAGCCCCCTATAATGGCAACAAACGGTTTGGCCGGGTTTCCAACAGCGGTGCAAAAAAGGCAACCTCTTTTTCAATGAGAAATCCGGCTGCCGAAGGAAGATAATGGGCTACCCCTTCGGTGGAAGCATGAGCTCTATGAGCTGTTCCAAAGGCATCATTAACATAAACATCAGCATAACTGGCCAGAGTTTTGGCGAATTGGGGATCATTGGCCTCTTCTTGGGGGTAAAACCTGACGTTTTCCAGCAACAACACTTGCTGAGGTTGTAAAGCAGCAACCATTGCCTCAACTTCGGGCCCAATTACATCGGGAGCTAACAACACCTTTTTGCCCAGCAGTTTTTCAAATTCGGCAGCAACAGGAGCCATGGAAAAAGCGGGGTCTTTCTTCCCTTTGGGCCGACCATAGTGGCTCATGACAATTAACGAGGTGCCGCTTTGCTCAAGAATATAGTTAATTGTAGGCAACGCGCTGATAATACGAGTGGCATCGCTAACCGTGCCCATCTTTTACCGGCACATTAAAATCTACGCGGATAAGTACCCGCTTGCCCCTCAAATCGAGATCTTTGACAGTGGTAACATTCATGTTGGTATTCCCTTTATGCAATTGATGCGCTTGAATCAAGCGCATCAATGTAGTGAAGCATATCTGTTAGCGGGCGTTTAGAAGCTTAGCCAAATCGACTACGCGGTGGGAGTATCCCATCTCGTTGTCATACCAAGCCATCACTTTGAAGAAATTCGGCCCATTTTCATCGTCAACTCAGCATCAAAAATGGTGGAGTGGTGATTCCCCTTCACATCGGCTGAAACGATGGGATCTTCAGTATATTCGACAATGCCCTTCAATTCGCCTTCAGCTGCTGCTTTAACAGCCGCATTCAGCTCTTCAACCGAGCAATCTTTTCCAACAATACCGTTAAGTCGACAATCGAACCGGTGGCCACTGGAACGCGCATAGCACCGCCGTTGAGTTTACCCTTCAGTGAGGGAATAACTTCGGCAACTGCTTTGGCAGCCCCTGTGGTGGTGGGGATAATCGACAACCCAGCAGAGCGGGCTCGGCGCAAATCTTTGTGTGGTTGGTCAAGAATTACCTGGTCGTTGGTGTAGGCGTGGACTGTTGTCATTAAGCCCCGCTCAATGCCAAAAGCATCGTTGAGGATTTTAGCCAACGGAGCAAGACAGTTCGTGGTGCAAGAAGCATTCGAGAAAGCCTCAAGGCTTCTGTCAAGTTCGTGATCGTTGACTCCACAGACGATGGTCTGGTCAATCTTGTCTTTGGCAGGAACAGTAAGAATGACTTTCTTGGCTCCTGCTGTGATGTGGTCTTTATAGCCCCCTTTTGGGCCAGTAGCAGTGGTGAAAACACCGGTAGATTCGATGGCAATGTCAACTCCCAACTCTTTCCAAGGCAACTCGGAAGGGCTGCGGACTGCAAAAATCTTGATCTCTTTGCCGTCAACAACAATGGCGTTCTCTTTTACCGAGACGCTTTTGGGATAAACTCCGTACGTTGAATCGTATTTCAGCAGATGAGCAAGTGTTTTAGGATCAGTCAAATCGTTGATAGCCACTATCTCAATGTCCTTATCTTCCAGGGCAATTTTGAAGACGTTTCTTCCGATGCGCCCGAAACCATTGATAGCGATTTTCATGTAAAATCCTCCATATGTAGGTTTGTATCGCTACCAATATACCGATAAAGCACACATAGAGTCAACGAATCAGATCCGTTTTGTAACAATTTTCACACCGATTTATCTTATGGCCATCTATCTCCTGAACAACAAAATCCATCCCGTTATATTCAACTTTTTCTTGATTTTGAGGGATTCTGCCAAACTGTTCAAAAACAAACCCTCCCAACGTTTCAAAATCATCTTCGGGTAATGTTAAGGCAAGTCGCTCATTTACTTCATCAATAGCAGTGCGTGCATCACATAAATAGATCCCTGCCCCATTTCAATAATGTCATCATCTTCATCATCAAATTCATCCTGAATGTCACCGACAATTACTTCCAGAATGTCCTCCATGCTGACAATGCCACACACCCGCCATACTCATCAATAGCGATGGCAATATGAACTTTCCTTTTTTTGAACTCCCGTAGCAATTCATCCAAGCGCTTGGTTTCGGGTACAAAATAGGGCTTGCGCATATACTTCTTTACGGAAAACTGTTCGGTATTAGTATCATCTAGGCTTAACAGATCTTTTACATAGAGAATGCCCACCACATTGTCGATGGTCTTCGCATAAACAGGATAGCGGAAAAGCCTTGATGCGAAATAACCTCTTTAAGCTCAGTCCAACTAATCTCATCGGGGACAAACATCACATCAATGCGGGGAACCATGACCTCTTGACAATCGTTTCGTTAAGCTCCTCAATACCTTCAATCATGCTTTTACGCTCTTGTGCTGTCTCTGTTGCAATGGGATTTGCCTCTTTTTCTTCGCCGCTGAACCACTGTTTCAGTCTTTTACCAATGCTCACTCCCAATTCTCCTTTTGTAACTCCTTAAGCATCTGTTCTTGTCTGATGAGCATCGGTTCTTGTGAATCGTTGCTCTGATGATCATAGCCGTTTAGGTGTAAGCTGCCATGAATCAAAAGTCTTTGGAGCTCCTCTTGCTCATCCACACCCCACTTTTGGCAATTACGTTTAGCATCTTCTAAACTGATGATAATATCACCCAGATACCGATTTTGCTCAAATACCGGAAATCCATCATCTTCTTCTTGGACAAAAGAGAGGATGTCGGTGCTTTCGTTTTTATTGCGAAAGCGCATATTCATCTCTTTGATAACAGATTCAGAGGCAAATAGGACACTTACCTCTCCAGAAGTAATGCCTTGTAAAGCAAATACCTTCTGCAAAAAAGGGACAACAAGATGGGCAGGGGCCAACTGAGAGTAGGCAAGATCTCCATAAAGAACTTCAACTTCAACCATCGCTGTCCTCTTTTTCTTGGTTAGGATAATCAAGGCGCCCGTGGTGTTTGCCCATAAATGTCTGCACAAATACTTTGGTAATCATATCCAAATCGGTCAAAGATAAGCGCGAGGCAACCAATTGCTTGCGCTCAATTTTACCCATCAGTATTTGATTGATCAACTTCTCATATTTTTGGGCCGAGGGCTTACGGATAGTGCGACTGGCCGCCTCACTGGCATCGGCAAGCATCACAATAGCCGCCTCAGGAGTTTGGGGAATTGGATTGTCATAAGCATAATCGTGCTTTTTCACTTCTGAGCCCGAGCCGGCAGCTTCTGCTGCCAATTGGGCCTCTTTGAGGAAAACCGCAATAATATCATTACCGTGGTGCTGAGAAATAATATCTTGCACTTCTTGTGGTAACCGAGCCTCCCGGGCCTTCTCCACACCGATTTTCACATGGCTTTTAATAATAGCCACTGAAAGAGAGGCTTTTAACTCATCATGCTTATTTTCACCGCTTTGATTCTCAATAAAATATTCGGGATGCTCCATTTTGCCAATGTCATGGTATAACCCTCCCACCCGGGCCAAAAGCGGATCGGCTCCAACGGCTTTAGCTGCTTCATGGGCGATTTCAGCGACCATAATCGAGTGATTATACGTCCCTATGGCAGTACTCGATAAACGAGTTAGTAACGGTGAGCCGCTATAAGCCAACTCTCGAAGGCGAAATTGGGTTGGAATATTTCCCACATATTCAACAAGCGGGAGGACTAGGTTAACCAGCACATAGGTAATACTCATATTGGCTGCAATCACAACAATTAAAAAGAGCGTAGTGGAAAGAGAGTAGCCATGATACAGAGAATTTAAGAAGACTAACAAAATAGAGCTGGCAATCCCAAAAATCCATTGAAACACCATATCAATGCGCCGAGAAACAAAACGGATGGAATAGATGCCGGCAAAAGAGACTCCAATGATAAAGAAAAATGTCGTTTCAGTAGACCCGGGCAGTAACATGGCGTACGAGCCAAGTAACACAGCGGCAGCCATACCGGCCCAACTGCGGTTAGTTAGCAAGGTTATCAGCAAGGGAACCACAAAAACTGGCAAAAAAGGATCGAGGCTTTTAAAGCCTTTGCCCATTGCCTGATTTAACACATACCAAAGGAGCAACTGAGTCAGCACAACCGCACCCAAAAGCACTATAATAAATTGGTTTTTTCGTTGGCTATGGGAAAAGATGGAGTGAAACACATACAGCACACTGGCAGTAATGACCACAATGAACAGCGCTCTGCCTAAGAGTTGAGAAAGACTGAAACTGGCCGACACCAAGCGCATAGCTGCCAATGAACTGACATCAGTAGCGGTAATTACATGGTCTTTTTTCAGAATATAGGAGCCTTTTTCCACTTTCACCATCACCGGCTCTAATTGTTGCAAGGCTATTGAGCGATCGGCAGCCGTAAGTACCGCATCAAAAAAAGCATTGGCTTCCAACGAATCTTTGACAACCGACACCAGCTCTTTAGGCAGGGGTATATGGAGCATGCGAGCTGCTTCAGAAAGACTTTTCTCAGCATGTTCCCCCACATTCTGCGTGGTATAAAGAGCGGAGGTACTTAGCGTCTGTTGCTTTTGCCCCATATCGATGAGCAGCAGCTGCTCATAGCCTTCTTGGCGAATGTGCTCAAGATGCTGCCCAACAAAAATACCACTGCGCACATAGTTCTGGACCACATCAAAAACAAGAGTTCGTAGCGTAAGTTGCTGCTCAGTATTTAAAGAAGCAAAAGCGGTATGTTGTTCTTGCAAACGACTAAAAGTATCTTCTAAGGTGTTTAGAATCCGAGTCGATTCAACTAAGGAGAGGCGAAAACGGGGTAACACTGAGGCTGAGGCTGCTTTGTGTTGCGCCTCTGTTTGCTCTGAGTCGATATAAAAAAAGGTTTCGGAAGCTTGCACGTCACTTTCGGCTAATGAGCCGATAATATAACGCGATTTAACATCATCAGTTAACAACGTGCTTTGTTTGGAGAAAAAGAGGGGGACTAAAAGAGCCAATATCATGGCGACCAAACATAAAAGAGCAATACTAATTGGTTGCCACAATGAGCGCTGCAGGCGAGGATTATCGCGTTTGTGCATCTTTTTCATATGCATCAATAATCCTTTGCACCATTCTGCTGCGAACAACATCGGCACTGGAGAAACGGACAAAGCCAATCCCTTGCACTTCGCTTAAGATGGAACTGGCGTGAATCAGTCCACTTGCTCTTTGGCGGGGCAAATCAATTTGGGTCACATCTCCGGTAATGATGAAACTCGAATTTTCACTCATCCGAGTAAGAAACATCTTCATCTGCTCTACTGTCGTATTTTGAGCCTCATCTAAAATAACACAGGCATTGTTTAAAGAACGTCCTCTCATATAGGCTAGTGGAGCTATTTCAATGGCCCCGTTATCTTCAAGCCGCTTAATAATAGCCGGGGGAATCATATACTCCATCGCATCATATAAGGGGCGCAAGTAGGGATTAATTTTCTGCGCCAAATCTCCGGGGAGGAACCCCAAACTCTCCCCTGCTTCAACCACGGGGCGGGTAAGCACCAGCTTCTGTTTTTTTCCTCCTAGCACTAAAGAGAGCGCATACGCCACGGCCAAAATGTTTTGCCTGTCCCTGCCGGGCCAATGCTGAACACCAATTGGCTAGTTCGCATCAAATCGATGAATTGCCGTTGAGCCAAGCTTTTGGGGTGAATCATTTTTCCCCCCACAGAAATGGGCTCAAAGGCAACCGGAGGCACCTTTTCCGATGAGTTTACTAACGCCTGGTACTCCATGAATATTTCGGGTTCTGTGATATCGTCTTGGCTTTGAGCCAATAATTTCAAGCGCATCATTAAGTTACGAAAAAGCTCGTCGTTTGATGCTTCGTTCTGTTGATGATCGTGGTAGGTAATGGTATTTCCATGAACGAACAGTTGGCCATTGAGAAGCAACTCTACATACGGAACATTTCTGTCATTGGCTCCGCACACTCTTTGCATCTGCGACGATTGATCAAATACTACAGTGCTGCTCATCCTTCTCCTAGTGCTTTGTTGTCAGCGTCCAAGGTTGAACTCTCTGTCAACGTTAATCTCGGGAATGACTTTCCATTGCAAGTAAATGGTGAAAGTTGGACTCCAGCGCCATTCCAAGTCCGATAATACTACGCTTGCCGCATATTTACAATGGAGGTCCCAGTCGCTCATCCGATGCACCAGTGATACCTCTACTGCCTCCATAGTGAATTGGCTTTGGTATCTGCCGCTACCAAAAAAGTCAAACGAACGCCACAAATCTTGCCAAACATCGCCAAAGCTCTCATAGCGATGGAATCCTCGGTTGACACTGCTAAGAGCCACATCAAGAGTTAAAAATTCGGCAATGTCAAAAGAAAAGTTGAATTTCAGGGAAAACTGCGAAGAGCTGGCATCTAAAAAAACATGACGATAGCCCATTGATAAACCGGTTCGAACAGATATCCTATTTTTCCACCAGTGCATCTGGGCTGAATCAATATGCACATTGGCATCAAGAAGATCCCAACTAAGCTCATCAAGCTTTCCGCTGCCTTGCATGCTTAGCGAAGCATACGGTAACGAGCCACTGAGCACGAGTTTCTCAAACCGCTGAGTTTGGGCATCCCAGCGCCCCATCTCAAAAAGCTTAAGCTTAGAATCCCACAATTGAACGCTTAAGGAGTTTTCCCAGACAAAGGGGGCATACCACGCTGTTTCTTTTTGCCTAAGCGACCAACGATACAGGGCATTTATTTCCCCTTTGAATGTAATGGAAGGAGTCCAGCTGAATCCCAAACTCGTATCGCCGCTGATGAAAGTCTCATCATCTTGTTGGGTTAATTGATGCGAAGCTCTGATGCCCAGTGGCGCTACTTCATACACCAAAGAAGGGGTCACTTTCATATTCAAAGGGGGTAAAATGAGAGAAACAGAGGGACTAAGAACCCCCTTGCCCAATTGGTAACGACCGGTCCAAGAGCCTTGGTGGCGACTGATGGCCTCTTTGTTGAACGTTAGCCAAGTGCCGTGGGAGTCGCTTTGGCTTTGTTGGTACAACCGAGTGCTTAAGCCATAATTAATTCCCACTTTGGGAAGAGATACATCGGTAACTGACAAAAGAGTTAACTGGCTGGTATGTTTTTCTTTGTTTGTTGTAGCTACATATAACGGTTCAAACCGTTGGCTCACTGACAGCAGAGATGGTGCCACTTTGGCCACAGTAGTGAAACTAAGAGCGCTGCGTTGGTATTCAGATTTTACCCTATTTTCTACTGCACTACTGTGCATTGAAGCATGGCGCAACTGATACGTTACATTCAGCGAACTTTGGGTAATACTCGCCATTCGAGGCGGCGAAGGGACAACAGGAGCCCAAGAATCTCTAATCCCCCATTGGGGACAACAGAGGTGCATCAACAACTGGCTGAGGTTTCTGATTCTCAATTTTTTGCGGGCCCCGTAAATCTAATAAAGTCCCCCCCCATCGTAAAAGCGGCATCGGCAAACGTAATGTTAGCAGCGTGGAATCCTGAGCCCTCAGCTTTTTTTAAAGCTTGCCATTCAACATTCATCCCCAGCTTCTGCAGGGATAAGGTGGTAATATAGGGTTTAAGTCGGGCTGTGGGAAAAGTGGCACTTGCTAAAAGATTCCACTGATAAGAAACAATGTCGTTGGCATACTGAATGGGAATAGAAAAATCACGGCTTAACGAACTTAAAGAAAAATAGGTCAGACGATTGCGGTAATCCCGCATTACTTTAGGATCGCTGTACAGCGGCAATTGAGCCGACAATTGTAGATATGGACCGCTATACTCCGCTTTAGCTTCTAATGCCCACCTTATGGGCTTCAATTGATAAACACTACTAAGATCTTCGGCATCTTTTCCTAAGAATGCCAACGTCCCAAACCCATCAAGACGTAATTTTTTAGCGAAAAACACATTATGGGTCTCAAACCCTACAGCTGTTCCATGCCACTGGTAGGCGTCAAACAAAAGACTAAAATACGAACCGCTTTTTTGGGCCCATGTATTAAGAGCACTTGTTCCCTCTTTTTGGGTGTAAATCCAGCCTTGTTTTTGTTTCTGGCCCTCTTTTTGATCAACCAACAGGGCCGAAAGACTGAGACTTTGATCTTTTTCTATTTCCGGATACGTTCCCCAAAGCTCAAAAGTGGCACTAAAAAAGAGCCCCTTGGTAGAATCAAAACCAAAAGAGGGGTTAAACACAAATGTTGCTCCAGGATAGTAGAAAAAAGGGAGCCATAAAAGAGGCACTTTCCCCACTGAAATGACAGCACCTAAAGCAAAACAGATCTCCCCCTTCTACCATGTGTAGCTCTTTGGCTTTAAGGCTAAAGTAGGCCTCTTGTTCATTGGTAGTTAAAAAAGCATCACGGTAACTGATTACCCTGCGGATTTTCAGTTGCCTGCAACGCAGAAGAAGAGCTATAGATGACTATCTGCTGATCATCGGCAGTGGTAAGATTAACCTCTGTTTTAGCATCGATGAGCTCAACGGTATTGTCTTCCAAAAAAAGGCTCAGCAGCTGTCCTTGAAGCACATCCTCCCTTTGCTCCCCATGATCGACCAACTGCACATCCTTATAAGCGCTTAGCTGCTGGTTTTTGGTATCAAAGGCGACAAAATCGGCAGCTAAATAGCGGCTTTTATCTGCATCTAAGTAAACAAGGACATCCCCAAGTAATAATAAATAGCGTTGTTCTTCTGCCATTAACAGTGTATTGGCGTGCTCTATACTAAAAGAACTTTGCTTTAAGGGGGCTTGGGTGGGAATTTCTGTAATACCATAGGCCTCATAAAGGCGCATGGCAAGTTCTCTCTCATCTCCGCTGGTACTAAGATGAAGATGATTTAGGCGTTGGAATGCGCTCAGAGTGGGTGGCATAGGTAATATCGAGAGCCAGTAACAACAAAGATTTGGGGTCATCAAAGAGCTGCTGGGCTCCTAAAAGCCCCCCACAAGCGCACAGCAAAGAGAAAAACAGTAAAAAGCGTTTAACTCTGTTCATGAAGTGACTTGGCAAGATAGTATCCAGTGTAGGATGCTTTGCAAAGGGCTACTTCCTCAGGAGTTCCCGTTGCAACTACCCTGCCTCCTCCATCTCCCCCCTCAGGGCCCAAATCGATGATATGATCGGCCGATTTGATAATATCGAGGTTGTGCTCAATCAGCACCACCGTATTGCCTTGGTCAACAAGACGATTAAGGACTTCCATCAACTTTTTCACATCGGCAAAATGGAGGCCGGTAGTTGGTTCATCTAACACATACAGTGTTTTACCGGTACTTGTTTTAGAAAGCTCCAAGCTTAACTTTACCCGTTGAGCCTCCCCTCCGCTAAGCGTTAATGCCGATTGACCTAGTTTAATATAGCCTAAGCCTACCGATTCAAGAGTTTCAAGTTTACGCCTGATACGGGGAATTGAGGCAAAAAATTCATTGGCTTCCGTAATGGTCATATTCAGCACATCAAAGATGTTTTTGCCTTTGTAGTGGATGGAAAGGGTTTCTCGATTAAAGCGCTTTCCACGACACACATCACAGGTGACATAGACATCGGGTAAAAAATGCATCTCAATTTTTAAGGTGCCATCGCCTTGACAATGTTCGCACCTTCCCCCGGCGACATTAAAGGAGAAACGACCCGGTTTATAACCGCGAGCTTTTGATTCGGGTAAAGCTGCAAACAGTTCACGAATTGGGGTAAAAGCTCCCACGTAGGTGCCCGGGTTGGACCGAGGAGTTCTGCCAATGGGGCTTTGGTCGATACTGATTACTTTATCGATAGCTTCGGTGCCCACTATTTGCTCATATCCGTCAAATTGCTGGGACTGTTTATTCAAAATCCTTTTTAAGGCGGGAATGACAATCTCATTTAAAAGGGTTGATTTACCCGATCCTGAAACTCCGGTGATGACAACCATTTTGCCTAACGGCAGCTCAACATCAATTTTTTTTAAATTGTTTTTGGAAGCCCCTTTGAGTAGGAGAGCTTGGCCGTTGCCGCTTCTGCGCTGCTTAGGCACCGCAATAGTAATTTTTTTGGCCAAATACTGACCGGTAAGACTTTTTTCATTGCCCTCAATTTCAGAAGGGGTCCCTTGGGCAGTAATATAGCCACCATGGCGCCCTGCTCCCGGCCCTAAATCGACCACATAATCGGCCTCTCTGATAGTTGCTTCATCATGTTCAACCACAATAAGGGTATTGCCGATATCCCGTAAGGCTTTTAGAGTCTCAATCAGTTTATGGTTGTCTTTTTGATGCAAGCCGATGGACGGCTCATCCAAAACATAAATAACTCCGCTAAGAGCCGAGCCGATTTGCGTTGCCAATCTAATTCTTTGAGCCTCCCCGCCGCTTAAGGTGCCGGCATTTCGATCGAGGGTTAAATAATCGAGACCGACATTGACTAAAAAGGAGAGTCGAGAGTGAATCTCTTTCATAATCTGGCGAGAAATTTCTTGTTCTGTTTCGCTAAGCTTCAATTTTGCAAAAAACTGCTGGGATCCTTTGATGGAAAGGGAGGTAACTTCAATGATGTGTTTTTTGCCTACTGTTACAGCCAATGCCTCTTTACGCAGGCGCAATCCATTGCACAATTGACAGGTATGACTGGTTTGAAAACTCTCCATCCACTGACGAATTTGCTGCGAATTGGTTTCAAAATAGCGCCGTTGCAAATCGGTTATGACA
This sequence comes from Sphaerochaetaceae bacterium, assembly GCA_050950025.1. Lineage (GTDB taxonomy): Bacteria > Spirochaetota > Spirochaetia > Sphaerochaetales > Sphaerochaetaceae > JBMNGW01. The sequence goes on along the minus strand of JBMNGW010000008.1, from coordinate 11,484 downwards.
CCGGCATACGGTTTTTCCAGCGTATAATAGCCTTTACTTTTTTCGCTTTTGTAGCGAATCGGAATCCGCTCATCACTGCCGTAGAGGATGATTTTGATAATATCATCACTTAGCTGGTCAAACGGAGTATCCAACGTAAAACCATGGCGAATAGCTAAGGCTTCAAAAGGGGCCCGCGACCATAAAGCTTCGGGGTTTTGGCAAGCAATAGCTCCCTGATTAAAGGAACGAGAGCGGTCGGGTATAATTTTATCAGGGTCAAATTGACTCATATATCCTAACCCGTGACACTCGGGACAGGCTCCAAAGGGGTTATTAAAACTAAACAGTCGCGGTTCCAATTCAGGAATACTGATTCCACAATGTGAGCAGCTATTATGTTCGCTAAACATTTCACTGTGTTGTTTTTCCTCTTGGTCAAACCAGATGACTTTTACCAACCCACCGCTTAATTCAATGGCAGCCTCCAACGAAGAAGCTAAGCGACTGCGACTGTCACTACTTAACAAAAGCCGATCAACGACAATTTCAATTGTGTGTTTAATTTGTTTATCTAAAGCAGGAACGTTTGTAAGCTCATACAGTGTTCCGTTCACCATTACTCGGACAAAGCCGCTGCGTTTGGCATCTTCGAAAACTTTTTTATGTTCCCCTTTGCGTCCCATCACCACCGGAGATAAGACCATCAAACGACTTTCGGCTGGCAATCGATACAGTGTCTGTAAAATTTGGTCGATTGATTGCTCGGCAATCTCTCTGCCACATTGAGGACAATGGGGAATACCGATACGTGCCCACAAAAGGCGGTAATAGTCATAGATTTCTGTAATAGTCCCCACAATGGAGCGGGGGTTGTTATGGGTCGTTTTTTGCTCAATGGCAATGGCGGGAGAAAGCCCTTCCATATAATCGACATCGGGTTTTTCCATCCGTCCCAAAAACATCCGGGCATAGGCTGAAAGCGATTCAACATAGCGCCTTTGACCTTCGGCAAAGATTGTGTCAAAAGCCAAAGAGGATTTGCCGGAACCTGATAATCCGCTGATAACAATCAACTGGTTTTTTTCTAAATCTAGATCGATGTTCTTTAAGTTGTTAACCCGAGCTCCCCGGATAATCAGCTTGCTATGCATCTGAGAGCTCCCTAATTCGTTCAAACAGCACCTCTTCAGCCTCCGCTTCGGCTATTTCTTTAACTAATTTTCCTTTTTCATACAAATAGATGCGCCCTGCCATTCCAGTAAGGGCTATGTCGGCCATTGCTGCCTCTCCCGGGCCGTTAACTTGGCATCCCATAATAGCCACAGTCAACGGAGTTTGGATTTCCAACAACCTTGGCTCTATTTTTTTCAAAAACCCTTGAGAATCGAATGAACTGCGTCCACAACGGGGGCAAGAAACAATCCTGATACCGGAGGTCTCTAACCCCACGGTTCGCATAATCTCTTTGGCCGCCGCTATTTCGTACATCACATCATCAGTAATAGAGATTCTCAGGGTATCGCCAATACCTTGTTCTAAAAGCCTGCCAAGGACCCAGGTACTGCGGGTTACCGCACTGACAAGCCCCCCTGCTTCAGTAACTCCCAAATGCAAGGGGTAATCGCACAAGTCTGCCAAGTTTTTATAGGCGCGGTACGTAGTTTCAACATCAGTATCCTTAACGGAAATTACTGTTTGGTAAAACCCCCAGCTTTCAAACCAGTTCACATACTCTAAAGCTGTTTCAACCATCGCTTGCGCATTGTCATCTGAGCGTCTTTTTCGAGGTAAAGAGCCGCCATTTAAGCCGATACGAATAGCAGCTCCATGATCAGAAGCACAGTTAACAATCTCTTGCACCCGCTGTTTGGAGCCAATGTTTCCCGGATTGATTCTGATTTTATGGAACCCCAACTCCAAAGCTTCAATTGCCAGTTTCCAATCAAAATGGATATCGGCTACCATCGGCATTGGTGAGTGTTGGCACAAAAATTTGAATTGCTCCTTCTGTTGGGAGTCGGAATAACTGAAGCGAATAAGCGAGCACCCCATAGTTGCATAGGAGCGAAGGGTGCTAAGCAGCTTTTCGGGGGAATTGTCCAACCTTTCGGAGTACATGGTTTGGACGGCAAGGGGGTGGGAACTGCCCAAATAAACGGAGCCAACGCATACTTCTTTTGTCTCTCTTCTTTTTATCATCATAGCCCTTCAATCGTCAAAGCAGTGTACCCGATTCTGCAAGAAAGGAAAAGAGAAGAGCCCCCTGTACAGGAGGCCCTCATAGTAGCTAAAAACCCCTTTATTGCAACAGTAACAGCAAAAAGACCAATGTAAACAGAGCAACTGTTTCAATGATGCCGATGACAATAAAATAGTTGGCTGTCCCTTTACCCGTCTCTGCTAAAGCATCTGAAGCAGCCGCAGCCGCCTTGCCTTGCATCCAAGCCGATAAGCCGATAGCCAATCCGCCAAACACTCCCGCACCCAACAGCATAAGAGGATCTTTACCCGCTAAGGCAGCAGCACTGATGAAGTTCATCAGCAAAAAGCCGTAAATGGTCTGCGTCAGGGGAGCTCCCGAAAAAGCAACCATAATAAACGGTGCCGGCCTACCATTTGCGTAACATTTTTTCCACCCTCCCACAGCAGCCAAAGAGGCGGCTCCGGTACCCAAGCCCGATCCTAAGGCAGAAAGCCCCAGTGCAGCAGCCATGCCAATCATCCCAATATTCATTGCAAGCTCCTTCTCGTTGTTCTTATCAACGTCTATGATACTGTTTCAACCGTCTCTTTAAACGGCTCATATTTGATTCCGGTCCACTCCATACCAAGTTGACCGCTAAATTCCAACAAATTAAGCCTCACTCCGTGGACCACTACCGACAGCAGTGCCATCACCAGATTCAGCCCGTGTCCAATTACCAAAATTAAAATACCGGCGGGCAAGGCAAAGCCTTTGAGCATACCAGATGCCATAGAATTAAAACTTTGCGCAATAGCCAACGATGCCATTCCAACAGCAAAAAGGCGAATATAGCTAATGATATTGGAAAAGGCACTAATCGAATCGAGGAAAGTGGAAAAAATATTGGCTGCTCCATTGCTTAACCCTTTAGCAAAAGAGATCCCCGGCCCCTGAGCACCAAAGCCAATCACCAATAAAAACCCAACTCCGACAACCATTGCGACAGCTTTCATCGGTGCAGCCTCTCCGATGACCAATAGCAGTACTAAGAAATAAAGAGCATCAATCATCACCAGCCAACCAAAATCGGCAACAGCGCTCAAATCGCGTTTGCCAATTTTTGTGTAGATATTCATAACACAAGCTAAAGAGAGTTGCAGCGTTCCCACAATGAAACAAAACTTCATAACCATGTTTTGCGCCGCTTGGCTGCTTAAACCAAATAATTCAGGGTAGTTGGCAATCTGAGGAATAACCAGAGCTTTTAAAAAAGGAACAGAGGCCACAATCGTTTGGCTGCCAAACCACGTCCCTGTCACTGAGCCCCAGATTATACTGCTAACACTAAGCACATAAAGGAGAATCACCGCATTATTGGCCTTACCTAATTTTTTATGGACAAGGGCGGCTGTGACCAAAAAGATGGTCCCATAAGCAGCATCGCCTAAAATCATGGCAAAAAAGAGGGCAAAAAAGAGGAGAAACCACATGCTAATATCATATTCACGATACCCGGGCACCGTACCTAAGATAGAAAAAACCGGCTCAATAATACTCACCCATTTTTTATTCCGTATTTTGGAAGGGGGTGTTTCATCTTCACTAGGGTCATCCAAAGCCCAAGCCCACTGCTCTTTTTTAGCCAATGCTTTAAAATCGGAAACTTCATCAAAAGGAATATAGCCTTGAATCCAACAGACTTCCTCCTCTGTTTCCATAAAAGAGGCCACGCTTTGGAACCGTATCTGCTGCTGGGCAACTTGGATATAGTGACGATAATTATCCACATAGGCTGCCAAAGCTTTTAACTCATTTTGGATAGACTGCAACAAGCGTTCATCCTCTTGGATACTGTGTTGCAGTTCACTAAGTGATAGATTTCCCCAAACGACTCTCTGAGCACCTAATTCGGCATCGAGCTCCTCATTTATGAGAGCTAGCACAACCTGTTTTCCCACAGTACCTAAGACAATATAAGGGGTATCTTCACCAATGAAAGCCAACGATGCTTTAGCAATAGTGTAGATAAAAAGGGTATATCCCTGTTGGGAAAGAGAGGCGATATCTTGGACAGAGAAATTGCCCCAAGGAGCCATTTTCTCTTTTTCTAACTGTGTTTTTGTCAGATGGTGACTGACTTCTTGCTCTTGAAGTATTAACTGAGTCACTTGTTGGTGAATTTGTTCAAATTCGTGAGGTTTCAGCAGCGGCTTTTGATCTTCGGTGGCTTTTTCTTGGAGCACCAACAACGATTTTTCCATCTGTTGTTTGTGCTGAACACTTTTTTCAACCTCTTCATCGTATCTGGAAATCTCATCAAGATGGACCACTCCCCACTTACGCAAAGCGCGTAAAGAGCGCTCTTTTTGGGAGGTTTGGAGAATCAGTGATACACGTTTCATCGGAACTATCATGCAGCACCTCCGGATGCTGTTTTCACCAGCTTCTTTTTAGAAATCTTGCCCCGTACAACTGCTGCAGTTTGCTGATCACCTAAATAGATCCCAATCCGTCTGATATTCTCCTTAGTTTGGGGAATTTTCACTTTTTCAAAGAGGTTAACTCGCTGACTGGTGATGCGCAGCTCATGCTCCAAAAGCTCAATTTGGTTTTTGAGCGTGGTAAATTGGGCCTGTAAGAGAGCAATTTCTTTCATCATCTCAACAGCATAATCAACCCACAGGGGCGTACGAGCCAAATCCCACTCCACCTCTGTAAAACGGATGTTCTCAAACACTGGAATAGAGACTCCGGCTATATTGCCCCGAGTTCTGATGATCTGTTCAATTACCACCACTGTTTCCAATCTACTTTCAATTGGCAGAGCATGGTTTTCACCAAACACAGCCACCCAGCTTTTCATCCCTTTCTCCAATTCCACCTGCTTGAGGTAAATGGCTTCGGCTTGGGCTTCAATTTGGCGAATAACCATCTGCAACTGTTGTTTTTTCAGCTGTAAGGTGGGCAAATAGCGGACAAATTGCTTAAGCAGGTCCTTTTGCTTTTTCTGTTCGTTCTTTGTCAGCTTGACGGAGGCCATACTTACTCCTTGGTTTTCCCTTTGGGCCAGTACTCCTTTATTAATTCGGAGCGCAAAGCCGTCTCGTTAGGCTCAAAACAGTCGGCCAAAATTTCCCAGCCCAGATCCAAGGCCTCTTCCAAGGGGATGTTCACAGAAAGATCCATCAGCTTAGTTTCAAACAGCTCTCCATATTTAAGCAGCTTGTCATCCCACTGCGACATCTGAAATCCCATTGATTTTTTCTCTTGAGACTCTTTAAAAGAGGCATAAAGCTTAATCATACCGTCCATCAAGGGCCTGTGATCGTCACGGGTATCTTTGTTGACCTGCTGCTTAAGCCGCGATAACGAACCAAATGGCTCAATGCGCGAGTGTTTCAAATAATATTGGCCTTCGGTAATATAGCCGGTGTTATCGGGAACCGGGTGGGTTACATCGTCACCGGGCATAGTGGTCACTGCCAAAATAGTTACTGACCCTGCCCCTTCAAAATCGACCGCTTTTTCGTAGCGGGAAGCTAATGAGCTGTACAAATCTCCGGGGTAACCGCGGTTGGAGGGAACTTGTTCCATGGTAATGGCAATCTCTTTCAACGCATCGGCAAAGTTAGTCATATCGGTAAGTAACACTAAGACTTTTTTCCCGTCCAAAGCAAAGCGCTCAGCTACTGCCAAGGAGATATCGGGAACTAAAAGGCATTCAACTGTGGGATCGCTAGCCGTATGAACAAAGAAAATAGTGCGGCTCATTGCTCCACCGTTTTCCAATGTCTCTTTAAAATAGAGATAATCGTCGTATTTTAATCCCATTCCACCCAAAATAATCAAATCAACTTCGGCTTGCATGGCTATGCGGGCAAGCACTTCGTTATACGGCTCTCCGCTAACACTGAAAATAGGGAGTTTTTGTGATTCGACTAATGAGTTAAAGACATCAATCATCGGAATACCGGTACGAATCATATTATGAGGAATAACCCGTTTTGCCGGGTTAACGGCAGGGCCTCCGATTTCAATGAGGTTCTCTTGCAACTCGGGCCCGTTATCCCTTGGCTTACCGGCTCCGTCAAAAATACGTCCCAGTAAATCTTGGGTGTAAGAAACCTGCATAGGGTAGCCTAAAAAGCGGACATGATCGCCTGTTGAGACCCCCCTTGCTCCCGCAAAGACCTGTAACGAGACAGTTTGTTCATCGAGTTTAATGACGTTGGCCAGCGACTCGCCCCCTTTGGAAGAGACCAAAGCCAAATCGCCGTTGCGCACTCCCTCAGCTCTGACAGTAATGACATTGCCGGCAATTGAATCGATTTTCGTATAGACTTTTTGCATTCTGCACCACCCTACTGTTCAAGAATCTGAGCTGCTCGCCTTTCGTAGGCGACAAAGCGACTTTTTACAAGCTCGGTAATGTTCTTTTGATATTCGCCAAAGCGCTTCTCTTGTAGCGGCGTGTTATTCCAGTCGAGGAATAACTGCCTTAGCTCATTGATGAACAAGCGGGCTTCATGTTTTTCTTCAAGGGCAAACTCAGAAGCCAAAGCATCAAATAACACATCAAAGACCAGAGTCTGCCGCTCAATGGGAGCGGCAAAATCGACTGGGTCAAATGAGTTTTGCTGCAAATACACACTGTCTAGCAGCTCCCCTTTCAAATAGGTAATATAGTCTTGCAAACTGGTCCCCTCTTCACCGACAACTTTCATCATCTGACTTACTTCATTGCCGTTAAAAAGAATCTGACGGGCATAATCAACCTTTTTGCCATTGATTAGTGATGGGTATTTAGACCAACTGTCAAGCGGATCGATAGCCGGATACTTACGCGCATCACTGCGCTCACGACTTAAACCATGAAAAGCTCCGACGACTTTTAACGTTGCCTGAGTAACCGGCTCTTCAAAGTTACCCCCCGCAGGACTGACTGTTCCACCAATGGTAACCGAACCAATAGAGCCGTCGCGGAGTTGCACAATCCCTGCCCGCTCATAAAAAGAGGCTATAACCGATTCCAAATAGGCGGGAAAGGCCTCTTCTCCCGGGATCTCTTCCAATCTGCCGCTCATCTCTCGCATTGCTTGAGCCCAGCGACTGGTAGAATCGGCTAGCAACAGGACATTCAGTCCCATCTGCCGATAATATTCGGCAATGGTGACTGCCGTATAAACCGAAGCTTCTCGGGCTGCTACCGGCATGCTGCTGGTATTGCAAATAATGACAGTCCGTTCCATCAACGTTTTCCCTGTTCTGGGGTCAATCAGTTCGGGAAACTCTTTAAGGGTCTCAACAACCTCTCCTGCCCGCTCACCGCAGGCGGCAATAATGACGATATCGACATCGGCATTGCGGCTGGTCATCTGCTGTAAAACAGTCTTTCCCGCCCCAAAGGGGCCAGGAATACAGTATGTTCCCCCTTTGGCAATGGGTAAAAACGTATCAATGATTCTGATTTTAGTTACCAGTGGTTCGGTGGGTCGCAAGCGTTGTTCATAGGCAGTAATCGCTTTTTTTACCGGCCAGGTAAAAACCATGGAGAGGCTTTTTTCATTACCTTTGCTATCGGCAATAACAGCAATAGTCTGGCGTACTTGGTACGTTCCTTTATCAACGATGGAAACGACTTTCCACCCTTCAGCTGCCAAATCAAAAGGGACCATAATGCGGTGGGTAAAAATTCCCTCTTGGACCGTGCCTAATGTGTCAGCAGGATACACAGTGTCTCCGACGCTCACTGTTGGGGTAAATTCCCACTCTTTATCGGCAATCGGCTGCAAATAGACACCTCGTTGTAAGAAAAAGCCGCACTGCTGAGCTAACTCAGGCAACGGGTTTTGCAGTCCATCGTAAATTTGGCTTAACAGTCCCGGCCCCAGTTCAACACTTAGCAGTTCACCGGTAAATTCTACAGGATCGCCCACTTTAACCCCGCCGGTCATTTCAAAAACCTGCATGGAGGCCACTGAGCCGTTAATTCTAATGACTTCACTTTTTAGTCGTTGTTGTCCCACAACGATATAGCCAACTTCATTTTGTAAGACATCTGTAGTAAACTTCACGCTCACCATGTTACCATTGATGCCGATTACTTCCCCGCTATATTGCGCCATAATACTTCACTCCGTTTATATGCTTCTGTTGTGCGATTCCATCTCTACAAAAAGGCGTTTGAATTCTTGTTCACCCGATGCTTGGACAAATAATGCCTTGCGCTCAAGAATTCTCAATTGAATGGCATAGGCCAAAAACACCTCCAGTTCAAACACTTTCAGCGCCTTAAGGCGATCGGCCTCTTGCCACGCCAGTTTCATTAAAGCCAGCTCCATTTCCAAAGGATTGGCAGCCAAAAGCGCCTCTTTTACCGCCTCATCAACTCCTTTGTCCCTTTTTTGCTCACTCCACAAAAGCGGCACATCTTTTTTAAGCTTCAAAGAGCGTTGAACCACTAAAGAGGCAGTGAACACTCTATCAAATTGGTTCCAAGCAGCTATAAAGGGGTGCGAGCTGTCAGCTATGGGGTGACCCAAAGCACACGCTTCAACCAACCGGTAGTGCTTTGATGATAATGCAAAGCGGCACGAAGCCAAAAAATCTTCTGTCGTGATAGGCAACGGTGCATCAAATTTCAAATCGGTAAGCGATGCCGCTAAATAGTAGTAGGAAGCCACTATCTACTCCTCATGTTGTTGCGAAGAAGGAAGCAGCAAACCATGAATCTGGGGCATTAAAAAGGGTTTAAGCAGATTTACAATCTCTTGCTCACTAAAATCAAAATAGGAAGAGCCCTTTTTTTGGGCAATGCGGAAGCCAGTTTGTACAGAAGGAACCAACTGAATTTCTAATCCAGCTTTTAGCTCTTTTGCCAACTGCTCTTGCAGCTGTCCCACCAAAGTGTCAACACTCTTTTTAGGTAACTCAATGCGTGATTCTGCTGGATCGACTAAACCGCTTTTAATTACGGCTGCAATTAAATTGATAAACTCTTTACCGTCAAGCAAACCAGTCACACTATGGAGCATTACGCGTTCAAACTGCTGTTCAATAGCAGCTTTCACAGTGAGAATGACATCGCGACCTGCCTGAGAGATAGCCGCTTTGCCTCCCTGTTCCATAACAGTTGTCTGCTTCTTAGCCTCTTCAATTAACCGCGAGGCTTCACTTTTTGCTTCAGCAATCAGTTCAGAAGCTTGCTCTTTGGCTTGACTGAGAATCTGTAGCGCCTCTTTTTGTGCCGCATCGACTCCCTCTTTTTTAATTGAATCAACCAAATCTTGAATCTGTATTTCCATGTGCCGTCCACCTTGCTATGATGTTCCCACTATAGTCAAAGAGCGGGACAAAAGACAACTGAGTAGATCATAATTAATCAAAAATGTCTTTTGTCGGTTTGCAAGCCACTTTTTAATGCGACTTCTACCGTTAAGAAGGGATATTAACACAGTTGTCTCAGAAAACCAAGGTGTCAAGCCGTTTTTAGCTATGGTAAAAATGCCCTTCTAATGTATACTGGTGGTGTTTGGAGGAAGTTATATGAACAAACACATCAAAAATAATGTCTATTGGGTTGGACATGTCGATACGGAACTCAGACAGTTCCACGGCAGTGATTTTTCGACGCACAAGGGGTCTACATACAACTCCTATCTTATCAAGGAGGAAAAAACAATTCTCGTTGATACGGTGTGGAAGCCGTACGCCGACATTTTTGTTAAAAATTTGGCAGAAGAAGTTGATTTGAACTCCATTGATGCCATCGTAGTCAACCACGGGGAAATTGACCACAGTGGCGCATTGCCCCTCTTGATGGAAAAAATTCCCAATTGTCCGATTTACTGTACCGAAAAAGCAATCGATTCACTTAAAGGGCAGTACCATAAAGATTGGAATTTCAACACGGTTAAAACTGGCGATAGCTTGGACATTGGCAATGGCAAAAGTCTTGTCTTTGTCGAAATGACGATGCTTCACTGGCCCGACAGCATGGCAACCTACTTAACTGAGGACAATATCCTCTTTAGTAACGATGCTTTTGGCCAGCACTATGCTCACACTTCGCTTTTCAACGATTTAGCTGACCAGTGCACCTTGGAGTATGAGGCTATTAAGTACTATGCCAATATCCTCACCCCTTACAGCGCCTTTTTGAAAAAGAAGCTTGATGAAATTCTGGCTCTTAATCTGCCGATTGACATCATTGCCACCAGCCACGGTGCTATTTGGCGGGACAACCCGCTTCAAATTGTTGAAAAATATGCAGCTTGGTGTGATGCGTATCAGGAAAACCAGATTACCATCATTTACGATACCATGTGGGAAGGGACCCGTGCTTTAGCCGATGCCATCGGTGAAGGTATTTTGGAAGCCGACCCGCAAGTGGCTGTCAAAATTTTCAATTTGGCAAAAACTGACAAAAATGATGTGATGACAGAAATCTTTAAATCCAAAATGGCAGTGGTAGGCTCGCCTACTGTTGTCAATGACATGCTTGGCTCAGTAGCGGGTTTTCTTCACTTCTTAAAAGAGATGAAAATGAAGAACAAAAAGGGTGCCTCTTTCGGCTGTTACGGCTGGACAGGTGAAGCTCCTAAGAAAATCGCTGAGAGTTTGGAAAAAGCAGGCCTTTCGGTTATTGCCGAACCGCTGCGCTTTAAGTGGTATCCCGATATGGATGCACTATCAGCAGCTCGCGACTATGGCAAAACATTAGCCAAAGCTTAAGTAATTTCGGCGGCTATCAGGTGAGTAAGAGCTTCGATTACCACTTCGATAGCCGCTGTAGTCTCATGAACAAACGTATTTTCCATCCCCAAGGCTTCCCGCTCTTGGTTGCCAACTACCATAAAAGCACTGGCACAACGGACCTTAAGGCTGCTAGCTGCGACAAACAGGGCCGCACTCTCCATTTCACTGGCTAAAACGCCCAATTTCTTCCATGCTTCCCACTTATTTTGTAGCTCATAAGCTACCGGCATCCTTTTTGGATCGTGTTGAGCGTAAAAAGAATCTTTGCATTGCACCACCCCAATGTGGTGCTTTTTCTTAAGAAGGCGGGCACTTTTAACCAACGCTTCAACCAACGTAAAATCGGCTACGGCAGGAAATTCAAGCGGAGCATATTCGCGACTGGTCCCCTCATGACGAACAGCTGCGGTTGCAATGACCACCTCCCCTGCTTGTACATCAAGACGAATCCCTCCGCACGTTCCGATTCTGATAAACGTATCGGAGCCACAGGCAACTAACTCTTCAATTGCAATGGCAGCCGAAGGGCCTCCAATGCCGGTACTGGTTACACTAACAGG
>JBMNGW010000007.1:0-55201 GCA_050950025.1 Sphaerochaetaceae bacterium | reverse complement strand
GATAAACCATTGCCACTCGCCCCGTAAAAAAGGAAAACAGCCAATTGCAAAAAAACAAAAACAAACAACTTAAGTGCTGCTAGTACGACTTCAACCGTGGCAAAGGTTCCCCCGTGACAAATAACAGCACTGCAATACTAAAAATGATAAGAGCATAGATACTACCCACAACGGCACACAAGGTGGTCAAACGAAGCATCAACGTCGTAAACAACGTGGTTGTGTCCCACCAAAGCTGTAAGGAGGCCACCATAAAACAACAAAAATATACAGCAGCAACACATAGGTATGGACCCGAGAACTAAAAGCTACAGTTCGACGCATACGTAACATGAAATTGAGTATATCACAAAGGGTGGACGATGACACTCTCTTGCCCTTGGCGCAAAATTTATTTACACTTGCCACACTTTCCACTACCACAAAGAGGTCACATATGAACACACCACAACAACGGCTAAAAAAACTGGGTATCGGCATACCCGATATTATGGTCCCCAACAAAAGTATCGATTTACGTCGTTGGGCCGTTGTGGCTTGTGATCAATACACCAGTGAAATCGATTATTGGCAACGAGTTGACGCCTTTGTCGGCGACCATCCTTCTACCTTACGACTCATCTATCCTGAAGTGTATTTAGATCAAAGTGATGAAGAACTACGGATTAAAGCGATTAAAGCGGCAATGCACTCGTATGTGGACCAACACTTGTTTGACACCTACGCTCAAAGCTTCTTTCTTATTCGGCGAACTAATACAGACAACACCAGCCGCTGGGGATTGTTATTGGCTCTTGATTTGGAAGCTTATGATTACTCAGTCGACTCTAAAAGTCCCATTCGGGCTACCGAAGAGACAATTGTAAGCAGAATCCCTCCCCGTTTAGAAATACGCAAAGACTCTTGTTTGGAAGTTCCCCACATTTTGGTCCTTATTAATGATTGCCAAAAAGCCATCATTGAACCGCTTGCTTCACTAGCTGCCTCTTTAGCCCAAGTATATGAGACAACCTTGATGGAGCAAGGGGGCTCATTGCAAGCGTATCGGATACAAGATAGTGATCTTTTTGCCCGCATCGCCGATGGGTTTGAACACTTAGCTGCCCAAGCGGACCCAGCTAATCCCATTGTATTTGCCATGGGAGATGGCAACCACTCCTTGGCAACTGCTAAAAGCAACTGGGAGCAGATAAAAAAAGATATTAGTGTTCAAGAGCAAGAAAACCACCCTGCCCGCTATGCGTTGGTAGAAGTCAATAATATTTACGACGAAGGTCTTGAATTTGAACCAATTCACCGTGTCCTTTTCCAAACATCCACCGACCAATTTTTTGCTCATCTTAAGCCGTTATGCTCTTCATATACCCTTAAAGAGTGCGAAACCATGCAACAGATGATTAAGGAATTGCAAACAGAGGATCACGTTCAACGCTTTGGCATGGTCCATTCCAAAGGGATGAGCGTCATCGCTTTGGATTCTCCTAAAGCTACCATCGCAGCCGGAACGCTCCAACTCTTAGTTGACGATATTATTACTACTGACGTTACTGTCGATTATACCCACGGTGTTGAGATTACCCAAGAATTGGGATTGCAGGAGGGAAATATTGGGTTAATTCTTCCCCCTGTGTTCAAAGATGCATTTTTTGAAACTATTATGAGTATGGGAGCCTTCCCGCGGAAAACGTTCTCCATCGGTCAGGCCCACCAAAAGCGCTTTTATTTGGAAGTGCGAGAAATCTTGCCTTCAACCTAAGCCTGTCTTTTTGCGACTCCAAATGTCGTAGAAAACAGCAAACAGCAGAATTGACGCTTTAACTACGTATTGCCAGTCAGCTCCGATGTTCATCAAGGACATGCCGTTATTGATGACACCCATAACTAGGCCTCCGGTAATTGCACCGATAATTGTCCCTATGCCTCCTGAAGCTGCTGCCCCGCCAATGAAACAGGAGGCAATAGCATCAAGTTCAAACTTGTCTCCTGCTTGAGGCAAAGCTGAATTCATATACGCAGTAAAGACAACTCCCGACAAACCACAGAGAATTCCCATAATAACGTGGGTCGTAAAAACAACCTGCTCGGTGTTAATTCCCGATAATTTAGCCGATTTAGCATTGCCCCCTACTGCATAGATGTAACGTCCAATTACCGTATTGTTAGTCAAAAAGATAAATAGGGCTGCTGTGATACTTAAAACCAGCACGACCGTTGGAATCCCACGATAAGCGGCAAAACGGGTAAAGACAAATACCATAAGTGCCGATAATGCTACAATTTTTAAAATAGCATACCGCAATGAAAGGACTTTCATCCCATGTTTAATCTGTTTGTTGCGCAGTGCGATAGTAAGGATAGCTAAAGCGGCAATGGCAAAAATCATTACTACCAGTGATAACCCATCCCAATTGCCGATCGTAAATCCCTTAATTTGCAATGAGCCTGAAGCAATTTGCTTAAACCCGTCATCCCTGATAGAAATGGGCGAAACATTGGTAATAATGTATGTTAGGCCTCTGAATAAAAGCATGCCAGCTAGTGTGACAATAAAGGCAGGAATGCCCATATACGCCACCCAAAATGCTTGAAAGGCGCCAATGAAGGCCCCTATTATTAAAGAAAAAATTAACGTGGGAAATAAACCTAGGCCCGCATTGTACATCATGGCGCTGATGGCTCCGGAAAAGGCCACCACTGAGCCAACTGATAAATCAATATTGCCAATAATAATTACTAAAAGCATCCCCATGGCCAAAATGAGGATATAACTGTTTTGAATAAAAATGTTGGTGATATTGCGGGGAGTCAAATTAACAGCTCGGGTAAGAATAGCAAAGACCAACAAAATAAGACCAAGCATAATGAACATGGAAAGTTTCCGTAAATTCAGTTTAGCCAGCTCCATAAAAGAGGTGTGTTCAATAGATGATTCGTATGCCATGCTTGCCTCCTACCCTATCAAAGCCATTTGCATGATGAGCTCTTGAGTCGCATCTTCTCGGTCTATAACCCCTTTGATTTTCCCTTCGTTCATCACATAGATTCTATCAGACATGCTGATTGCCTCTGCCAGTTCAGAAGAGACAACAATAACACTCTTACCCTCTTTTACCATGTCATTAAGGATGCTGTAAATTTCAAATTTTGCTCCCACATCAATGCCTCTGGTTGGCTCATCAACGATAAAAATATCGGGGTTGGCCAATAAGCAACGACTGAGCACAACTTTTTGTTGGTTGCCTCCAGAGAGGTTGCGTACCAGCTGTTCTAAAGAAGGAGTCTTAATTTGCAAAGCGGTTTTATACTGTTCAGCCTTTTGTAAGGCTAGGTTTTTATTTAGGATACCCCGTTTGGAAAGCTTGGGAAGACTTGAGTTAGTAATATTCGTTTTAACATCCTGAATCATAATTAAACCCAGCGTTTTGCGATCTTCTGATACATAGCCCACACCTTTCTCAATTGCATCTTTGGGGTTTTTGAAACTCACTTTTTTCCCATTTAACAGAATATCACCGGTGGCTCCATAGCCGTATGAGTAACCAAAAATTGACATCATCAACTCAGTTCTGCCTGCTCCCATTGGGCCGCAGAAACTGACAATTTCACCCTTACGAATAAAGAAAGAGGCTTTATCGACAATTTTCATCGTATGGTAATCGGGATGATACACTGTCCAATCTTTGACTTCAAAAACCACTTTCCCTATTTTGGGTTCTTTTTGTGGAAAGAGATTTTTCAATTCACGACCAACCATCCCTTTGATAATCTGCTGCTCAGAAACCTGTTGTTGCCGACTATCTAAGGAGACAATCGATTGACCGTCTCGGAGAATGGTGATTGCATCGGCAACTGAGAGGACCTCATCTAGTTTATGACTGATCATAATGCAGGTAATGCCCTCTTTTTTAAACTCGCGCAGTAAATTAAGGAGTTTTTGGCTCTCGTCATCATTTAGCGATGACGTTGGTTCATCAAAAATAAGCAATTCAGCGTTTTGTGAAATGGCTCGGGCTATTTCAACAAGCTGCTGTTTGCCGACGCTCATTTTGCTGACGATGGTGTGCGGTGGTTCAGAAAGCCCCACCTTCTTCAGCAATGGATAAGAATCACGTAAACAAGCGTCCCAATCGATGATGCCAAAACGGGTTTTCATATGTCCTAAAAATAAGTTCTCATAAATTGAAAGATAGGGGCTGAGGGTGAGCTCTTGATGAATAATCGCCAATCCATCGACTTCACTATCTTTGGTGCTCCTATAATGGACCTCCTTCCCTTTAAAAAAGACCTCCCCTTCATAAGCGCCTTTGGGAATAACGCCGCTGACAACATTCATTAGTGTCGATTTGCCGGCCCCATTTTCCCCGACCAAACAATGAATCTCCCCTTTTTTAACTTTAAAATCGACGCGGTCCAATGCCCTGACTCCCGGGAAATCTTTGGTGAGGTTTTTTACTTCCAGAATGTATTGCTCGTTCATAGGGCCCCTTATAACCAATCGGCAATGTAAATATTGCCGATTGGTAGTACTCATTAACGAATCTGGTCAGCTTTGTAGTAGCCGCTGTCAATCATTACTTGGACATAGTTATCTTTTGTTACATTAACAGGTTCAAGCAAGTAAGAGGTAATAACTTTTTTGCCGGTGTCATACGTAGTGGTATCGAGTCGGGCTCCTGGGACTGAGGGAGTTTGACCTTTTAAAATAGCATCGGCAAGAGTAATGGCTGCTTTGGCCAAGTCTCTGGTGTCTTTAAATACCGTCATGGCCTGCTTGCCGTCTTTGATGTACTGAATTGATGCCAGCTCCCCATCTTGTCCGGTGACAACGGGGATTTTGGACTGGTATTTGGCGTCGGTTAGAAGAGCTTCAATGATGGCGCGAGCCAATGTATCATTGGGAGCCAAAACAGCATCTAAAACATAGTTTTTGGCATCGCCGTTGAGCAGGTTCTCCATCCGTTGTTTTGCCAAGTCGGCTCTCCAGTTCTCAGTGGCGATTCGGTTGAAATTGGCACTGTCTGCAGAGCTCAAAGGAGCCGGTCCTACAATTTTCAGCACTCCTTTGTCGACATACGGCTTCAGCTCACTCATAGCACCGTCAAAGAAGAAATACGCATTGTTGTCGGTGGAAGAGCCGGCAAACAAGGTGATGAACTTGGGAGCAGCAGCTGTTGCGGTGGCCAAATTAAGGGCTTTAACAATGGCTGCACCTTGGAACTGGCCAACTTTAAAGTTATCGAACGTAATGTAGTAATCATATTGATCGCTGTTGGTAATCAAGCGGTCATAAGCAATAACTTCAACGCCGTCTCTGCGAGCATCGGCAACGGCCGAAAGAACACCCTCATTAATGGATCCAATAATCAGCAAGTTGGCGCCTTTAGTAATAAAGTCTGATATCTGGGCGTTTTGTTTGGTTTGGTCGGCATCGCCGTAAGCCACCTCGGCATTGTACCCTAATGCAATGGCGGCTGCCTGCAACGCAGAACCATCCATTTGCCATCGTTCGACGTGAGTTTCGGGCATGGCCAATCCGATGAATTTTTTACCGGTGTCTTTTGCTCCTTGAGCAAATGCAACGGTTCCCACTAGCAGCAATACAACTAACAGAAGAGCAAATTTTTTCATGTTCCACTCCTTTTGGTTTTGCTGTACCGGCCAACGGCCGGCAGTCTTTTCTCCTGAAAACAGATTCAGGACCCTACACGCTTATAGTAGGGTTCGCTTTTCGGGTAAAACAATGGCGAAAATAATTTCTTCATGTCATATATTGACTTTTCTTGCTCCTCTACTTACTCCTTGTTTTGTAACAGTGCAGTCACATCGCAGGCTCCTTGGCGTAGAAGGGTGTAGGGGTTTTTGACTAACGTCTAAAATAGTTGAACTTATATTCCCCTGTTGCTGCGGGCCTTTAATAAACAACTCAATCTGCTTTGAAAAACGGGTAATCATAGCCGTAAAATCAAATAACTCTTTTTCTCCTGAGACATTGACACTTGTACTATACACTGGTTGCCCCACGATTTCTAACACTTTTTGCAAATAGGGATCGGCGGGGACCCGGACGGCTGTCGTTGTCCCTTCGGCATTTGGCACAATAAGCGTTAAAGGACCGGGCCACAACTGCAGTACTTCTAGCGCCAATGGAAGGACGGCAATCTGCTGGGCCATCTCTAAGGTGGCTAATTGAATGAAATCTTTGCTCTGCTGGCGCCCTTTTATTTGCAAAAGAGCCTCTTTGGCAGTAGGAACAATACCCACAAGACCATAAATGGTATCACAAGCAACAATAGCAATTTTGCCTTTTAGTAGGTGCTTAGCCAAAACATCTACTGATGAGTCATCTGTTTTATCCAAAATAGTTGTCATATGTTTTTATGTGCCCTTTTACGCAGTAGCCAAATAAGTAAGGTGCATATCGCTGCTAAAGCTAAGCTTATCAGACGAATATGTGTTTCTGATAAACCGCTATATACCTTAGGGAGTGCAGATTCACTTTGTTTGGGAGGCTGTTTGAGCAGTGGAAGTCCCTTGATCTTCAAAATAGAAAACCTGCTCCCCTTTTTTCACATACCCAAGATTACGAGCTTCATCCAACAGGTGGGCTTCATCCCATATCTGTTCTTTTCTAATCTCCAAATCACGTAGCTGAATCGATGTTTCATCTAAGGTGCGCTGCTGTAACGTAATGCTCTTTTGTAAGCTACGATTCACCCAATATCCTTGGTTTCCCACAAGTGCTGGTCCAAGTAACACGAAAAAGAGGTAAAGAGCAATGAACAGTGCCAGATAATTCCTTGCCATATATCGTTCAAACCTGTATACTTTGCCATAATAACACACTGACAGAGGTTGTACGACCCTGTAAGGCAAGGAGAGTGTTCACTTAGATGCAAAAACAGCACGAATCGAACCCTGTTGTAATCATCACCGTTACAGCCGTCCTCTCTTTGATTATCTTAGTTGGAGCTGCGGTGTTGTTCCTCACCTTCTTGGTCCCTCGCTACGGTCTTTCTTTAGACGACTTACACTTAATCTTAACACGATTGTTGCCCATGAGCATTGGATTAACCCTTGTTCTGTTAGCCTTAGTCATTGTTGGCAAGCCTGTGACGTACACCCCCGATGAAAGCGACATGTTGGAAAAAGATGAGTATGTTGCCCCCTTGTTTATTTTACCCGATGAACACGAGTCGCTTATCATCAAACGGTTCCCCCACTACTCTTCCATCGAAAGCACAACAGCGGGCATCGTTGCCGAACCTGAAGTTTCTCCTTATCAAGACCTGCCTGTTGAGCCGTTTGAGCCTTCTTTAGCTGCTCCCCCTCATCAAGATATTCCCGTTGAGCCTTCTTTAGCCGAGCCACAGCTTACTCGACCCACTGTTTCAGATGAAATGGCCCAACGGCTGAGTAAGAGCGTTACCTTTGAAGCATATCCCCATGCTATTGAGCCCCACTCTACTGCAGCGCTTCTTTTGGAACCAATTGCCCAAAGTAATATTGATGATAAGTTGCCGGCAACGTATCTACAGTTACTTGATGATAATTTTGAAAACCGTTTAGAGGTAGAAATAGAAGCTGCTATTGAACACGATTACCAATTGTGTGTTGCCGCAATTCATTGTAACGAGGATGCCACTGAATTCCATCAAGAGCTTGCGGTCTTTGGCCTTGTATACCCCCAAGATCAAAATACTACGTTTTTGATTCTTCCATTTTATTCTGCAACTCAGAGCCAGCGGCTGTTAACTTCATTAATGGGCGAAATGAAAAAAGAGTATCCGCATTGGCAACTGAGTGTTGGAACAACGCAGAAAGGATCACCATCCTTTGATGTTGATCAAGCTTTGAAAGAAATAAGCACTGCCAACTCTTTTGCTTCGCAGCGTGACGGCTTTACTCTGATTGCCTATGACGATGCTTTACAAAACGAGTCTAATCTTTAAGCGGAATAGGAATAATCATCCGATCTTTTGCTAAAAAAGTGTTAGGGAAAATCTCTTTGGCCTCTTTGAGCAGAATTTTCAGTTCTCGTTGTGTATAACGGGGGCTGTAGTGAATTAATCCCATGGAAGCAACGTGAGCCTGTTTGGCAATCATAGCAGCTTGAACGGCCGTCATGTGCTTTTTCTCCACAGCACTTTCTAACAATTTGTGCTCAAACATCCCTTCACACAGCAGAATATCTACATTCTTTAGATGCGAGGCGATAGTAGGTGAATAAAGGGCATCGGTCACAAAGCCAAAGGAGCGTCCCGGTCGTTGGGGTCCCAGCACTTGGGCAGCTTCTATGAGTGTTCCATCTTCTAATTGTACTGAGTGCCCATTTTGCAATTGAGCATACATCGGTCCGCGGGGGACATGTAACTGCTCAGCTTTTTCCACAAAAAATTGGCCGGCTCTCATCCTTTCTTTGAGCACATATCCAAAGCAAGGTTTGGTATGCTCAAGGCGAAATGCTTCAACCGTGTACTCATCGGTTTCCACAATGATTCCCGGTGTAATTGTTTTAACAATAATTTCATAGTTAATGTACATATCAAGTAACTGGCGCGTTTGAGCAATGTACTCTTTAAGCTTAGGCGGGCCGTAAATATATAAAGGATCATGGCGATCAACTTGTGAGCTGAGCATCAGGATTCCGGGCAATCCGGTCACATGATCAGCATGCATATGGCTGATGAAAATCTTGGAGATTTTCTTCCACTTTAAATTGAGCATCTTTAATGAGATTTGTGTCCCTTCACCACAATCGAAAAGAAACAACTCCCCTTCTCTGCGAACTAAAGCAGAGGTTAAAAAGCGCCCCGGCAAAGGCATCATTCCGCCGGTTCCCAAAACAAATACTTCAAAATTCATGAAATTAGCCTACAATTGAATCAATCTTGTTGCAACAGCTCAAGTGCAGATACTTTCTGAATTCGTCTCAAAGCACCAAATGTTGTTATTGAACTAATCAATACCATTGCTGCACACAAAAAGAGAATGTCTTTCCAAACAATAAGAGTGGGAAAATCGAGTAAATAATACTCCATAGCAGCTAACTGTAAGGAAGAAACCCAGTTTAAAAAGCCTTTTAGATGCGAACCTATATATACCCCACACCCGGCCCCCACCACTACTGCAGTTGTTGTAAAACCCATGATGGTAGCAAAAAAGGAGAACCGAAGTGTGGCATCGGTGGCACCCAAGATTTTAAGCATGGCTATTTCTTGCTTATTATCTTCCACCATTTCAAAGGCAATGCTGCCCACATACACCGATGCAACGATAAGTATTAAGATAAACACCACAAAAATAACCTGTTTGCTGGTGATGAAATTTTGGTATACCAGCTGATTAAATTCATCCCAGCTGGCATACGAAAGTGGCTTGCCGGCAACCTTCTGGGCTTGCTCTACGATAAGAGGAAGATTCTTGGCTCCCTCTTTGGTTGCAAGTACTTCTGTGTATGCTTTGGCAGGATCGACAAAATAGCGCTGTGCATCCTCTCTGTCCATAAATACTAAATGATCATCAAGTTCCCGATAACCCGATTCATAGATTGAAGTCACGGTTGCCAATACTGGGCGAATAACTGCCTTAGAAGAATCGGGAAGAACCATAAAAGCTAACCGTTGCCCCTTCTCCACTTCCAATTTCTCACTTAGATTGCGACTAATCATCACCGAAGCAGTGGAGCCGGTTTTAGTAAAAACGGGAGTACTGTAATGCAGTTGCGCAGAGCGCTCTGTTTGAAAATAGGAAGCATCGACACCTTTAATGGTTACTTCGCTAGTGGCACTGCGTGAATAGATTATTCCTTGACCACCAACGACGTAATCGGCACTGATGATGTAATCAGAATTCAACTCAAGAGGCTGTGAATCATACAGTTGGAGATGTCCATCCTGCAAACTGATATATTTTTGTGTAATGCCTTCTATCATACCGCCAGTGAACATGAAAGCAACCACCAAAGGGGCCATAACCAAAGCAATGAGGAGAATCACTCGTCTCATCCGTTTTCTGGCATACACAGAACCCTTGCTGGGAAAAAGCAGGTGGGCTGCATGCCACAAGCCAAAACTCCAGTTCACTTAAGTACCTCAAGAGTCCTGTTTTGCAACAAGTAAACAACATCACAGCGCCTAGCCAGTTCTTTTTCATGGGTAACTAACAAAAGCGTTCGCTTTTCTTCCAGCACTAAATCAAAAAGGAGTTGCTCAACTTCAGCAGCCGACTCTTCATCCAATGATCCAGTTGGCTCATCAGCAATAAGTAAATCGGGATCATTGATTAAAGCCCGACATAAAGCCACCCGTTGTCTCTCTCCCCCAGAAAGTCTTTGCGGCTTATGATTTAGCCTCTGTGCCAACCCTACTTTGTTCAAGAGTTCTTCAGCTTTGAAGCGAGCCTCTTTAGCCGCCATCCCACCGATGCGAGCGACAAGGGCCACATTTTGTAAAGCACTAAAATCTTCCAATAGAATGTGTGCTTGAAAAATAAAACCAATATGTTTGTTTCTGAAGGCAGAAAGTTGGGCATCAGAGGCTTTATGAAGAGGTTGTGACAAAAACACCACCTCTCCGCTACTAGGGCGGTCTAATGTTCCCGCCACATTAAGCAGGGTTGTTTTCCCCGACCCACTTTTTCCGGTAATAGCAGTTGAAGTCCCTTTTTTTATCATCAAATCAAGATTCTCTAAAACGGTGAGACTCCCTTCTCCGCTGCGATATTTTTTAGTAACTTGCCTACATTCCAACACATTCTCATTCATGAATCAGCATCTCCATTGGTTCTTTTTGCAGTTCTTTGTGGACGCCCAAAAAACTGAACCATAAGGCTACAGCTATGATGATTAGCACACTGGTCACAACATGCATATTTACCAATTTTAGCTCAAAAGGATAGTAAAACAAGGGCCAATGGCGCAAGCTGATGGCATATAAAAGGGTATCAATGCCTCTAAACAATGGGCTAATAAAATGGGCAAGCACAAACGCCGCTACCACTCCCAAAAGAAGTCCCAATACTGTTACCACCATATTTTGACCAATAGTAATCACATAGAGGCTTTTTTTGCTCATCCCTAAAGCTCGTAAAATTGCCAGTTCTCGTTTTTTAGCTTGCAAAAGGCGCAAGGAGGCATGTTTCATGTGCACTCCTAAAATAATGAACATGAACAACAAAAATAGGTACATCAGCATTTTTTCTAACAGTAAAGCCGAATACAACGCTCTATTAGCCTCTTGCCAACTTATTACCGTAGAGCCGGGGATACTTTGTTGCAAATCTTTTGCCAATTTAGCAGTATGCCCCAATGCTTTGGGGCTAACATAGATGCCGTATACAAGGCGCTTACTGCCGATACGTAAGCCAATCTGAGAAGAGGTGGTTAACACGGTGGTTCGATTGAACTGATCAACATCAGTTGCAAAAAGACCGGCAACAGTGACGGTTTGAACAGCAGCCGATAAAACAGCGCTTTGACCTTCCCCTAAATAGGTAATGCGCAACTGATCGCCAAGATGGGCATCGATGGAGGCTGCCAGATGAGATCCCATCGCTATTTCTAAACTCTCAGGATACGTTCCTGCTAAAAGACGAGCGTTGGTGGTAAAGGGATTTTCTTCTTGCAGATATGCAGGATCGACATAACGCAAGCGTGCTGTTTGAGAGCGGTTATTGCGTTCTAATTGAACAATAAGTTGGGCATCAGCATACGGATAGACGTGGGTTACTTCGTCAAAGCTCTTAATTAGGGCTACTATCTGCTGAGGATCTTTAGATGATGAGGCATCAACGGTAAGTTGCAAGTGAAATGATTCAATAGTGCGCATTGCATCAAGTACATCAAATTGTAACACACCCAGCAGCCCTGCCATTAACAACAAAGCGATTGTGCCAATGGCGATTCCTATCATAATCGTAATTGAAGCACTGCGATGATTATTGCTTTTGGAAAAAGCATACCGCCAGCATACCGCCGCTTCTACCATGAGCGCTCCTTGCGATATTCAATGCTCAAAACTCGCTTGCCATCCGGAGCATAGGTAACATCGGCATACGGACGTCCATTTTCAAACAGGGTCACAATACTGGTTCCATCTGCTAAATAACGGACAGCTCGGATGGGCTCTTGCCCACTCCACTGGGTGAGATCTTGTAAAACCCCATCTTTAAACCACCGCTCAATACGTTGTTGTTCTTGGACTTGGGCTGACCAATCGAGTCTCCCCTTTGGATCGTAGGCAAAGGTGGTGGTGATGGTACTTGTTAAGGGGCTCTGCTCTACTTGTTTTACCAATAATCCATCAGGAGCATACGTTTTTTCAATTACTAGCCCTTCGCTATCCGTTTCAGTGACGACCAACTGCTCTAAATCATCATAGTGGGCTGTCGTATCAATAAGTAATTGGTCATCGACCCAACGCTGTTCTAACAAAATAGTAGGCGAAAAAAGCTGCACATTTGCGATATAAGAGCCTTGCTGCTGTGAATAGCTCGCTGTTTTCCCATCAGTAGTGAACATGCTTTGAACGGTGGGTAGCTGGGTGTCTATTCGGCGCACCCCACTTAAAGAGCCATCACTACCCCGATAATAGGTGGTAATGGAGCGGAGTATCCCCTCTTCAAGGCGCTTAATTTCAACAAGCCGCCCCTCATCATATTCATAGAGCAGTAATGTTGTCTGATCTGCTGTACGAATTAATTTTTGCTTTAATAAGTTGGCTGAAAAAGTGGTTTCAACAGTTTTTTGGATATGAGCATCAGTATCATAATGTGTTTGGGTGCGTAGCAGTTGGTCTTGGTCCATTTGCTCTGCCACTGTTTCTACCACGATTTGGTTATGGTACAGCTTGCGCATTTGGTTGTGTGGGTCACTGCGATCGACATCGATTATCCATTCACTGGTCTTTGCATCTGAACGATAGGCTCTTTGTAGCTCTTGACCCAAGGAATTGGAGTGAAATAGAGCTGCCGGCAAAAGAGCTGAGTGCAAGAGCAATCCAGCCAACATCAATGATGCCGCATACCTATTCATGCATCGATGCCAAGTAAGGCCTCTAAAAAGGCCTCTTTATCAAAACGGTGCAAATCACTGTAGTTCTCCCCCACACCAATAAAAGCGATGGGAAGGTCCAATTGTGATCCTATTTGAATTAGCGTTCCCCCTTTAGCCATAGAATCATATTTGGCTAAAATGAGGGCATCCAAACCGATAGCCTGATCAAAGAGTTGAGCTTGGTTCAATCCATTTTGGCCTGTGGTAGCATCAATAACGAGAAACTTCTTATAGCAACTGGGATCTTCAATGGTATTTAAAATGACTTTATTAATTTTTTGTAATTCTCGAATTAATGATTCTTTTGTGTGCATCCGCCCCGCCGTATCGGCTAACACCAATTGTTCTGATCGAGATTGAGCACTTTTAATAGCATCAAAGATAACAGAACCGGGATCTGCAAGATGGGCTTGTTTAACAATGCGGGTCTTTGTTCGAGTGGCATGAGCATCGAGTTGGTCAATAGCAGCTGCACGGTAGGTATCGGCAGCAGCTAGAAGAACACTCACTCCTTTGGCTTTGTAATAGGTTGCCATTTTAGCAATTGAGGTGGTTTTACCTACCCCGTTGACCCCTAGAATTAAGTAGATATTGGTCTTACCTTCCACCAGCGGTTCATCCCAAACCCGTAAGGTGGTTTCAAGACGCTCTTTCATCAAATGCTGCAGAGCTTTTGGATCGGTAATCTTTTGGTTTTTGGCCAAAGTTTTAAGCGAATCACTAAGCTCAAAAGTCAATTTGGCTCCTAAATCACCTTCAATCAGTACATCTTCAAGCTCTTCGAAAAAGTGAGAGTCGAACTGTTTCAGGCCAAAAAGGGCCTTCAAGCGGGAGCCAAAACGTTTTCTCATGTTAACCAACCTTCAATAGGCAAAACTATACTTCGTTTTTTGGTAATATGCAAATAAACGGTGCACTGCATCGAGGGTAACAACTCCTAAAGCTCCAACTGCTCCTACTTTCAACGGTTGCCATAAGATTGCATCTTTGGCTGTTGGAGCAAAACTGTTGCTCAAACTGTTTACTAAAATCACTGCAGCGGTACAAAGAACTGTTTTGCCAAAAGAAGAATAAAAAGAATCACGCGCTTGTTCCACCAGCACTTGATTGGCATAGCGGTAGGTAAGGTTGGGCACTTTAATCCGTTCAACCTCTAATGGGGCAAGTAGTGCGTGAGGCTCTCCTTTGGCATTCACCACAGTCATCCCGCCAAATCTCTGCTCATCTAACACAGTTGCAGGAAGGGGCAATGAGGTGCCATCTGTTAACTCAATTAATGAAGATAGTTGAAAACTCGTAATCAAAAGAGGCTTACTCTTTTCTTTTTCCAAGGTGAGGGATATCTGTTGTACTTCTTTCATTTGGACATCAATAAAGCTTTGGTCCACTGCGTAACCGGCAGCAGATGTTTGCATATACACTGGTGTTTTTGCTGCTAAAAAGGTTGCATCATCAAGGGCCAAGGCATCTTGAGTTTTAAAGTTGGCGTAACTGACATTTGAAGAAATAACAACCATTCCTACTGGGGTAGCGAAAAGCTCAAGACAAAGATGCAATAAGGCTTCTTGATACCTATCAGAGAGCTGTGTAGGTAACACAAGCTGATCATAAAGGCGCTTTTCTCTCCCATTTTGGTAAAAAGTCACCGAGTACCGGTAAAGAGAATCGACTTCAGCAATAGAAAAGAGCACAAAAGCATCCAGTGATTGGGACAAAAGCAAATGCTCCGTAATAATTGAGCTGCTACTCATAGCGTTAAGGAGAGTCTTACTCACTTGTAAAGGGACCCACTGTAGTTCATCAGGAACATGTTCTTTGATTGGCAGTGGTAAATCATTACTAAACCCCTCGTTTTGTACTATCTGTTGATGCCTTATTTTCATCTCTTCCAGTTGAGATTCAAATGCATTTCTTTGCTGAAAACTGGTTAGTAGCGGTGTGCTAAGGGGAAAATAGGCGCTAATAGCACTCAAATGGTTTTCTAAAGGCAACGGAGAATAATACGAGGGGGCATCTATGATATATCCAATGCGCACTGAAGTAGCAAACACTGGTGTTTGTAATAGGATGGCCAATAAAAAGCCGATACAAACAGCTTTGCGACCCATTTCTACCCTTCTGCTTTCCAGCTAAGAAACGCTTCAATAAAGGGGGTGATTTCACCATCCATGACGGCTTGAATGTTTCCTATCTGGTGATTTGTGCGATGATCTTTGACCATAGTGTAGGGTTGAAAAACATAGGAACGGATTTGATTGCCCCAACTAATCTCTTTTTTTTCTAAAGCGTGCTGGGCGTGTTCCTTTTCAGTCTCTTGTTTGTAATGTTCATATAATCGACTGGTAAGAATTTTCATGGCCAAAGCTTTATTCATATGTTGCGATCGTTCATTTTGGCAGGCAACGACAATGCCGGTTGGCAAGTGGGTGATACGCACAGCACTGTCAGTTTTATTAACGTGTTGCCCTCCGGCTCCTCCTGAGCGATAGGTGTCTATACGCAAATCAGAAGGATCAATAGTTACTTCTAAATTATCTTCAATCACTGGGGAGGCATAGACGCTGGTAAAAGAGGTGTGACGTCGCTTATTAGAATCAAATGGGCTGATACGTACCAAACGGTGTACTCCTGCCTCTCCTTGCAAATACCCATAGGCATAGGAGCCTTTGACGAGCATTGTAACCGATTTGACTCCCCCTTCAGCTTCCAATAAATCGACAACTTCGGCTTTAAAGCCGTTTTGTTCGCACCATCGTAGATACATTCTCATCAACATTTGGGCCCAATCGCAGGCTTCTGTTCCACCTGCTCCCGCATGGACAGTCAGAAAACAATCATGTGTATCGTAGGGGCCGCTTAACAGGGTTTTTAAGCGTAAAGGGCGGTAAATAGCTTCTATATGAAGGATTTGTTGATCAACTTCATTGGCAATTGAGTCATCGTTCTCATCTTTGTATAGATCTATTAGTTGCTGAATGTCATCAATCGACTCAATGAGTTCTTGCCAAGGGTAAAGGGTCTCTTTTAATCTGTTCAGCTGAGAAAACACTTTTTCTGATTTTCCTTTGTCTTGCCAAAAATCGGGAGCTAGAGTTTGGTCTTCTAGGTTTTTGATATTGGCTTTTAAGGTAGGAACGTCAAAGATGCCTCCATACAGCGTAAGCCTCTTCTTGAATCTGCTCAAATACATTGCTGTGTGCTAAGTTCATATTAACTCCTTTTGCCTCCACTTGGCATAACGCCAACCTTTCTTTCAATTCTAAAGCCAATTGTCCACTGATACGAGCTGTTTGGAGCTAGCTCAAAATTCCATAACGGAACCAGCCGTGTATGTTGATACAGCTCCTCCATTCCCATGATAGTGGGTGCTTTCACACATAAATCAGCTTTGGCTAAGGAAAACCGCTCATCGGAGGCAAACGAAAGAATTGTTCTGTTAACTGTATCGTTGATGCGGAAGTTCTTCAAGTTGTAAGCTGCATCTTCTGTTAAGGCCAACATTCTGTTGCGGTTTTTTTCAACAGTAAAAAGCTCGATATCTTCGCCCTCTTTCATGCCAATGGAGAGATTTAAAACCGATCCGATAAAACCGCGACTTTTATGTTTTCCGCTATTGGTCAACGTGTAATCTATGACAACGGTATTCATTTTCAGTCGGTACCGTTTTGTGATACTCAAAGTACCCAAACCATGGCCCAAATTGGAAAATTGGGCAGTAGCTTCAATTTCATGAGGGATTCTCTCATCGGGGTTCATCTGATAAATGAGACGATTCCCCTGAGAGGCAGTTTTAAGGGCATCAAGGTGCAAATCGGCATCGTGGGGGAGTAACAAGTCGACAAAAGAGCGGTGGATAAGCCCATCTTTTTGGACACAAAGGCCTAGTGGTTTAGCTTCTGAGGCATCACAGCCAAATGAGTCGCAGTAATTCCAGAAGGTAGGAATATAACTGAGTTCAACAACACTGCCTCCTTTGCTGTCCAACACGGCCCCAATGTGCTTTCCTTGCCAAATAATCTCTTTATTACAGTCAAAATCGATATCGTATTCGAGCGGAAAAGAGATGGGCTCTGCTTGGCTTAATTGTTTTTGGGCTTCAAGCAGGAGACGGTAAAGGTGTTTTCGGTAGTGGTGACGATAATACCCACCGCTAGCATCCAAAGCAAAAGAACCACCGCTCATGGCTTTACTTAGCAGCGCTTCTACCCGTTTTTTTGTATCTTTGTTTTTTCGGTACACTCGTGATAATTCGACTAAATGGAGCACTCTGCCATACAAATGGTTTAGCTCACCGTGACGAATAAAAATCTCATTGAAAGAGGAAAAATCGTTTAAAGAGGTATCTTTGCCATACCACCCCGAACTTAAATACCCACTATTAGTAACAGCTCCAAACGGAAGAGATCCCAGCAGTTGACTCTCTTGGCTGGTGAAATTTTCAAGAATTGAGAGTAAGACTTCACTGGCTAATACACTCTCATCCAACATCCCTTGCATCATTAATAATTGATCAACGTTGATCATCACCATGGCCTTGGGTGTATATTTTTCTAACTGAGTGAGGGCCTCTTGTGGTTTTAATTTTCCCAAAGAAAGGTGGTACACTAAATCTTCTACAAGGATATCTGTGGGAAAAACTTCGATAGTTGTTCCCATTTCCTGCATCCGAAAGGGCTCTAGGTTGCCATTGACATTGTGTAGGCGGTTGTAGGGGGAGATGATTAATCGTTCAAAAAGGCTCCCTCGCATATTCAGTGCATAGGAAGGGTTCCAGATTTGATTAAAGAACCAGATGTTTTTTGGCCGCTTGCCATACCGCTTGCGCAGTAAGGTGGTAGACATCTCCAGTTGCAAAGAACGTTCACGATTAGGCAACAGCTGCAACACTGCATGATGGTAGGAGCCGCCAAGGAGCTCAAGTTGTTCCTTTTTTACCAAATCGGCAATAAGCATGTTCATTTCCGGATGGGCCTGTTCAAACCACTCCAGTACAGCCGCCGGCAAATAGAGATGAAATTTGAGTTCAGTGTTGTTATAGAGATGGGTTAACAGCGGTTTATAAACATGAGCCAAAGCCCTCTCCAATAAAGGGAGAGGGGTTCCTGGCGATAATTGGCTGTAGGCTCCTATCAACAACGGCATTGCTATCCTTTATTAAATCGCTTTGACAATACATTTGGTAGGACAAGCTTCAGCGGCCTCTTCAATTTGCGTCATCGGCGTGCCGTAGTCAATCTCAGAAAGGAAGTTTTTCACTGTGCACCCCGATTCGGGATACTTGCGTTCACAAATATTGCAGGCAATACAGCCTACTTCACAAATTTTACGCACAACCGGTCCTCGATCATTGCTATTGCAAGCAATTGCATGAGATCCGCGAGCCGGAATCATTTTAATGACTTTGGTGGGGCACACTAAGGTGCATTTCAAACATCCGATACACTTGTCGGGATTAACAGTAACATTGCCCTTCTGATCACGAAAAATAGCATCGGTAGGACATACTTGGATGCAAGAACCTAAATGCAGGCAGCCGTATTTGCACGTGGAATCTCCTTGTAACATCATATACGCACCTGTGCACTCTTCAATCCCTTCATAGGCAAAATCGCGTTTGGTCAGCTCGTGATTGCCCCTACAGTGGACATACGCAACCATTCTTTCGCCCATTTGGGCATCGGCAATACCTAAAATGGAAGCCACTAAGGCAGATGTTTCTGGGCCTCCTGGCGTACATAAGCCATTTTCAGCTTTCCGTTGCGACAAAGCAGAGGCATAACCGCTACAGCCCGGATACCCGCAAGCACCACAATTGGCTCCCGGCAGTATCTCAAGAATCTGCTCCGCTTTTTCATCTTTTTCAACAGCCAGCTTTTTGGCAGCTACGGCCAAACCAAATCCCAACATCAGTCCAAGCAAAGAGACTATGACAAAAGCAAAAACTATATTCATCTCACTATTACCCCAATAGGTTCGTCAGTAGCGATTTATCGAAAGCCATAAAAGCCAAAGCCATTAAGCCTCCCGAAATAAAAGCAATGGGGACTCCTTTGAAAGCTCTGCGTACTGGGTGCAGATCAAGTCTTTCTCGGATATTGCTCATCAAAATAAGAGCCAACGTAAAGCCGATACCAGCTGCAATGCCGGCGCTGAAACTTTCCATCAGATTGAAGTTCTCACTGATATTCATGATGGCAATTCCCAGAACTGCACAGTTGGTAGTTATCAACGGGAGGAAAATACCCAGCGCTTGATACAAGCCGGGAGAGTTTTTCTGAATCACCATCTCAACAAACTGCACCAAAGTAGCAATTAAGAGGATGAAAGAGAGTGTTTGCAAATACTCTAAGCCCAAAGGCAAAAGCACCGCATGATAAATGACCCAAGTGAGAATCGAAGCGATTCCCATTACAAAGGTCACAGCCATTCCCATGCCGATAGCCGACTCGCTATTTTTGGAGACGCCGATAAAGGGGCATAATCCCAAAAACTGGGAGAGAATGAAGTTATTAACGAAAATAAAGGTGATGAAAATTGCAATATAAGCCATACCCTACCCCCTGTTTTTAGAACCGTACCACTCAAAGAAAGCTTTGAGGTACCCCATTAAAAGAAGCGCACCAGCTGCCAGTGTTAAAATTCGCACCGGATAATTGTACAAAAGCGGTATCTGTATGACCCCGTTAAATTTACCGATAGGCATTAAGGTTATAGTTCCAGCTCCCAGCGATTCCCGAATCAGTGCAATCAAGGTCAAAGAGAGGGTAAAACCAACTCCCATCCCCACTCCATCCAAAAAAGAATCAAGGACGGTGTTTTTGCTGGCAAAGGCTTCAGCACGCCCTAAAATAATGCAGTTGACAACGATGAGGGGTAAAAAGATACCCAACGCTTGGTAGATAGCCGGCACAAATGCATGCATCACCATTTCTACTATAGTAACAAATGCTGCTATGATAACAATATAGGCAGGAATACGGACACTGGAGGGGATAAAATCCTTTAACAGTGCAATAAAGACATTAGAAAAGACTAAAACGAAAATAACACCCAATCCCATACCGATACCGTTAATAACTTGAGTAGTAACACCAAGAGTGGGACAAAGACCAAGCATAATGATGAACACAGGGTTTTCTTTTATTATCCCCCTGCTTAAAATGGCAAGCCGCTCTTGTTTCATAACGTTCCTCCCAGAGCTTTCACATAATCAGAGCCATAGGCGATGCTTTTAGCAATGCCGCTAAAAGTAACGGTTGCTCCGCCAATAGCATCAGCTTCGCTTTTTGGCAGCATCTCTTTTTTTACAGGAACTGGCTCAGAGCCTCCTGTGGTGGTAAATTTTTCCATATAGGAGGGATTTTCGGCCTTTTTACCTAACCCCGGAGTTTCCGAATTGGCCAATAGGCGAGCTGCTATTACCGTCCCATCAAGGGTGTAGCTAGCCATTACGCTCATAACTCCTCCGTACCCTATCCCCTGAAGCTGTAAAATGTAGCCTGCAAAGGAGCCATCTTGATCAACAAGGGAATGGATGCCACTAATAGCTTGATCATCGCTTTGGATCTCTTCAGACCCTAGTTCATACCTACCGGCTACTTCCATTAATGCATCCTGGATAACCTGCTGCTCGTAAGCGGCGATACGGGGAGAAGTGATGGCATTGACCAATGCTAACGAAAGGGCCGCCACAAAACAGATGACAGCTAAGGTAATTCCTACTCTACTGATGTATTTCATCCTTGGGCCCCCTTGGGTTCTTTGATGATTTCGCCAAATCGTTTGGGCATTATGTAACGATCAATGGTTGGCACAAAAATATTCATCAAAATGATTGCTAAAGAAACGGACTCAGGAAGCGCACCAAAATAGCGGAGTAAAAAGGTGAAAAACCCAATACCCAGACCAAAAATAACCATTCCTTTACCGGTAACGGGACTGGTAACCATATCGGTAGCCATAAAAAAGGCTCCCAAAATCATGCCACCGCTTAAGAGTTGCAGTACCACATCTCCACTAAAAAGCCCCATGCCATTGCGCACACCGCCAAATAGCCAAGCCAGTAGGCTAAAGCTGGCTAAAAACGAAAGTGGCACATGCCAAGTAATAACTTTTCGAATAAACAGATATGCAGCTCCGACTAACAGTAAGAAAGCTGATACTTCACCAATACAACCGCCCATATTCCCAAAGAAAGCATCAACTACATATGGAGAGAGGTTGATATGGAGCACTTTAGAAAACCATGAGCTCACAGATCCTGCAAAAGAGGTAAATGGATATCCCAAAGAGGAGAGGACTTCTGAACTTTTAAGTCCTAAAACAGTTTTTTCTGCTATGTTTAGTTTTATTTCAGTCAAATAGGTAGCCGAGGTGATGGCATCGACTCCTGCTAATGTCCTTGGCAGTCGATAGGTATTCATAAAACTGGTAAAAGAGAAGAAGACAAATACACGACCGGCTAAAGCAGGGTTGACCCAGTTGGCTCCCAAGCCGCCAAATGTCCACTTAACGACAAAGATGGCAAAAGCACTGGCAATGATGGGCACAAAGAGTGCTGCATCTGCCGGCATATTCATACCGACCAATAAACCGGTAAGGACAGCCGAACCGTCCCACAAGGTGCTCTCTTTACTCAATTTTCCCAATAAAAATTCAACGAGCACGGAACTGCCGATAGCTAACAGCAATACCACCAAGGCCCGCAGACCGAAAACCCAAACGCCCCATAAGGCAGCCGGAGCTAAAGCAATAGTGACATCCCACATAATGGATGAGGTGCTTCTTCGATCGTGCAGATGCGGAGATGAAGAAACGACGATGCTGGGAACTTCCATTTATTTCCTCCCTAACCTTTTTCCAAGTTTCATGCCGTGAACTAGTGGCAGATGGGCCGGACAACTGTATGAGCAGCAACCACACTCTTTACAATCCATTAAATTTAGACGCATAGCCTCTTCATACTGCCTGTGTTCAATCAGGCGGTAGAGTTTAGTTGGTTGCAATCCCATGGGGCAGGCGGCCACACAGCTACCGCACGAGATACAGGGAGTTTGACGTACCCTTTTTTTCGTCTGCTCTTTTAACGCCAGCAAGCCACTGGTCCCTTTAGTTACGGGAGTTTGATCATCAAAGAAAGCAAAGCCCATCATAGGTCCGCCGCTAATCATTTTATCGACAGTAGTGGCAAAACCGCCGGCATAAGCAATTAAGTCGGCCATTTTAGCCCCGATGGGGACCCTTAGATTTTTTTTCTGTGCCATTGCTTCGCCGCTAACGGTAACAACACGATCAATTAACGGTTTGCCTAAAGCCACAGCTTCATACACAGCGTACGAAGTACCGATATTGACCACCACCGCTCCGACATCCAAAGGTAGCTTTCCTGAGGGGATTTCACGCTTAATAGTAGCTTTAAGCAGCTGCTTTTCATCCCCTTGAGGATATTTGACTTTCAGCGCCATAACTTCAATTGGTAAGGAGGCTTCATCTATGGCAGCTCTGAGGGCGGCAATAGCATCTTTTTTATTGTTTTCAACTCCGATGATAATCCGTTTGGGAGCTGTCATTTTTGCAATGAGCATTACACCTTTAAGAACTTCTGCCGTATTTTCCAACATCAGTCGATGATCGGCAGTCAAATAGGGTTCACACTCTACGCCGTTGATTACCAACGCATCTATGTGGGCTCCTTTGGGAACAATGAGTTTAACATGGGTGGGAAATGTTGCTCCACCGGTACCTACGATTCCCATCTTTTTGACAATTGCCAGCAGCTCTTCGGTGTTCAGATGGTCATATGGTTGCTCGGTCCAAGATCCATAAGGCTCTTTTTCATCTGGGATGATAACAAAGGCATCGCAAATAATGCTGTTGGCCAATGTCACTTTTTTAATATCGGCAATGGTTCCATTAACAGGGCAATGAATATCGGTTGATATGAAGCTTGAAGCTTCGCCTATTTTCTCTCCTGCAGCCACGGTCTCCCCTTTAGCTTTCACTGGGGTAGCCGGTGCTCCAAGATGTTGAGACAACGGTATGATCAATTCGGGGGGCATGGGCAGCTGTTCAATCGGTTGACGATTGCTCAGCTCCTTCTTATCTTGCGGATGCACCCCACCTTTGCTGAATGTAGGTATCCTCTCCATTCGGTGGCACTCCTTTGTGATGGTATGGACACGATAAAACCGCACCACTAGGTGCGATTCTATCAGTTCATTGCTTTAACGTCTTCATATATTACCTGAAAAACGGTATAACAGTAAATATGAACCGCATATTCCGTTACGCTTTTTGGAAAATTCGAGGAATTAAGGTCTTTGCCTTAGTCGGCAAGAGCGGAACCGGCAAAAGTTTTCGCTCTAAGCTGATTGCCCAAAAGCATAACATAGAACTTATCATCGATGATGGACTGCTTATTAAAGGGGATCGCATCCTTGCCGGCCGTTCGGCTAAGCGCGAGCAGAACTTTCTGACGGCGGTTAAAACAGCTCTTTTTGATGATGATGAGCATCAACGCCAAGTTCTCGAAGCCTTACAAAAAGAGAAATACCATCGCCTTTTGATTATCGGCACCTCAGAGAAAATGATTCATAAAATTGTTGCCCGTTTAAATCTACCCGAACCGCAGCGCATATTCCATATTGAAGAGATTGCTTCCAAAGAAGAAATTGAAATGGCTATGCGTATCCGCTTTGCTGAGGGCAAACATGTCATTCCAGTTCCCACCATCGAAATCACCCGCTCATATCCGCAGATTGTTTACGATTCGATGCGCGTTTTTTTTAAAAATAAAACAGTTCTGCCTTGGATGCGGAAAAAAGAGTACGAAAAAACTATTGTACGACCCGAATTCAGCAAGTATGGCAAAGTGACGATGAGTGAAGCTGCTTTAACGCAAATGGTCGTTCACTGTCTTGATGAATTTGATAATCTTATAAAAGTTAAAAAAGTTCTCATGCGCATTGAACCTGAAGGTTATAACCTAACGGTGAAACTCCGTGTCCCCTTTAAACACCAGATTTCCTCTACATTAGCTGAACTCCAAGAGTATATAGCTGATGCTTTGGAAAAATACGGTGGAATTTTTGTTAACGGAGTCAATATCGAAATTGAAGAATGGGCCTAAGTTGAGGTCCGCTTTTTCCCTTTTCTTCGGAATGTGGGAGTCGGTTGTTGCGGTCGCCTTTGGCGAGTGCGATACCCCATAGCTGCCGAAGGTCCGGCGGGTCGGTTAAATCGGAGGCTTTGAGGGGGAACTTCAATGTTTTGAGAATTCAAAATATATTCGACTGCTTTTTGAACATCGTAGTTAGGTGGAGTGATGGGACTGATGAGCTCTTTAGTGAAGGCATAACTTTCGCTAAAAAGGTCAGCGGGTTCTTTAGTCCGATCAATGGGGAGCAAAGGAGCCACCAGCGATCCGAGCATAACCGCCTTCATACTTTCAGGTATCCCCTCTTTTGATTTTTTATGAATTTCTAAGCTTTGGTCCAAAGTAGCCAATGAAGCATAAATTTCAGGCATTTTTGTACTGACACTAATGCAAGGAAGTAAATGAACCAACAATTTATACCGCTGCAATTGCTGAATTGTCGCTTTGGCATTACCGGAGGCAAGAATCTTCATAACCTCTTCGGTTAGGCGAGAGCTGGAAATACGTGCTAATTGATGGGCGTTTTTCCGAATTGCACGCTTAATATTGTTTTGCAAAAAAAACTGAGTGCTTACGGCATATTTAATGGCCCGTATCATCCGCACCGGGTCTTCAATAAAGGAGTCGGGCAACGGCATAACACTTCTGATTCTCCCCTTTTTTAAATCCTCCATACCGCCGTTAAAATCGATTAACTGTCCGTCTGTTGGATCATAGTAAAGGGCGTTGATGGTAAAATCACGTCGTTTGGCATCTTGATCAATACTGCCGTAGATAGTTGCTCCGGCACTAGGTTGTTCGACGCCGCTGCGGAATGTTGAAACTTCTATTATTTTATCTTTGAACGTAAGATGAACCAGTTTAAAACGGCGGCCAATAACCCGACCATTGTAAAAAAGGCGTTGAACTTGGCGGGGAGTCATAGAGGTGCAAATATCAAAATCTTTAGGCTGTTTTTGTAAGATAAGGTCTCTGACTGCCCCTCCCACAATATACGCTTGGGCTCCGGCTTGTTTGAGCTTACGAATTACCCAAAGGGCATCAAGGTCAATCCAAGTCGATTTTATTCCGTGTTCAGAAGCATTGTAAATGTGGGCCAGGGGAGTGCGCGACCCATCAGATTCTTTTTTATAACGTATCAACATTCGAGCATACCATACGGCTTATTGCAGTTTCCCCTCTATTTGTTTACACTCTATGATGTATCGTATCTCGTCTAAAAAAGCAACAGGAGCCACCTGAACATGATCCAACCAAAAGTACTCAAAGGTTTCCGCGATGCCCTTCCCTCTTACGAACTTAGTCGTAAAGCAGTCATTACAAACCTTGAGCAAACCTTTCTTCGATATGGGTTTGTCCCCATTGATACCCCCGTTCTTGAATACACTGAAGTACTATTGGGAAAAGGCGGCGGTGAAACCGACAAGCAAATTTTTCATTTTTTGGATAATGGAGGGCGTGATGTTGCTCTTCGTTTTGATCTTACTGTCCCTTTTGCCCGGTTTATGGCAGCCCATTATCATGAGCTGAGCCTGCCGTTTAAGCGGTACCATATTGCCAAAGTTTGGCGTGGTGAAAATCCGCAAAAAGGACGCTATAGGGAATTTTATCAGTGCGATTTTGATATTGTCGGCCTTGATACCGTAGAGGCTGATACTGAAATCCTGTTGATGATGCAACAAGCCCTTTTTCGCTTGGGCCTTACCGATTTTACTATCCACGTCTCCCACCGCGGCGTCTTTAATGCTTTACTCAAAGAACTCAACCAACAAGAACAAGAGGTTGAAATCTTACGCATTGTCGATAAACTGCGTAAAATTGGTCCACAGGAGGTCGCTTACCAGCTCCAAGAACTGACCAATGAACAAGCGGCTCAAAGGATTCTTCAATACATACAGAACGTCGAAAATGAAAAACCGCTAACAACTCTTAAACGCCTTGAAACATTGGTCCCTTCAGCAACCGAACCTTTACAGCGCCTTTATCAGGTATTTACCACCTTAGAGCATCTTGACTTACTTGATGCATTTTGTATCGATACCTCAATAACAAGAGGCCTCGATTACTATACCGGCATTGTCTTTGAGACATTTTTAAATCAGCTGCCGGCTATCGGATCGGTATGCTCAGGCGGACGTTACAATGAGCTTGCCAGCCTCTATACTAAAGAACATTTGCCGGGAGTCGGCTCCTCCATAGGCTTAGATCGCCTTTTGGCTGCTTTGGATGAGTTGAACAGTCCTCTTTTAACTTCATCTAATCGCACTGAGATTCTTATTTTTAATCAAGAAGAGCACATGCAAAAAACCTACCAAAAGTGGGCTCATCAACTGCGCAGTCACGGCCTTGCCACTGAAGTCTATTTACAAGTCAGAAAAATGGGCCCGCAATATAAATATGCCGAGACTAATCACATTAGCTGGGGCCTTTTTATAAATACTGAAGGGGATACGGCAACAGTGAAAAATCTGAGCACGCGCCAAGAATATCAAGAAATTACCTGTTCAGACGTTGTTCAACTGGTGAACAAGGAGTCGCAACTATAGTGTTTACTATGACTCATCTGCCGGTCTACCAAAGCCGTAAAGAGATACTGGATGCTTTGGAACGCTCTTCAGTCCTTGTTGTTGAAAGTCCCACTGGTTCAGGTAAAACTACCCAAATCCCCCTTATTTTACATGAAGCTGGGTATGCTAAAGAGGGAATAATTGGGGTAACACAACCGCGGCGTATTGCCACGTTGTCAGTAAGCGAATTCATTGAAAAACAGCTGGGAGCCGAAGCAGGGTATGTCGGGTACAAAATGCGCTTTAGCGACACCACTGATTTTAACACCCGTATTAAAATTCTCACCGACGGCATGCTCTTAATGGAATTAAAAGCCGACCCCCTTTTAAGCCACTACTCAGTCATCTTAGTTGATGAAGCTCATGAGCGAAGTTTAAACATCGACTTTGTTTTGGGACTGTTAAAACAGGTGCTCACCCAACGCCCTGAATTCAAAGTCATTATCTCTTCTGCCACCATTAACACAAAAGTATTTAGCACCTTTTTTGATAATGCACCTATTATTAGCATTGAAGCTCGTGTATTTGATGTTGCCATTCATTATCGAGCGTTGAAGCATCCTGCAGATCCTGATGAAATATATTATACCATTGAGCATTTAGTGGTTGAGCATGTGCAAAGTAAACGAGGCGGAGATATCTTAGTCTTTTTACCCGGAGAGTATGATATTAAGCGCTCCATGCAAGCCCTTGCCGATTCATCATTAAAAAGTAAGCTCTTAGTCCTCCCCCTTTTTGGAAGACTTTCCAAAGAGGAGCAAGAACGGGTCTTCATCCCCACGCCCAAAGGTAAGACCAAAGTGGTAGTTGCCACAAATATTGCAGAAACCAGCGTTACCATTGATGGTATTACGGCTGTCATTGACAGCGGTATTGCCAAAATCAATTATTATAACCAAAAAAACTTCACCTCTTCGTTAATCAGTTTACCAATCAGTCGCTCTTCAGCTGAGCAGCGCTCAGGGCGCTCGGGGCGAACTGCACCAGGGGTCTGTTATCGCCTCTATACAAAAGAGGAGTATCATAGCCGCCCATTGTACGGCCTTGAAGAGATAAAACGGACCGATTTATCGGAAGTGATGTTACGGATGAGTGAATTGGGAATTTATGCTTACGAACAATTTCCCTTTATTACTAAGCCTAAAGAGAATGCAATCCTAAGTGCCGAGCAAACATTGCAATTTATTAAAGCGATTGATGAAAAACGCCATTTAACACCTATTGGTGAAATGATGGTGCACTTCCCTTTGCTACCCCGCCATGCTCGGGTGCTTGTGGAAGCGATGATGCGCTACCCTTCTGTCATTCAGGAAGTTATCATTGCCATCTCGTTTCTTTCCAGTCGTACTCCGTTCCATTTGCCTCCTAACCAAGAGGAAGCTGCTCGCAAAGCTCACCAAAGCTTTAATCAAGAGTTAGGCGATTTTGTCAGTTATTTGGATATCTACCACCAGTTTACCGCCTTACAGTCGACTGCCGCTAAAGAGAATTGGTGCAAACAAAAATACCTCGATTATCCTAGTATGTTGGAAATTCACCATGTTGCCCAACAACTAAGTCAAATCGTCAGTGAAATGGGCTTCCCCTTAAGTAGCGGCGGCAGTACCAAAGAGTATATGATGTGCCTGTGTTCGGGCTTGCTGCAAAACATCTGTATTAAAGCAGAGAGAAATATCTACCGCAGCCTAACTGCCGACCAAATCTATTTACATCCTGGGTCGGCTTGGTTTACCCGCTTGCCCCTCTATATACTGGCAGGGGAAATTGTCCAAACTTCTCGCATGTATGCCCGTACCGTATCACCGTTGAAAAAAGAGTGGCTGGATGCCATTTCTCCTCATTTGAGCCAAGAGTTACTGAATACCATCAAAGGGAAAAAGCCGGCTAAAAAAGAGAGACGAGCTAAAAGTGAGAAAAAAGAGGAACGCCTTAGTGATGAGATGGCCCTTTTATTTAAGCGCCCCTATCATTATGCCAACGGCCCTAAAGGGAAAAAACGGGTCATTGTTATTCCGGCTGAGGATCTCCCCTTTTTGGCTCGTGCCAATCGCAGTTCAACTAAAAAAATTAAAAATGTGCCGGCAACCTTACTCTATAAAAACCATTACATCCATTATGGAGATCGGATTCGCCACATCTTCGCTTTGGATGGAAAACTTGATTTGGAAAAAGGGGTGTTTGACTCTCCTCCCAAAGGAACGTTTTCAGTCAACAAACTCGATCAATTAGTCGATAACCTGCAGTGGATTTTAGCATTATGCCGCCTGCCTAAGCGTAAGCGAGTATTGGGCTTTATTCAGTTGGAGTTTAGCAGCAAAGGTACCTACCGTTTCAGTGTTACTGTCAATGCCTTTGAGGCTTTAGATAACTCATTGTACAGCCTTTCCCAATTGATGCATGATGCCGATTCTTCCCCGCTATTTTCTCGCATTCGCTCTCAATTTGATACCTTAGTCTCACTGTACGATTAATGAGTGGAGTAAAGACTCTGCAATTGCACTAAAAATGGGTTCTCCTTGGTCTTTGAGCAGCGTGAATATTACTTGAGAGCCGGCACGCTTTTTGTCAAATGAGAGGATGTGCATAAAAAGCTCAGGATCATCAATTTCAATATGGCGTTCAAACGAGTATGAAGCAAACAAGGCTAAGGCTTTTTGGGCAAATTCAGCATCGGTTATGTTGAGCATAAGCCCTGCTTCAAGAGCCTTTTGGGTCCCCCACCCCACGGCTTGCCCATGACTGAAACGGACCATCTTACCCATCCCCTCTAAAGCATGAGCAAATGTGTGCCCTAAATTAAGAGCCTGACGAACACCTTTAGTCTCGCGTGGATCGGCTTCAATATAGTGCTTTTTCACTTCCAACGAGAGCGAAATCATCTCTAATAGTGGTTGGGCATTGCGGTTTAGGATCTGCTCTTTTTGCTTGGTAAGCAGAACGAATAACCGCTGATCAGCAGTCAATAGGGCATGTTTGAGCACTTCAGCCAATCCGTTATGAAATTCTGCATCGCTTAGAGAAGTAAGAGCAGAAACGGCAATAAATACCGTTTCAGCAGGATAAAAAGTGCCAACAATGTTTTTTGCCGAAAATAGATCGATACCTGTTTTACCGCCTAAAGAGGCATCAACCATCGCTAAAAGTGTTGTGGGAATCAACCAAAGGCGACAACCTCTCATATAAATTGAGGCAGCAAAAGCTGCCACATCACAGACTACTCCGCCGCCTAAAGCGATTAGCAAACTATCGCGGCCCAAATTGAGCTCCAAGGCAGTTTGTAAAATCGTTTCAACTGCCGCCCACCCTTTGTGTTGCTCACCGGGTGCAAGGACTACAGAATTCACATCTGGGGGTAACAACAAGCGGGTATGCTCATCACAAATCCACAAGGCTCGACTACCCAGCTTTTGACACTGCGAGTGAACTTGGTTAATAGAGTCGATCTGAGTAACAGTTGTACTGCTGTGGTTCAATGAACAGGTGAACAGAGTTTGCATACTTTCTTATACCCCATAGAGTCCTTGTGGGCAAGGGAGGTTCTTGAAACAGAGCTCTTTTTAGCTCATGATACGCATATGAGCACCACCTATTTTGATTGGGCCGCCACAACCCCTATGAGTTCTGAGGCTATAAAAACATATAATGATACCGTTAAGCACTATAGTGCCAATCCCTCAGCCATTTATGAGAGTGGGAAAAAGGTGGCCACATTTCTTGGTAGTCTTAGAGAACAGGTAGCTGAAGCACTTAAGATAACATCCCAACAGCTTATTTTTACTTCGGGAGCCACAGAATCTAATGCCTTAGTTCTCTCTTCCTTATTGTGGAAACAAAGGAAAGGGAACGTTATCTTTAGTTCTTTAGAGCATCCTTCGGTGTCGCAATGGGCACAGTTGCTAACGCACAGTGGTTTTGAGGTACGCACAATTGCAGCCAAAGATGGGTATGTCAATCCACAACGCCTTAAGGCAATGCTTGATGATCAAACACAGTTAGTAAGCATTTTACTTGTAAGTAATCTGTTGGGAACAGTGCAGCCATTAGGCCAAATAGCTCAGGTTATCAGAGCCTTTGAGAAGCAATCAGGAAAAAAGATTATCTTGCACACCGATGCCGTCCAAGCTTTGGGTAAACTTCCGTTTGACCTTAATGAATTGGATGTCGATTGTGCCTCTTTTA
Source organism: Sphaerochaetaceae bacterium (assembly GCA_050950025.1). GTDB lineage: Bacteria > Spirochaetota > Spirochaetia > Sphaerochaetales > Sphaerochaetaceae > JBMNGW01. The sequence goes on along the minus strand of JBMNGW010000007.1, from coordinate 24,249 downwards.
GTGCCCATAAGTTCCAAGGTCCCAGGGGGGTGGGATTACTTTATCATAAGGGAACTTTCATTAAACCCTTAAGCAGCTCCGGCGGACAAGAACAGGGGCTGCGTGGCGGCACAGAAAATAGTGGTGGCATTGCCGCTAGTGCAACCGCCTTACTTAGCAGCCTCACCGATTTAGAAAAAAACATTCAACAGGTAACGCTTTTGCGCCAGAGATTGGAAAAGCATTTAGCTCAAGAACCTTCGCTGACGCTGTTCTCACCATCTATTGAAGCCGGTAAGCCCATTGTCCCTCATATTCTGAGCCTGGGTGTTAACGGTATACCTTCAGAGGTGAGCACTCGGGTGCTCAATGATGCTGGGTTTGCCGTTTCCAGCGGCTCAGCTTGTTCTGCTCATCAGGCTGCCCAACGGCAAAAACCGTTAATCTCAACGGGCTTAAAAGCTCAACAAGCTTCAACAGCCATCCGCATCTCGTTTGGTCATTTGACAACCGAGGCACAAATCGATGCTTTAGCACACACTTTATTACACCACACTGCTACAATACAGGCCTCTTTGGGGAGACGATAATATGGAATACCATTTGTACTTGGTTAAACTTGGTGAGATATCACTTAAAGGCTTAAACCGCGATTTTTTTGAAAAAAGGCTAAAACAGAATATTAAAGCCAAGCTACGCCCTTACCACTCACAATTCACATCGCAAAAAGGGAGGCTGTTTATTCGCGTCGATCCTTTAGCACCCTTTGAGCTGGTTCAAAAAGCCATCACCACCAGCTTTGGTGTAGTGGGTGTTGCCCGAGCTTTAGTCTGTGCCAAAGAGATGAATCAGATCATTGAAACCGCTCTTACTTTAAGTACCCAAGGCAGATTTGCTCAAGGATGCCGGACGTTTAAAGTCGAGAGTGTCCGCTCCGATAAATCGTTTCCCTTAACCAGTTACCAAATCAGCAGTACTTTAGGTCATCATATTCTCGAAGCACAGCCGCATTTGAAAGTTGATGTCAAAAAACCCGATTGCACCTTGTACGTTGAAATCCGCGATAAAGCATATCTGTACGCCTCCTTTGAAAACGGACCGGGGGGGCTGCCGGTAGGAACAGCCGGGCGAGCTTTGACACTGCTTAGCGGTGGCATTGATTCACCGGTAGCTGCTTATATGATGGCTAAACGGGGGTTACGCCAAGAAGCTGTCTATTTTCATGCCTACCCCTACACTTCGGATGAAGCCAAAGAGAAAGTTAAGAAATTAGCAACTATCCTCTCTCCCTATTTAGGAGGTGTGCATCTGCACATTATCCCGTTCACCAATGCCCAGTTGCACCTAAAAGCCAACGGAGCCCCCGAAGAGCAGACGCTATTGATGCGGGCGGCTATGATGAGCCTTAGCTGTCAATTGGCCCTAGAGAGGCGCTGTGCGGCGTTAGTGACGGGTGAAGCGTTAAGCCAAGTTGCCAGTCAGACTTTAGAAAGCTTAGCCTTTACGAATAGTGTTTCCAATCTATTGGTTTTTCGACCCTTAGTGGGGATGGACAAACAAGAGATTGTGCACATCAGTCGCACTATCGGCACATATGAAACTTCAATTCTTCCCTATGATGATTGTTGTACTATTTTCAGTCCCAAGCATCCGCTGGTTCGTCCCAACAGTGAAAAACTGCACGACTCGTATCAGAAATTGGCAATCGAACCACTGTTACAAGAGGCACTAGAGAACCGAGAAACAGTGAAGTTATGAGGAACTCGTTTCGCTTTTTGCTTCTTTTTGCGGTTTTGAATCGTTAATATAAAATCCGCTACCTTTAAAAATAATTGAGGAAAGGCCAAAGATGCGGCGTATTTCTGCTTTGCAAACAGGACACTCGCTTAGCGGCTCATCACGCATGCTTTGCTCTATTTCAAAATGGTTTTTGCAAAAGTCGCACTCATACTCGTAAATCGGCATTACCAAACCTCTTGTGTCAATCGTGATGTAAACGAACTAAAGAGGGCTGTAATTGAACGAAACTGCTCTTCGTCTAAGATCATGTCGTTCACAATGACAACATCCCCCACACGGATAAACAGATTCTCCAGATTGCCCAGCGGCTCTTTGTTACGTCGTTTGTCAGAAATATACGAACTTTTAAGTAAAATGGAAAGGGAGTTGGCCAATCGTTCTGTTTTCATGGTGATAATTCCACCTAATCGAAATTCTTCTTCTTTTTTCTCAACGACTAACGCTACCGAATCGGCCTGTAAAAGCACCGATTTGGGCAATGCTAAACCAATATCAATCATCGCTTGAGGCGAGGCCATGAAAATACCAAAAGCAGCTTCTTTCATCCGTAAGGCAACAGCATCAGTAATGTGTAATTGGCGCTTAAGATAACTCTTTTGATAATGGTCTTCAAAGCTGTCGGTAGCGAACAGCAATAACCCATTTTTAGGCGCATAGACATCTATGCCGTATTGCTGGTTATGGTAGTAGCGTCTGTTATTTTCTCCTTCTACCTTTTGCCACCCTTTATTCCATAATAAAGCCGTATTTAAAGCAAAGGCTGGAATATCTCCTTCCAATGCACCTCGAAAGTTCAATGAGGAGAGTCGATCAAGCTGTAGATTCCCCTCTTCTGAGTCAAAGAGCTGCATTGGATATACTTCAGCACTGATGCGTCTAACTTTTGTCAGTAGCGGAACCATTTCCGGTACTTCACCAAACAAATCATCGATGTAGGCAGTATCGATGGTAAAGACAATTTGCTGCGGCTCCCCTAAGGCTTGAAAGTAGTAGCTCTCCTTAAACAGTGGTTTTTTAGCACAACCGGTTACCAAAAGAATGATGAGAATTGATGCGCAAAGAAGGCGCTTCATCGCACTACTCCTTTTGTATGGCAATCTTAATTGTGTAATCTCCACAGGCAATCTCAACGCCTTCGGGATCTGCTTGGTAATTAATCTGATTTGAAAGCGTCTCTTTGCCAATGTAAGACTCAAACTGCTGCAAAGCCGTGGAAATATCATCATCGGCTTCAATAGTTAGAAGAATACGATCGGCAACATCGAGGTTTCGCTCTTTACGTAGATTTTGCACTGCTCGCACTACATCCCTGGCTAAGCCTTCTGCTAAGAGCTCTTCAGTCATTTTTGTATCAAAGCCCACAGTCAGCTTCCCTTCATTTAACACCCGCATATCGGCTGCTTCATGGCGCTGGACGATGATATCGTCAGCTTTAATCTGAAGGGATTTTTGTCCATACGAAAGAACAATGTGCTCTCCTTCAAGTACACGGGCAATTGTTGAACTAGGTAGTTGAGCAATGGCAGAGGCAGCCTCTTTCATCTCTTTGCCCAATTGGCTGCCGAGTACTTTAAAGTTTGCTTTGGCACTGTAGCTGACTAAAGAAGATTCATCTTTTTGAATGATAACCTCTTTGACATTGAGTTCTTCAGCAATTATGGGTTTCATGGAGGCTAAAATCTGGCGCTCAGTGGCATCGGTAGTCACTAAATACAAGCTCGACAGTGGCTGCCTGATTTTCAGATTATGGGCGCTGCGCAAAGAGCGTCCCATCGTAATAGCCTGACGGGTTAGTTCCATCTGTTTTTCCAGATTGGTATCTCTTTCAGATTCATTGTACTGAGGAAACAGTTCCAAATGAACCGATTCACTCATCTCTTTCTCTTTAAGATTGAGGTATATCTCTTCAGTAGTAAAGGGGATAACCGGAGCAGCCACTTTGACTACTGTTAACAGTACCCTATATAAGGTGTCGTAGGCTTGTTTTTTATCGGCATCATTTTCACTGCGCCAAAAGCGGCGTCTGCTGCGGCGAATATACCAGTTGTTCAATGAATCGATGAATGTCAGGATTGCCGAACACCCTTTTTGAGTCTCATACGCATCCCAAGCCTCAGTTACTGATTGCACCAATTCTTCACTGGCAGAAATAATCCATCTGTCCATGGGATTGGTCAGCTCTTCAAAGGGAGTCGATGAGATTTCGTAAGCATCGATATTGGCATAGGTAATGAAGAACGAATAGGCATTCCACAGAGGAATAATGAGGTTCTTCAGCACTTCTTTGACCAATTCTTCGCTAAACTTTAAGTCTTCAGCCCGTGTGACGGCGCTGTTCATCAGAGCAAAACGCAAAGCATCGGCACCATAGGCGTCAACAATCTCTATGGGGTCGGTGTAGTTTTTCAATGATTTGGACATCTTTTTGCCATTGGCGTCCAACACAATGCCGTTAGTCACGCAATTGTAAAAAGCGGGCTTATCAAATAAGGCAGCTCCGATGACAACCAGCGTATAAAACCAACCGCGGGTCTGATCTAGCCCTTCACAGATAAAATCGGCAGGGAAATGGTTTTCCACAAACTCTTTATTTTCAAATGGATAGTGGTTTTGTGCATAGGGCATCGACCCAGATTCAAACCAACAGTCCAACACATCGGCAATACGGCGCATTGTCCCTTTGCCATCGGGGCTTGGCCAGCTAATATCGTCAACAAAGTGCTTATGCAAATCGGTAACTCGCACACCACTTTTTTGATACAGCTCTTCAATTGAGCCGATAACTTCAACATAATCAGAACCATCCGATTTCCACACCGGAATGGGGTTACCCCAAAACCGGTTACGGCTGATGGCCCAATCACGGGCTCCTTCAAGCCACTTTCCAAAGCGACCGTGTTTAAGGTGATCGGGCATCCAATAAATTTGATCGTTGGCCTTAAGCATCGATTCTTTGATAGCCGTCACATCGACATACCAGCACTCCATCGCTCGATAAATCAACGGTTTGTGGGTCCGATAACAAAAGGGGTAGCTATGCAAGTAATTCTCTTTTTTGACCAGCTTCCCTTCATCTTTAAGCCATTGGATAATTGATTCATCAGCATCTTTGACAAAAACATTTTCCCATAGCGAAACTTCACTGGTGAACCGACAATCGGCATCAATAGGACAGACGACAGGGATGCCAGTTCCTTTGAGCACTTGGTAATCATCTTCACCAAAGCCGGGGGCTGTGTGAACAATGCCACTGCCCTCTTCAGTACTAACATAATCGCCTAAGACAGTAACAAAAGCTCCCACCTCCTTTAGATGGGCAAAGAAGGGAAATAGTGGTTCGTAGGCTAAGCCTTCTAAATCTTTGCCTTTGTAATTAGCTACCAACTCATATTCACTTTGGTCTTTGTAGTAAGAACTCAACCGTTCTTTGCCAAGGATATACAAAACATCTTCTTTGATATCACGTATTTTGACATACTCCAACTCAGGACCGAGGGCCAAAGCCAAGTTAGACGGAAGGGTCCAAGGGGTAGTTGTCCAGGCCAAGAAATAGGTTTTTTCTTGATCAGCAACTTTGAAACGGACGGTGATGGCGGGATCAACTACATCTTGATAACCACCGAGGTTGACTTCAAAGTTGGACAGCGGGGTGGCCAAGGCAGGACTATAGGGGAGAATATTGTATCCTTCATAAATGAGACCCCGTTCATACAATGTTTTGAATACCCACCAAATGGTCTCCATGTAGTCGGTATCCATAGTACGGTACCCATGTTCAAAATCGACCCAGCGTCCCATTCTGTTGATGGTAGCTTCCCACTCGTTGGTATAACGCAGCACAATGGAGCGACACTGTTCATTAAATTTCGCCACTCCATAATCGACTATTTCTTTATATCCTTTTAGGTTGAGACTTTTTTCAATCTCGTATTCTACCGGCAAACCATGACAATCCCAGCCAAAGCGACGATTAACTCGTTTGCCTTTCATCGTCTGGTAGCGGGGATAAAGGTCCTTGATAGTACCGGGAACCAAATGCCCAAAATGAGGGAGTCCGGTAGCAAAAGGAGGCCCGTCATAAAAGACATACTCATTGTTCGCATCACGCTGCTTAACAGATTTTTGGTATATCTGATTGGCTTCCCAAAATTTCTGGATATTCTCTTCCATGGTGGGGAAATGAGTTTTTGAATCTACCGGCTTAAACATGCATACAACTCCTACGTTTGTTTCAATACACAACTATAGAGATAATTGGCTCGATATTCAATCTGTATTGACAATCGACTTGGCCCATCGGTAGCATAAGACATGAAGAAATTTCCCGTTACGGCCTCAATTAAGCGCTTTGCCTCCTTTTTTTTACAAGGAGGGTTCTCTTTATATATCGTTGGCGGGGCAGTACGCGATTTTTATGCCCACCGAAAAAGCACTGATTATGATTTTGCCACCGATGCAAAGCCCGACCAAATCCAAAAACTTTTTAAACGGGTTATCCCCACCGGCATAGAACATGGCACGGTAACTATCCTTTTTGATTCACAGGCGTATGAAGTGACAACCTTTCGTAGCGATGGCACCTATTCTGATAAAAGGCATCCCGATACGGTGAGCTTTGTTACCTCGTTGGCCGAAGATTTATCTAGGCGCGATTTTACAATCAATGCCATGGCTGTTGATGCCTCTAATGGGTTACTGACCGACCTTTTTGGCGGCTTAGATGATTTGAAAGCTAAAACAATTAAAGCTATTGGAAATCCAGCCCAACGCTTTGGTGAAGATGCTTTGCGCATCCTTCGAGCCTGCCGCTTTGCTTCGCAACTTCAATTTACCATCGAAACCAAAACACAAGAGGCCATGAAACACCTCTCTCATTCGCTAACCGCTGTTTCAAAAGAGCGAGTCCAACAAGAATTGATGCATATCCTAGCCTCCGAAATTCCTTCAATAGGCTTAAAAGCGGCCAAAGAGTGTGGTGCTTTGTTTGTCTTAATTCCTGAGTTTGAGCAATGTGATGGCCTTTTACAACCACCAAAGCACCACTTTGATGTGCTTAGTCACCTCTTTGTGGCCTGTGATGCAGCTCCTTTACAAAAACCGCTTGTACGCTTAGCTGCTTTGTTGCACGATATCGGTAAACCATTGACCAAAGGCTATAATGCAGATGGGCAATTAACGTATTATCATCATGAAAAAAAGTCTGCCGAATTAGCATTTACCATTTTAAAACGACTGAAATTTTCCAACGCTCACATAGCTGCTGTCACACATTTGATTGCTAATCATATGTTTGTGTATTCACCAGAGTGGAGTGATGCTGCTGTCAGGCGTTTTATAAAAACTGTGGGAACTGATTTTATCGATGATTTATTTGCCTTAAAAAGAGCCGATAGATGGGCTATCAACGGCACAACCGATTACAGTGATTTAGTGGAGTTACAATCTCGCATTACCAATGAACTACAGATGGCTCATGCATTAAAGCGCGAAGATTTGGCAATCAATGGGCATGATTTACTGAAATTGGGAATACAAGCGGGGCCTCAGATGAAACTGATTTTAGATCAATTGCTTGAGACGGTACTCGATGATCCTTCGCAAAACACAAAAGAACACCTTAGTCGCATTGCCGTCAATTTTTGGCGACAAAGGATGGCTTAGGCGGGCCCAACAAGCGCTTCGTAGGCTATTTGGGCCACCGCCTGTTCAGCCTCTTTTTTATTGCTGCCTGAGGCAGGACCAAATTTCTTTTTCTGGATGGTGACTTGAACCCAAAACGTATGCTCATGCTCCGGTCCGGTCCGTTTGACCACTTCATAACGGGGATACGTTTTATATCGCTTTTGCACATACTCTTGGAGCAATGTTTTGTAGTCTTTGCGGTGTTTATTTTCCAACACAGAACGGATTTCAGGAATCAAAAGACGTTCAATTAATTCTTTGGCGGCTTTAAAGCCCGAATCAAGATAAAAAGCGCCAAAAATAGCTTCCATGCAATCGGCTAAAAGCGTCTTTTTAGTTCTGCCACCTGAAAACTCCTCCCCTTTACCAATAAGAATGAAATTATCTACGCGCAATTTTTTAGCAATACCAGCTAAACTTTCTTCATTAACAACAAAGCTGCGGATACGAGAAAAATCGCCTTCGTCTGAGTGGGGTAAATGGGTAAAGAGCCAATCGGAAACAACCAAGCCCAACACGCTATCACCTAAAAATTCTAAGCGTTCATTGTTATCAGTATCGGTAGTACTTTCATTGGCAAAGGAGCGGTGGCAAAAGGCAAGGTTTAACAGTTCAAGATTTTTAAATTTAATTTCGGCCTGTTTTTGAAACAACAAAAGCTCCTGTTTTCTCTCTGAGGAGATTTCAGGAGCTTTCCCGTAGGTTTCGGACTTAGGAAAGGACAACATGAAACGTTATTTCAAAACTGTTGCCAAAAAGTCGACGGCATCTCGCACGGTTTCAAATTCGTTGGCCTTATCATCGGGAATTGAGACACCCAGTTCCTCTTCAATGGCATAGACCAGTTCGTATGTATCGAGGCTATCGGCCCCAAGATCTTTGCGAAATGAGGAATCAAGAGAAATTTTTCCCTCTTCAATTTCAAGTTTTTCAGCAATCAGGCTTTTTACTTTAGAAAATACTGCAGAAGTATCCATAATTATCTCCTTCTCTTAATTCATTTGTTCTAAATCAATAATCTGCTGGCCGCGATAAAAACCGCATTTAGGGCAGACTCTGTGCGGTACAACCATGTTTCCACAGGTGCCGCACGCAATTAAGGTGGGAGACGCCAAACGCATGTTCACAGACTTTCTGTTTGCTGTCCGTGCTTTTGATGTCTTAGTTTTAGGTACCGCCATATATCAACCTCTTGAATGCAAATGTGCTTTTGTGAGAATAACGAAATCAGTTGCTATTGTCAACAACCTTTACCCGGCTCTGTAATTTACGAGCCACAGAGAAGGGGACCATTGAGCTGACATCGGCCCCAAAGGCAGCCATCTCTTTAATGGCCGAAGAACGTAAAACAAAATAATTGGGATCGGTTGGCATAAATAAGACCTCAAGACTCGGATTGAGTTGCTTATTGGTCATTGCCAATTCGAATTCGTAGCCAAAATCGACTAAAGCTCGAACGCCTCTAATCAAAACACTGATATTATTGGCCTTAGCATAATCGACAATCAATCCACCATAAGTAACAACACGGACATTATCTAGGCCACTGAGCATCTCTTTGAGCATTGACACCCGCTCTTGGGCATCAAAAAGACATTTTTTGCTAATATTATCGGCAACAACAACATCCAATGTTTCAAACAGTTTTGAAGAGCGTTCAATCAAATTCAGATGACCATTGGTAGGAGGGTCGAACGTGCCAGGCAACATAGCTCTAATAATTTTATTTTCAATCCGAGTCACTGCTTGCTCTCCTCTACAAATTTCTTCATAGCTGCAAAGCGCTCTGCCGACTCATACGGTATCTCTTTTTCAAAGGTGTAGTGCCCTGTCTCATCTTTACTGACGATAGCAAATACACCTCTGCCGATATAAGAAACTTTTTGGGGAGGTTGTATTTGTTCATCTTGGGCAATTTTTTGCAACACACAATCAAAGTGACTGTAAGTATGTTCTTCTTGACCACTTATAGCTTCGCTAATAGCTTCAATTGGCTTGCCGCACAGCGAACAGGAAACCAAAGGCTCTTGTACCATAGGGATTTTGGGTATTTCAGCAGAAGGTGTTTTGCCCCGGTTTTCAGCGGCCCCTGCTCTGCGTGCTTTGCGAGGGGAAGCATTTCTTTTGCGCCTTGGTTTTTGTTTCTGCTTTGTCGGTTCCACTATCTGCTCCTCTACACAAGACAAAAGGACGGAAGCCTGTATGAGATCCGTCCTTTTAACCTTGCCTGTATCCCAAGCTATCTCTTTTTAACAATAAGCTCAGGTACTTTGGCAGCTTTGCCAACTTTGGAACGGATATAGTAGAGCTTTGCTCTTCTCACCCGGCCTCTGCGGACAACTTCAATTTTTTCAATCTTAGGCGAATGGACGGGGAAAATCCTCTCCACACCGACACCGTAAGAGTTTTTTCTGACAGTAAACGTTTTTCGTATGCCACTGTTTTTAAAGGCAATGACAAGGCCTTCATAAATCTGAATTCGCTCTTTTTCGCCTTCACGAATCGAAAAATGCACCCGTACCGTATCACCAACGCTTACATGGTCGGCAGTTGTGACAACTTGTTCCTGTTCAATGGCTCTAATCACATCCATATCGTATTTGTCCCCTTCGTTCACTATGATTTCAATTCTTCCAGCAATTTCTTCACTTCATTGCTGATTACACCCTTTTCAAGCAAATCGGGCCTGTTGGCCACTGTTTTTTGCAACCGCTTACGCAGTCGCCATTGCTCGATACGAGCGTGATGCCCCGACAATAATATCTCAGGAACAGCAATTGAGCAATAGGTTTCAGGTCTCGTATAGTGAGGATATTCCAGCAATCCGCCGGTAAAAGACTCCTCAAGCAACGATTCTCTGCTGATGACTCCCTCAAGTAGCCGATAAACGGCATCAATAATCACCAGTGTGGCCACTTCGCCACTGGAAATTACATAGTCGCCTATGCAAATCTCGTCATCAACATACAAATCAATGATTCTTTGGTCAATCCCTTCATAGCGTCCGCAAATAAAAACCAGTTGCTCTTCTTGGCTCAACTCTTGGGCATAGCTTTGGGTGAATGGTTTACCACTGGGGCTGGGGTACACTACCCGCTTGTTTTTAGCCTGAATTGAATCAAGGGCTCTACCTAGCGGTTCCGGTTTTAAGACCATCCCAGCTCCTCCCCCATACGGTGCATCATCACATGTTTTATGCACATCAAAAGCAAAATCACGAATATCGACAAGATTGTAATCAATCACGCCGTTTTTAACGCTTTTAGCCATGATGGAATTAGTAAAAAAGGGTTCGATAATATCGGGAAAAAGGGTCAGAATATCGACGGTCATTGTAGCAACTCCGCCATCAACAGCTCAATCGTTTTCTCAGAAAGATCGATGTGTCCTATGTACTGAGCTAAAAAAGGGATTAAAAAGCGCTTACCGTGCTCAAGTGACTCAACTTCAAGCAATACCGATTGGGCTCCATCTATCCAGGAAATAACTGTAGCTACCTTTTTGCCGGCAACAAGCATTGCACAACCGAGTAAATCGGCAACGTAGTACTCTCCTTCTTCTAACGAAAGAGCTTCTTCTCGACGAATCCACAGTTCCCACCCACTGTATGTGCGTGCCTGTTCAGGAGTATCAATGCCTGTGAATTTAATCACAGAAGCATGCCCTAAGTCCTGAATGAACTGAATCTCCATTTCGCGCTTTACATCCCCTTTGCGCAGCTCAATTGTTGTAAGGGTTTTCAGATGAGAGGCATCAGAAGAGAACAGCTGAAATTTGAGTAAACCTTTGACGCCGTGGGGGCCTTTGAGCACCCCAGTAGCTAAATAGTCCATTAGTCCAAAATTTCCAATTGGACGTGTTTACCACTTTTGGCAGCTGATGCACTGAGAATCACCCGCACTGCATTGGCAATCCGCCCCTGCTTACCGATGACTTTGCCAACATCGTCAGAAGCGACTCGCAGTTCCAAAATGGTTGACTGCTCCCCTTCCACAACGTTCACAAGCACCTCATCGGGCTGATCTACAAGCGACTTAGCGATATATTCAACCAAATCCTTTTCCACGATCATCTCCTCAGTTAGGCTTTGGGTACACGTTCAATCTGGATATTGTGTTTGTTCAAGATTTTTTTCACAGTCGGTGAAACTTGGGCTCCTTGAGCCAACCACTCTTTAATCCGATCTTCTTTGAGAACTACTTGTTTCTCTTCAGCTTCAATCGGATGGTAGAGTCCCACCTCTTCAATCGCTCTGCTATCGCGAGCGGCGCGCGAATCGACAACGACCAACCTATAGTAGGGTCTTTTTTTCGATCCAAATCTTTTTAGTCTGATACTCGTACTCACCACTTCCTCCTGCTCAACGCAACTACAACCCCATGTGTTTCAACATTGAAGCTTGGTAATTTTTATTTCTTGCCAACTTTCTCATCGTCAGCCGCATTTTCTCAAATTTCTTTAGCAAGCGGTTCACGTCATAGACGCTCGTACCGCTTCCTTGAGCCACCCGTTTTCTGCGAGCCGGCCCCAGTATACGGTAATTTACCCGTTCCGCATAGGTCATCGACTGGATAATTGCCTTTTCTCTGCGCAATTCATCAGAGTCAATTTGATCTTCACTTATAGTCCCTTTGGCCCCCGGAATCATCTCAAGCAGTTTATCGATTGAACCCATTTGGTTCATCCGATCAAGTTGCTCTAGGTAATCTTGCAAATCGAAGGTGTTTTTAGCCATCTTCTGTTGCATTTTTTCCGCTTCAGCTTGATCAATCGTCTGTTGAGCTTTTTCAACCAAAGAAACAATATCGCCCATTCCCAAAATACGCGAGGCAATTCGCTCAGGATAAAAGGGGTCCAAATCTTCCGGTTTTTCCCCCACTCCGATGAACTTAATGGGTTTACCAACAATTGAGCGTAAGCTCAAAGCAGCACCACCGCGTGTATCAGAATCAAATTTACTTAAAATAACGCCCGAAATACCGACTTTCTCATCAAACTCTTGGGCAATTGTGACAGCATTTTGACCGGTCATTGCATCGGCAACAAACAATGTTTCATCAGGGTTGAGCACTTTGTAAATACGCTGGATTTCCTCCATCATCTGATTATCAAGGTGCATCCTTCCTGAGGTATCAACAATAAGGGTGTTAAATTGCTCTTTTTTAGCTTTTGCCAAGGCTCCTTTGGCAACAGAAACAGCAGTGGAGTTCTCTTCGGTGTAAACAGGTACGCCAATTTGTTCACCTAACAGCTGTAGTTGCAACACTGCTGCCGGGCGAACCAAGTCTGCTGCAGCCAATAAAACACGTCTGCCCTCATTTTTTAAGCGAAGAGCTAGTTTACTGGCAGTTGTTGTTTTTCCTGAGCCTTGTAAGCCCATCATCAGAATAACGGTGGTGGTATCAGGACCTTTAAGAAGGAGTTGTTGTTCTCCCTCTTCTCCCAACAATTGAACCATCCTATCGTAGATGATTTTGACAAATTGTTGTCCCGGATCGATCGATTTAAGGACCTTCTCTCCGGTAGCCTCTTCCATGGTTCGGTTAACAAAGCGCCGGACTACTCGCAGATTAACATCGGCCTCAAGTAAGGCGATCTTAATTTCTTCAACGGCGTCCTGAATATTTTTTTCGCTTATTTTCCCCTTCCCACTGAAGGTTCTGATAACTGAAGAGATTTTGTCACTTATAGAATCAAACATTGCACATCCATATTTATCCGAACTACGGTAACGATTTATACTGCATAATGAAAAGCAGTGTCAACACCTAGGACTCTGAATCAGCCTCCAGTTGGGCCTCCCAGCCCATCCGGTAACTGATGGCTTTGGAAATTCCTTTTTCCTCCATTGTTACCCCTAAAAGCGTCTTTGATCCCAGTACAGTATGCTTATTATGAGTGATGATAATGAACTGACTTGTTTGGGCAAACTCTTCTAAGACAGTAAGAAAGTTACCGATATTGCGGTCGTCCAAAGCAGCGTCAATTTCATCTAAAATACAAAACGGGGAAGGCTTTACTTTGTAGGTGGCAAACAATAAGGCTACAGCCGTCAATGATTTTTCCCCTCCCGAAAGCGGAGCAAGACGGTCTAGTTTTTTCCCCGGAGGCTGAGCAAGAATATCGATGCCACTTTCTAGCGCATTCTCAGGATCTAAAAGGCGCAGCTCAGCCCGCCCTCCACCGAACATTCTGTGAAACATCTGTTGGAAGTTTTGTCTAATGGCTTCATACGATTCAATAAAGAGTTTTTCACTGCGAAGGCGTATCTCTTCTATCACCGTCTGTAAGTCATCTTTGGCTTTGTACAGATCGCTTAATTGTTGGTGAAGGAAATCATGCCGTTCTTTAATTTCGGCAAACTCCTCTTCGGCCATATGGTTGATATATCCCATCCCTTGAATCTGCTTTTTTATGGTATCACGTTTATCACACAGCATCTCGATTTCTTCAATCTCTTGATCCAAGCGGTCTTGGTGTTCATGAAGACTTTTACCGTAGGTTTGATAGTACGTTGTATAGACTTGTTGGACTTGGGTATCAAGTGATTCAAGATGGAATGTCAATTTATCAACAGCGTTGCGTCTTTCACTTTGCTGTTCGTATAAGGTGTTTAATTCATCTCTTTGATTGTTTAAGCGCCTGTTTTCATTTTCTATCAACTCAATGATAGCAGAAAGCTGTTGTGCCAGCTCTTGTTTCTCATTTTCCAATTGGCTTTGTTGCTCTTTGGCCTCAGCTAGTTGTGTGGTAGCCTCCTCAACACGCTCAGTGGCAAACTGTGTCTCTTTAGCGGCATCTTGGCGCTGGTACTCTAATTCGGTCATCTGCTTGGAAATCGAGTGCATCAGCTGAGTTGCAGAATCACGCTTGGCTGTATATTCGCTGGCTAAAATACGTAACTGCACCACATGTTCTTTATACTGATCTAAAAGGTTTTGCAGTTCATTACTCTCGGCTCTCAGAATCTCAATGGATTGGCGATTGGCAGCCACTGTTGCATGCGAATCACTTAGCTGTTGGTCTAAGGCATGTTTGCGGCTCATAATGCCCTCGGGAGCCAGCAGTTCATCTATGAAACTGGGCAATGTTTTACCATACTCGCCAAAAGCTCCTTTTAGCTCATCCACAGCAGCTGATGTTTTTTTCAAGAATGTTTGCCATGTTTGGACGGACAGCTTCTAATTCCAAAGCCCCAGAAGAGACGGCATCACTGAGCTGGTGAAAAATAATCTGACTGTTTAAGAAGGCGTTGTTTTACGTGTTCGATACGCTCTAAAAACTCTTTTTCTGCTTTTTTGCGATTCGCCGTAGAATATCCGCCTTGTCACTTAGGCGCTGATCAAGCTCTTTTACCAGCTCATCAGTTAGTATTTGCAAATCAGTGGAGAGTTTTTGTTGTTTCTCTTGCTCTTCAATAATCTCCTTTTCCAATTCGGCAATACGTAGATGGCGTTGGGTAAGACTGGATGCAGTGGAAACGGTGAGCTCTTCTTGCTGCTTTATGTTGGTATGAACTTCAGCTATTGAGGCTTCAAGAGCTTCTTTAACATCTTGTTGATCTTCTAAATCTTCTTGGTATTGTTCCAAGCGAGCTGTAAGGGTATTTGCACGTTGCAACGATTCATCTTTATCGTGCAAAAAATCGGCATAGCGTTGTTGTAAAAGTGCTATTTGCTCATGCTTTCCGTTTAATTGTCCTTCAATGTGCTGGGTCCTACTTTGCATGTTGATTCGATTTTCAACATGGCTGCGAACCTCAGTTTGTTGTTCTTCTAAGAAATCTCGCAACTCGGCGCTTTGTAGTTTTAATGCTTCGTAGGAGTTTTCAAGTTCTTGCAACTCCTGTTGCTTGGCTTGGGCCAAAGCTTGATAGTTCTTAATAGTGGCAAATTGAACATCGACTTCAATCAACGATAACTCAGAATCGAGCTCCCGATACCGGCGCACTTTAGCAGCTTGGGTTTTACGTGATTCATACTGCCTTTTAATCTCTTTGAACAAGGTCTCAACCTGCTCAATATTCTCTTCAGTTCTTTGTAACTTGCGAGAGGCCTCTAGGCTTCGTGATTTATAACGGGTAATGCCGGCAGCTTCTTCAAAGATGTACCGGCGATCTTCAGGTTTGTGACTGAGAATTTGATCTATTTTTCCCTGTTCGAGGATTGAGTACGCCGATTTACCTACTCCCGTATCATAAAAAAGCTCCCGCACATCCCTTAGGCGCACTTGATTCTTATTGATGAAAAACTCGCTCTCTCCAGAGCGGTAAATTCGGCGCTTAATTTCGACTTCAGTGTGCTCAATGGGAAGCATGCCATCTTCATTATTAACGACGAGGCTCACTTCGGCTACGTTCAAAGGTTTGCGAGTTTCCGTGCCATTAAAAATGATATCTTCCATTTTTCCGGCACGCAGTGTTTTAGTCGACTGCTCACCTAATACCCATTTAATGGCATCTACGATGTTACTTTTTCCACACCCATTAGGGCCTAAAAGACTCGTAGTTCCTGATGAGAACTCTAACCGTGTTTTATCGGCAAATGATTTAAATCCATATAATTCGACGCTTTTGAGAAACAAATACTTCTCCACTTATGCTGATAATACGCACAATTTTACCTGATGAACAAGCTGGTATTTACTATACCATACTGCCTCAGAATTGACAAATCTCATTGCTATCACCTACACTTAGCTGATGAAAATAATTTGTGGCATCGATGAAGCAGGCCGCGGTCCTTTGGCTGGACCTCTTTGTGCCGCTGCCGTTGTACTACCTGATGATTTTCCTTTCTCCATCTTAGCCGACTCTAAAAAACTTTCGCCTAAAAAACGGCTTGAAGTAGAAAAAACTATTATTGCTTTGGCTACCGGATGGGCCATTGGATGGGCCAGCCATCGAGAAATAGATGAAATCAATGTATTGCAAGCAACGTTACATGCTATGCAACGTGCATATACGAGCATCAAAAAGCGCGTTGCTATTGATGAAGTGCTCATAGACGGCAATATGGCACCCAAACTAGACGTCTTTTGTCGCTGTATTGTTAAAGGTGATGATTCCATCCCCCAGATTATGGCAGCCTCAATTTTAGCTAAATGTGCTCGCGACCGGCTAATGATTCGTTTGGACAGCAGGTATCCGCAATACGGTTATGCCCAGCATAAAGGGTATCCGACAGCCTCTCATATACAAGCCTGCCGCCTATACGGTCCAAGTCCTATTCAAAGGCGTTCTTTTGGCCCTATTTTTTAACGTTCTGCTTGATAAAATCGAGCGTCTTTTGGAATTCGCGGACAAACTCTCCCAAATCTTCCTGATAAATCAGAATCGATTGGCGAATGAACTTACCAGAGCCCCCTTCAGTTCCTTTGCTCTCTACAATGTTTAAAAAGGTATCGCCGTACACATTCTCCTTTACATTAAAAAAATAGGTTCTATCGCCAGTGACCAACTTTGTGGTAAACACTTCTCCACGCACTCCCATAACACGCTCCTTCGCTTTTACTGTTAAGAAAACAAAACCTGGCACAACGCCAGGCTTTCGGATAAGAATTCGCCTTTCGGGCTTGAATCACATCTTATCACGCTTATCTGCTTTTTTATGATGTTTTATAGAGCCAACTATTGTCCTCTCAACTTACAAACAATCCACCTTACTGTCAATATATCTATCATTGTTTGTTATTGTTCAACGATTCTGATCCCTTTTATAGTTGACAACCCCAAAAACAGATAGTAGTTTTCAGATATAAAAGACTGGGCGAAAAGAGGGTTTGATGTAAACACGTACAGTGTCCCTCAAGTAGCCCATTTTTTTGGAGTACCCGGTGGATTCAATTTTAATGATTGACGGTGGTTTCCTCAAAAAAAAATTTCAAAACAGCAATGGGCTCTCATTTAACGGCTGAGGAGACAAATGCCATAGCTTTAGCTATTCTTTCACATGCTAATCAAATTCAACATGACTTTCGCATCTATTATTATGATTGTCCTCCTAGCAATGAATCTGTGAAAACTCCAATTTCACGAAAAACTTTATCTTTTGCCGATTCTCATGGATACGGGCATATGAGTAAATTCCTGCAAGAATTGAAGCGTAAAGATTTCTTTGCAGTGCGTGAAGGAGTTTTGTTATTCCGCGGTTGGACTTTAAAACCCTCAGTTTATCGGCAGAAAAATTGGCCTTGTGAACTAACTGATGATTGCTTTAAACCACATTTACAGCAAAAAGGTGTCGATACAAAAATTGGATTGGACATTGCATGGGCAAGTTACAACCATATAACAAAGAATATCATTTTGGTAACTGGTGACTCAGATTTTGCACCGGCAATGAAAACTGCCAGAAGAAATGGGCTATTTGTCTACCTCTATACGCTGAACCATGGAGTTGCGCCCCCTATACTGGATAACGCCGACATCTTAAATAGAGACGATATTCGTTCTTTTCTATAATCTATCGTCTGAGATGCTTCAGTATGAAAGTAAGTACTACTAGATGAGCTCAGGGCAAGGAATTTTGTCGCCAAAGGCTCAAAAATACCTTTTGGTTCAAAAAATAAGCGCCCGACGGGAATCGAACCCGCCTCTTCAGCTTGGAAGGCTGAGGTAATACCACTATACCACAGGCGCAAGGTGCAGTTGATGCACGACATGTATATATATCGGAAACTCAAGTGATGGTCAAGACCATCTGTGCCTTGGTTCTTGCCCTAAAATAGTGTACCATATAGAAGTTTTTTGCAACCCACCACTGCGGAGGAAATGTGGAAATTCAACAACGCTACATCAATTTCATCATTACCGATACATTACAGCTACAAGCAGGCGAAGCATTATCCATCAATGCCAGTAGGTCTCATTTTGACTTTGCTCAGGACCTAGCTCAACAGGCAGTTGAAACTACACTCCTGCCGGTTCACCTTGTTATTATTGATGCCGGAAAGCCCAAAGAGGTCCATACCTATGATCCTCAAATAACAAAGCAGTACACAGACCCTCCCCTGCGTTCAGTGCTACTAAGGATCGATGATACAGAACACCGAAGTCTTGAGCTGCACCAGGAGCTTGAACAGATCAGCCAAAGTCCGGCTTTGTTGCAACAAGGGGGTAATTTAGGTTCTCCCCAACTCAATCAACCGGTGGCTCCTTGGTCGGTTATTCCTGTTCCCGGGCCTTTGTGGGCACTTCAGATTCTTGGCGATCAAGCAACCAAAACCGATTTGTGGAAGCTTTTTGATACAATTCTGTTTCAACAAGAGCCTTGGATTGAGGCTCTTTCGGTTCTCAAACAACGGATGCGAGAGCTAAATCGTCTTGAATTGGTCCGGTTGCAATTAAAGGGTCCAAACATCGATTTACGCCTCGACATTGTTGAACAAAGCCGCTTCCGATGCGGCTTACACACGCTTAATGATGGCAGAGAGTTTGTCCCTTACCTACCTCCGTTTCGTCTTAGCTCACTGCTAAATAGAGATGGGGCAAGCGGCACCTTTAGCTCTAGTGAACCTTTTTATCTTTTTGGTAAACTAATTGAAAAAGCGCGCTTTACTTTTTTCCAAGGGGAGTTGATAGATGTTGATGCGGCCCAAGGAAAAGAAGTATTGACTCAAGCCTTTGGCCTCGATGATGGGGCCAGTCGTCTTTCAGAGATCAGTTTGGTTGAAGCCGATAATCCCTATGCAGCTTTTCGTAAGCCAACTGGGTACCAAGGCTTTGACGCCTGTCGCACCAACTCTTTGGTCTTTGGTATGGGAGAAGCTTCCCACATTGAAGCATTGGCCCAATATGATGATGAAGATGATTTACAAAGGTGTACCGGGTGTAATACCAGCTTGCTTCATCTGCGCATCCCAATTGGCGCTTTAGATGTCACCGGCTATGATGAATTGGACGATGAAATTGAAATAATGCGTAATGGCCACTTTGTATTATGATTTTCTACATTCAGATTATAAGGAGAGGATATGAAATCGATTGAAAATATTAGCACATTGTATGCCGATCTCGTCATTGAAACAGGAGTGGGCCTGTACAAAGGGCAATCACTTTTAATAAAAACAGGACCTGCCCACTATTGGTTTGCTCAAAAACTGGCTGAATCTGCCTATGCTAAAGGAGCTTTGCACGTAAAAATCGATACCGATGATTACCGACTGCTTAAAGCCCGTTTAGCGGCTCAAAGCGATGAAGAAATCACCAATGTCCCCGATTACTCTACAGCCATTGATTATGAAATGATGGCTAAAGATTGGGCCTATGTGAGAATCGATAACACAGCAGATCGATTTTACCTCAGTGATTGTGATGCCGATAAACTTTCTTCTTATCGCGGTGCTTTAAGCAAAGCAGGACACGTGTATATGCAAAGTCGTATGCGCCATGAACATCCGTGGTGTGTTATCTGTGTTCCTGATGAGGTATGGGCAACCGATGTTTTAGGAAAAACTGCTTCTGTAGCACAGTTGTGGGATCTTTTAGTTCCCATCCTTAAACTCGATCAAAAGGACCCCAGCCAAGCGTGGAAGGACCATAGCAATGCTTTAGCAACCAGAGGCACAACTCTGGATACCATGCAGATTAAAAATCTCCATTTCACCAGTGCCAAAACTGATTTCACCGTTGGCTTTACTCCCCAAAGCCGCTGGATGGGAGGAGGAGATCCGCTACCAAATGGGAGTTGGTTTTTAGCCAACATTCCTACTGAGGAAATTTTCACTACTCCTGATCGACTTAGTGCCAGCGGGTATGTGGAAACAACTCGCCCTGTGTCGGTAATGGGAAGTCAATGTGAAGGAATTCGCTTGGAGTTTGATGAAGGTAAAGTTATCTCTTGCACTGCCCAAAAAGGCCAAGAGGTAATGGATCGTTTTTTAACCATTGATGAAGGGGCTCGGTATTTAGGTGAAGTTGCTTTAGTTGATGAAACAAGTCCCATTGCCCAATCCAAGCAGATTTTCCATTCCATTTTGTACGATGAGAATGCCTCCTGCCACTTGGCTTTGGGAGCAGGGTATCCTAGCTGTTTAGCTCACGCTCAACAGTTAAATACACCTGAAAAACTGTTGCAAGCTAGATGCAACCAATCGCTAGTTCATACCGATTTTATGATTGGCTCACTCGATATGCGCATTGAGGCAACTACATATGAGGACAAAAAAGTGATTATTATGGACAAAGGAAGATTTACTCTTTAGTCGCCATAATCCGCAGCCCCTCTAACGTTAGCAGCGGCTCTATGTGGTCGACCCGATCAATAATGGGAGCCAGCAGTTGTGCCATCCCCCCAGTTGCAATGAGTTGCACCGTTGTGTGCAACTCTTGCTCGGTCCGTTTAACAAGCTCTTTGACTAAGCCGGCAAAGCCAAACATAATGCCACTTTGAATAGCCTCTTCACTGGTCCGTCCTATCACCGTTTTAGGAGCTTTTAACTGGACGGCCGGAATTTGAGCCGTATTACTGAATAAGGCATAGACAGCTGTTTCCAATCCTGGGGCTATAGAGGCACCGAGAACTTCCCCTTTCTCATTGACTGTCGTTAAGGTTAATGCCGTGCCCAAATCGAGCACCATGCATGTTTTATCAGGATATAATGCGTGGGCAGCTTCGGCATTGGCAAGTAAGTCATAACCAAGTTCAGCAGGAATACTGCTGCGCACTAAATGAACAATCGAATCGTGGTTGATTACCAGTGAATCAAGAGTGCATAAGGAGTTGACCACCCATTGAAAGGGTTTAGTTAGCTTGGGAACAACACTGGAAATAACAGCCGATTGAATAGATTGCAAATCAATGTTTTTCTGACTAAGCATCCGCTCCACAATAACAAAATATTCATCACCCGTCTTTTTTTGATCACTGTGAATCCGCCAAGTGGCCAGCCATGAAGAGCCGTCATGTAACGCCATCACAATGTTCGTATTGCCGATATCGACTACTAACAGCATAAGCCCCCCTTAAATCATAATTCGTGATTGTCCTTTGTAGTACGTTTGTCGAAGTGTTTTAACATCTTCATTTTGCAAATACTCTTCAAGACTCATCAGCCTATCAATAACATGCCCATCAGCAGTAATCTCTACAATCCTATTGGCAATTGAGGAGACAAATTGGTGGTCATGGCTGTTAAAGAGCAAAATTCCCGAAAAATCAATCAGAGCATCATTCAAACTGGTAATAGCTTCCAAATCAAGGTGGCTAGTTGGCTCATCAAAAATAAGGACGTTGGCCTGCTCCAACATCATCCGAGCAAGCACGCAACGTACTTTTTCTCCTCCTGAGAGGACTGTGGCATCTTTAAGAGATTCATCTCCTGAAAAGAGCATACGGCCCAAAAAAGAGCGGACAAATGTATCATCCTTTTCCACTGAGTACTGACGCAGCCAGTCGGTAATGTTCATATGCTGATTAAATAGATGAGCATTGTCTTTGGGAAAGTAGCTTTGTTTGGTAGTGACTCCCCATTCATAGCTTCCTTCATCAAATTCCATGTTGCCCATAATAATTTCAAATAAGACTGTTTTAGCAAAGTGGTTAGGACCAACAAAGGCGATTTTATCACCGTTGTTAACAGTTAGGGAAAATTTATTAAGTATAACCTC
Organism: Sphaerochaetaceae bacterium; assembly: GCA_050950025.1. GTDB lineage: Bacteria > Spirochaetota > Spirochaetia > Sphaerochaetales > Sphaerochaetaceae > JBMNGW01. The sequence continues at coordinate 2,180 of JBMNGW010000007.1, read as the reverse complement.
CCCTTCTATGGTCTTTGAGAGGTTTTTCACAAAGAGAATGTTTTTCCCCGGCTCTCTTTCCGGTTTAAAGGCGACATACGGAAATCTACGACTGGAGGGTTTAATATCGTCAATGGTAAGTTTATCAATCAACTTTTTGCGACTGGTTGCCTGACGGGCTTTGGAGAGGTTAGAGCTAAAGCGCTGGATAAATTCTTTTAATTCAGCAATTTTATCTTCCCGGCGTCTTTTTTCATCTTTCATCTGCTTGGCAATTAGCTGACTGGACAAATACCAAAAGTCATAGTTACCTACATACAGTTGGATTTTCGCAAAATCGATATCGGCAATGTGAGTACACACAGAATTAAGAAAGTGGCGGTCGTGAGAGACGACGATAACGGTGTTGGCAAAGTCAGCTAAAAACGCCTCCAGCCAGTGAATTGATTCAAGATCAAGGTGGTTAGTCGGCTCATCCAAAAGGAGAATATCAGGGTTGCCAAAAAGGGCCTGAGCCAAAAGAACGCGAACTTTCAGATTATCTTCAATCTCCTCCATCTTCTTTTCTAAAAAGGATTCACCAATACCAAGTCCATCTAAAAGAACGCCAGCCTCAGCTTCTGCTTCCCAGCCTCCCATTTCAGCAAATTCACCCTCTAATTCAGCAGCCCTAAGTCCATCCTCTTCGGTAAAATTTTCTTTGGCGTAAATTGCATCACGTTCAACCATCACTTTATAGAGCTTTTGATACCCCATAATGACAGTCTGCAAGACACTATAGTCGTTAAAAGCGTAGTGATCTTGGCGTAGTACAGCAATTCGTTGCCCGGGACTAACGATAATCTGGCCAGTATCGGCCTCTATTTCACCTGAAAGGATTTTTAAAAATGTTGACTTACCTGCTCCGTTGGCACCAATAACTCCATAGCAATTGCCTGGGGTGAATTTTATATTAACCTCTTTAAAGAGGACTTGAGTGCCGTATGAGAGCGACACATTCGCTACTGTTATCATCACAACTCCTATCTATGAGCGATACTACTTGTTTAAACATGAAAAAACCAGCCCGTCAGAGCTGGTCTTTTAGTCCCTAGGGGAATCGAACCCCTCTTTGAAGACTGAGAATCTCCCGTCCTAACCGATAGACGAAGGGACCACTGGTCAGTTCTGGGATGAAGGGACTCGAACCCCTAAAGGCAGAACCAGAATCTGCTGTGTTACCATTACACTACATCCCAACATCCCAAATCCTGCTTGAATTTAGCGAAAGCAGCGATATTTGTCAACCCATGGGAGGTTTTCACTCCCCGTCATAGGTAATGAGTGTTTTGATATCATACGAGCTTAGTACTTTTTCATAATCAAGAAAGGGCAAGCCAATAACACCAAAAATACCGGCAACGGTGGCTCCCATTTCTTCAATCAATTCAGCGGCTGCTTTAATGGTTCCGCCGGTAGCAATCAAATCGTCGGCAAGCAATACGTGGGTCCCTTTTTCGATGTCTGATTCGTGAATGCTGACATAATCTTGACCATATTCGAGATTATATTTACGTTCTCGGGTTTTTCCGGGTAATTTGCCTCTTTTTCTGACCAATATGAGTGGAATTCCCATCTTATAGGCAAACGGAGCAGCAAAGACAAAACCTCTGGCTTCAACACAGGCAATAGCATCAATCTTTTGATCTTGGTACATTTCAACCATCGTATCGATACAAAATTGAAAAGCTTCGCTGTTCGTTAAAATGCTGGTAATGTCATAAAATAGAATGCCTGCTCGAGGAAAATCGTGGACTTTTCGAATCGCCGCATCCAAATCGAATTGTTGCATGTTTCTCTCCTACGGATAGGTTGTTTTAAAAGCGCTTACGCGCGCTTGGGCTGCTAAATCAAGGGGACTTTGCAGACCGTCTTGTAGATAATGATAAGCTAAAGCGGCAATCATTGCACCGTTATCAGTACATAGTTGCATCGATGGGATAGCAACTTCAACTCCTTTGAGATCCATCAGCTCCTTGCGAAGCAGCGAGTTTGCCGCAACTCCCCCTCCTGCTGCCAAGCGCTTAAGTCCGGTATCTTCTAAAGCCCGTTTAATCCTTTTCATCAGCATGCCAATTGCCACCCGCTGGAAAGAAGCGGCAATATTTTCAGCAGATTGCTCCGAAACACCGTCCCAAAACTGCTCAAGTTGGTTAATAACG
>JBMNGW010000006.1:0-27811 GCA_050950025.1 Sphaerochaetaceae bacterium | reverse complement strand
TCTCAAGAAGATTATTTGGAAGCTGTTTTAGCTCTTGAGCAGGAATTAGGCTCAGTGCGCTTAACCGATGTGGCCAACCGTCTGAAAGTGACTAAACCAAGTGTCAGCCGGGCGATGAAACTGCTCCAAAGCGAAGGCTATATTCAGCAAGAAAGCTATGGAGAGATTAATCTCACCGATAAAGGAAGGGAGAAAGCAGCCCAAGTTTTCAGTCGTCATAAAATATTGACTATCTTTTTAGAGGACGTGCTGGGACTGGATGCTGAGACTGCCGATGCCGATGCTTGTCGTATGGAACATGTGCTTAGTGCCCAAACGATGAAACAATTGACCGCTTTTGTCCGTAAACATACTCAAAAAAAGTGATTCTTAGTCCCCTTTGTGCATAATCACTGCATAATTATAGATAATATGAGAAAAGAGAGTTGACTTTTTCCTCCGACATCGCTACAAAGAGAGACACTACTTGTACGAGGTGTCAGAAATGAGAACGAAAGGGAAGGTCCAACAATTCTCTTGTTACCCGGCAAGTCGGTCTGAAGCAGGATATCACTCCTCCACTCCGACTTTGAATCAGAGCCGTTTTATTGCCCCATCTTCCATTATTCTCCTACTATCTAATACCCTCCTCCCTTTAATCGCACTCCTATCTGCGATCCAGATTCTAGCCATTCTTATTATTCTCTAAACCACGGTACGCCAATTCAAGTGCAGCCGTGGAACCTCATCCACGGTGAATTGGTGTAGCCTCACCATACATGGAGGCTCAGCAAGAGCTCCAAAAAGCACATCATTTCCAAGGAGAGACAAGATGCAGCGGTATACCTTAGGAATTTTAGTCAACAACCATCCCGGAGTTTTAAGTCGGGTTGTGGGGCTGTTCAGCCGCAGAGGATACAACATTGACAGCCTTTCAGTGGGGGAAACGGAAGATCCTGCCATCAGCCGCATCACCATTGTCGTCAGCGGAGATCGTCAAATCGTTGAGCAGATTGAAAAGCAGGTGGCCAAACTTATTGACGTCATTACGATTGTCGAGCTGACGTTACAAGGGTCAATCCAAGCGGAGTTGGTCTTTGTGAAAGTGGCCACCGATGAGAATAACAGAGCGGCAGTGGTAGAGCTCTCTGAAATATTTAAAGCTAAAATTGTCGATGTTGCCGAAACTACCCTTACGATGCAGTTAACGGGCAACATGGACAAAATTGCCTCCTTTTTGCATCTGCTCCAAGTACACGGAGTGGTTGAACTGGTGCGAACGGGAATGACGGCCATGCAAAGAGGCAGTCAGGCAATGATACAACAAAACAAAAGCATACGCTAAACAAGAGGAGTCAACAATGAGCACAATGTACTACGAAAAAGATGTTAACATGGCAGTTTTGCAAGAGAAAAAAATTGCCATCATCGGCTATGGCAGCCAAGGCCATGCCCATGCACTGAATTTGCATGAATCGGGATTGGATGTGATGGTGGGCCTTTATGAAGGGAGTCCTTCGTGGGAAAAAGCCCAAGAGGCGGGGCTTAAAGTCGCCACCGCAGCAGAAGCAGCCAAAGAGGCCGACATCATTATGATGCTTGTCAACGATGAAAAACAAGGCAAGCTCTACAGTGAAGCAATAGAAGCGGGCCTTAGCAAAGGCAAATACCTCGCTTTTGCTCACGGCTTTAATATCCATTTTGGGCAAATTGTGGCCCCCTCTGATGTCAACGTTATTATGATTGCCCCCAAAGGACCTGGACACACGGTACGCTCACAGTTCCAAGAAGGCAAAGGAGTCCCTTCTCTGATTGCCGTTCATCAAGATCCCAGTGGTAACTCCAAGGAAGTCGCCTTAGCGTATGCTGCCGGTTTGGGAGCAGCTCGAGCGGGAGTTTTTGAAACGTCGTTCAAAGAGGAGACCGAAACCGACCTCTTTGGAGAGCAGGCAGTATTGTGCGGAGGTATCTCGGCTCTGATTAAAGCCGGCTTTGATGTGCTGGTTGAAGCGGGGTATCAGCCGGAGATGGCCTATTTTGAGTGTTGCCATGAGATGAAGCTCATTGTCGATTTAATCAACCAAGGGGGCCTTTCTTACATGCGCTACTCAATCAGCGACACAGCTGAATACGGCGATTACATTACCGGTGACAGGATTATCACCGACGAGACTAAAAAAGAGATGAAAAAGGTTCTTACGGAAATCCAAGAAGGAGCTTTTGCCCGCAACTGGCTGCTGGAGAATCAGGTAAAGCGTCCCTATTTCAACGCCAAGCGAAGAATTGAGTCGACAAGCTTGTTGGAGACTACCGGCAAACGACTTAGAGCACTGATGAGCTGGTTGAAGAAATAGAGAAGAAGCTGTAAGGAGGCATACGATGACAAAGAACATTGCAATTTTTGACACAACGTTACGAGATGGAGAACAAGCACCGGGATACAGCATGAACTTAGAAGAGAAGTTACGCTTTGCTTCCCAGCTAGAGGCTCTAGGCGTTGATGTGATAGAGGCAGGCTTTGCCATCGCCTCCGAAGGCGATTTTGCTTCGGTGCAGGCCATTAGCGAGGTGATTAAAAACACAACGGTTGCCTCTTTGTCCCGGGCTTTGAAAAAAGATATCGACAGTGCGTGGGAAGCGGTGAAAAAGGCCGTTAAACCACGAATTCACACGTTCATTGCTTCCAGTGATCTCCATTTGGAGTACAAACTGAAAATGAGCCGCGATCAAGCCTATGAACAGGCTGTAAGCATGGTTGCTTATGCTCGCAACAAATGCGGTGAAGTGGAGTTTTCTCCTGAGGATGCCACTCGCAGCGATCGCGATTATCTGTGTCGCTTAATTGAAGGGACAATTAAAGCAGGAGCCTCGATTATTAATATTCCCGATACGGTAGGCTATGCCATGCCCGAAGAGTTTGGCCAATTGATCTCCTATGTGATGAACAATGTGCCCAATATTGATCAGGCCATTGTTTCGGTCCACTGCCACAACGATTTGGGATTGGCTGTTGCCAACACGTTGGCAGGAATCGAAGCGGGTGCTCGCCAAGTTGAGTGTACTGTTTGCGGAATCGGCGAGCGGGCCGGCAATGCGGCAGTTGAAGAGTTGGTCATGGCACTAAGAACCCGCAGTGATTTGTACAACGCCTCGTATAATCTGAAAACAGAAGAGCTGCATAAAACCAGCCGCCTGTTGGCCAATATTACAGGTGTGGCCATTGCCCCCAATAAAGCGGTGGTGGGAGCCAACGCCTTTGCCCATGAATCGGGGATCCATCAGCACGGAATGATGGCCCATGCCAACACGTATGAAATTATGACTCCCGAATCAATTGGTTTGAAAAAGACAACTATGGTCTTGGGCAAGCATTCGGGGCGCCACGCATTTGTTAACAAAATGGGTGAGCTAGGTTATGAGTTGGATGAGAGCATGGCCGAAAAACTCTTTGCCGATTTTAAAAATGTTGCCGATAAGAAAAAAGAGATTACCGATCGTGATCTTGTTGCCCTAATGGAAAGCGGCACCCATGTGGCCCCTCAAATTTATGAACTGGAGAATTTTGTGGTCAACAGCGGCAATAATATGACGGCTACCGCCTGTGTAACACTCAGTCGCAACGGAAAGAACATGCAGGCAGTTGAAATGGCCACCGGCCCTGTCTATGCTTGTTTTAAAGCCGTGGAGAAAATTATTAAGCACTCTTTTGTTCTTGAGGATTACCAGCTTAAAGCAGTAACAGAGCACCGTGATGCTTTAGGCGAAGTGCTGGTGAAAATCAGCGATTCCAACGGTGTTTACCGAGGGCGCGGAGTGAGTACCGACGTTATTGAAGCCAGTATGCAAGGCCTTTTGTCGGCGGTAAATCGGATGATAGAAGTCTCTGAGATGCCTGCTAGGCAAAGTGATCACTCAGGAGGCAAAAAAGCTAAAACATGGAATTCTCTGCCCGAAGAAGCGCGGTTGCGTGATATGAAAATATCAGGGACGGTGCAAGAAGATGTAACAAAGGAAACACCATATGGGACGCTCTGATACTCTTGTCCAGCTATTCGATTCGACCTTGCGCGATGGAGCCCAAGCGGAGGGAATCTCTTTCTCCGTGATGGATAAATTGAAAATCGTGCAAGCATTGGATGAGCTGGGAATCAATTATGTGGAAGCGGGTAATCCCGGCTCCAACCCCAAAGACTTAGAATTTTTTACTGCTGTAAAATCGCTAGAATTGCACCATGTGAAATTAGTGGCCTTCGGCTCAACTCGCAGGCGCAATATAGCGGTAAGCGAAGATGCCAATGTGCAGTCGCTTTTGACAGCCGATACTCCGACAGTTGCCATTTTTGGCAAAAGTTGGGATTTTCAGGTCTCCGATATTCTCAAAACGACGTTGGCCGAAAATCTGGCTATGATAGCCGATACGGTCCGTTTCTTTGTGCAGGCAGGCAAAGAGGTCATCTTCGATGCCGAGCACTACTATGATGGGTATGCCGATAACCCCGAGTATGCGTTAAAGACAGTGCAAGTGGCAGCCGAAGCGGGAGCTTCTTGTATTGCCTTATGTGATACGCGCGGTGGCTCAATTCCTTCGTTTGTTGCCACGGCAACCCAAAAAGCGATTGAGCTTCTTAAAGAGTCCTATCCTGATGTAATAATCGGCATTCATGCCCATAACGACTCCTCCTTAGCCGATGCCAACTCCATTACCGCCGTTGAAATGGGAGCTCGCCATGTCCAAGGGACGCTGATTGGCTTTGGTGAGCGATGTGGTAATGCCAACTTGGCTACCATTATTCCCACCTTACAACTGAAAATGGGCTATCAGGCTTTGGATGAGCAAGCACTGGCCAAACTTTACCAAATCTCCCATTTGGTGGCAGAAATAGCCAATGTCTCCATCGCCCATGGGACCCCCTATATTGGGCGCAGTGCATTCACCCATAAAGGGGGGATGCATATTGACGGCATTGGGAAGAACCCCAAGTCGTTTGAGCACATTGATCCCGAAGTTGTGGGCAATGAGCGGCGAGTGTTGATGAGCGAAGTTGCCGGGCGGGCCACCATTTTGAGGCGGATTCAAAAATATGCTCCCTCTATTACCAAAGACGATCCCAAAACCAAACAGATTATTGAAGCTTTGAAAGAGTTGGAACGAGAAGGGTATCAATTTGAGGGGGCCGAAAGTTCTTTTGAGCTGGTCATTGCCAAATACCTTGGTACCTACAAACCCTATTTCCTCTTAGATCACTACAAAACTCTGGGAGAGCTCCCTTTTACAGGCGATCCTACCATGCGCCATACAGCCTTGATCAAAGTGGCTGTCGATGGACAAACTGCCATCACAGCAGCCGAAGGGGACGGACCGGTCCACGCTTTGGACAGTGCCTTGCGCAAAGTTTTGGAAAACTTTTACCCCTTGCTGGCAAAAATCTATTTAACCGATTACAAAGTACGTGTGCTTGATTCAGTCCAAGCTTCGGCGGCCAAAGTACGGGTGTTGATTGAAACCAGTGACGGAGAGCACTTTTGGTCGACAGTGGGAGTTTCCACCGACATCATTGAGGCCTCTTGGATAGCACTTGTGGACTCAATTGAGTATAAACTAATGAAAGAGGGAATCACCCCTCCGCAGATACATCTATAAGGAGAATCATCATGAGCATGACCATGACGCAAAAGATATTGGCTTTTCATGCCAACAAAGAGTCGGTTGTCCCCGGCGAGTTGATCATGGCAGATCTTGATCTGGTGCTGGGAAACGATATTACTGCCCCAGTTGCCATCAATGAGTTTGCTAAATTTGGCGTACAAGAGGTTTTTGACAAAAGTAAAATCGCCCTTGTGCCTGACCATTTCACTCCCAACAAAGATATCAAAGCGGCTATGCAGTGCAAACAGATGCGCCTTTTTGCTGCAGAGCAGGAGATTGAGCACTACTTTGAAATCGGTCAGATGGGTATTGAGCACGCTCTGCTGCCCGAGCAGGGATTGGTCAATGCCGGTGATTTGATAATCGGAGCCGACAGCCATACGTGCACCTACGGAGCGTTGGGAGCTTTTTCCACCGGAGTGGGTAGCACCGACATGGCAGGGGGGATGGCCACAGGAAAAGCGTGGTTCAAAGTTCCCGCCGCTTTGAAGTTCAATCTCCGTGGTTCTTTACAACCGTGGGTTTCAGGCAAAGATGTAATTCTCCATATTATCGGGATGATTGGTGTTGATGGAGCTTTGTATAAATCGATGGAATTTTGCGGAGAAGGGGTAGCTTCTTTGTCAATAGACGATCGGTTCACCATCTGTAATATGGCCATTGAAGCGGGAGCTAAAAATGGAATTTTCGGTGTGGATGAAGTTGCTCTAACCTATTTGCGGGAACACTGCCAACGCACCCCGGTTATCTATGAAGCCGATGCCGATGCACGGTATGAGAAGACCTATGATATCGACTTGTCGGTTATAAGACCCACAGTCTCTTTCCCCCACCTGCCGGAGAACACTCGCACCATTGACGAAGTGGGAGAGATTAAAATCGATCAAGTGGTTATCGGTTCATGCACCAACGGCAGAATCAGCGATTTGCGCATTGCTGCCAAGCTTCTTAACGGAAAAAAGGTCAATCCGACTGTCAGAACCATTGTTTTTCCGGCAACCCAGCAAATCTATTTGCAGGCAATGGAAGAGGGACTGTTGAAAATCTTTGTTGAAGCGGGAGCTGTGGTGAGTACCCCCACCTGCGGTCCTTGTTTGGGAGGCCACATGGGTATTTTGGCCGAAGGAGAACGGGCGGTGGCCACCACCAACCGGAACTTTGTCGGTCGCATGGGGCATCCGGGAAGTGAAGTCTATTTGGCCAGTCCCGCTGTGGCGGCGGCTTCGGCCTTAAGCGGCATGATTGCCAATCCTGAGCTTGTGGAGGTGAATTAAGATGAGAGCCAAAGGAACAGCATTTCGTTACGGACAGAATGTCGATACCGACGTCATTATTCCGGCTCGCTACTTAAATACAAGCGACCCGGCAGAGTTGGCACTCCACTGTATGGAAGATATCGATTTAGCATTTGCCAAGAAGGTGAAAAAAGGTGATCTCATTGTTGCCGATGAGAACTTTGGCTGCGGCTCATCGCGCGAACATGCCCCGTTGGCTATTAAGGCCAGTGGCATTTCGTGCGTGATTGCCTCTTCGTTTGCCCGTATTTTTTACCGCAACTCCATTAACATTGGCTTGCCGATATTAGAAAGCCCCGAGGCGGTCGCAGGAATTAAAAACGGAGATACTGTCGAAGTCGATTTTTCCAGCGGTACGATTACCAACACAAGCACCGGCCAATCGTGGTCGGCCCAGCCGTTTCCCCCCTTCATTCAGAAAATGATTGCAAGTGACGGCCTAATCAATTATTTAAGGCAGGAAAACTGAAATGAGAATGAAAATAGCTGTCATTCCCGGAGACGGAATCGGTCCCGACATTGTTGCAGAAGCAATTAAAGTCCTTGATCAAGTTGCCCTTCGTTTTGGCCACAAATACGATTACTCCTTTTATTTGGCGGGGGGCAAGGCTTTGGATACCGTAGGAGAGCCCCTACCTGAATCAACCCTACTTGGCTGCCAAGATGCTCAAGCCATTTTGCTCGGAGCTTTAGGAGGACCAAAGTGGGACACCCTGGAAGGTCACATGCGCCCCGAGCGGGCTCTTTTGGGCCTAAGAAGTTCTTTTGGCCTTTTTTGCAATTTGCGCCCCGCTATTTTGTATCCTCAGCTTGCCGATGCCTGCCCGTTGAAAAACTCAATTGTGCAGGGAGGATTAAATATCATGGTCGTCAGAGAGCTCACCGGAGGCGTCTATTTTGGCAAACGGGGACGTAGTGAAGATGGCTCTCAAGCGTACGATACGATGAGTTACAGCACTGTTGAAGTAGAGCGCATTGCCCGTAAAGCCTTTGAAATTGCTCAAAAACGGACTAAGAAGCTGATGAGTGTCGATAAAGCCAATGTGCTGGAAAGCTCACGCTTATGGCGCGCCGTGGTAGAAAAAGTTGGTCAAGAGTACCCTGAGGTAACGCTTAGCCACATGTATGTCGATAACGCCGCCATGCAATTAGTCCGCAATCCTCGCCAATTTGATGTCATCGTTACTGAGAATATGTTTGGTGATATCCTCAGTGATGAGGCGAGCCAAATTACCGGATCGATAGGGATGCTTCCTTCTGCCAGTTTAGGCAGCGATACATTTGGCATGTACGAGCCGATTCACGGCTCGGCTCCCGATATTGCCAATCAAGATAAGGCCAACCCCATTGCCACCATTTTATCGGCGGCTATGATGTTGAACCACACCTTTGGCCTTTTAGACGAAGCTGCTGCTGTGGAACAGGCAGTACAACAGGTCCTTGATCAAGGGTATCGGACAATCGATATCGCCAGTGAAGGGACAACCGTGGTGGGAACCAAAGAGATGGGCTCTCTTATAGCCCAAGCGTTGTAAAAGAGAGGAGTCAAAGATGAGTGAACAAATTGTCTATTTGGAAGGATCATATGTACCGCTAAGCGAGGCCAAAATCCCCCTGCTTGATCACGGACTGCTCTACGGAGACGGAGTTTTTGAAGGAATCAGAGCGTACGGCTCTCAGGTGTTTTTGCTGGATGCCCACCTCAAGCGCTTTTTTGAGGGAGCTAAAGCACTCTATTTGCAATTGCCTAATAGCTATGAGGAAATCAAAGAAATTGTGTTACAGACGTGTCGACGCAATAATATTGTTGATGGGTATATTAGGTTGGTCTGCACCCGGGGAGCCGACGGCTTGGGTCTGTATCCCAAACCGACTGCTCATCCGCCGCGCCTTTTTTGTATTGCCGGTCAAGTGGCCCTTTATCCCCCTGAAGCCTACCAGAGGGGTCTGAAAGTCATTACCAGCAGCCTCAGGCGCAATAAAGCGACCATCGTCAATCCTCAGATTAAAAGCCTCAATTATGTCAACAATATTTTGGCCTCCATTGAAGCTAACCGCTACGGTGCCGATGAGGCTCTGTTGCTTAATGATGAGGGGTTGGTGACCGAATGTACCGGTGATAATGTCTTTTTTGTGAAAAAGGGTGTTGTTTATACCCCTCCGATTTGGTTGGGGACACTGGATGGTATCACCCGCCAAAGTGTGATTGCCCTTTGCAAAGAGCTGAACATTGAACTCAAAGAAGAGCCGTTTACTCACTACAATCTTTTGAACGCTGATGAGGCCTTTTTGACCGGCACCGCTGCTGAAATCATCGCCTTAACTGAGCTTGATGGGCAGAAAATCGGCAACGGAGAGGCAGGTGAGGTGACGATGAAACTTTTGGCAGCTTTCAGAGAGTATGTGAAGCGCAGTGAAAACGGAGCGAAGATATGAGAAGCGATCGGATGAAAAAAGGGTTTGAACGAGCCCCGCATCGTTCGTTGATGAAAGCTTTGGGCCTCAGCGATAAAGAGATTGCTGCCCCGTTAATTGGGATTGTGAACTCGGCCAACGGTATTATTCCGGGGCATGTTCATGTCAACAGAATCGTTGATGCTGTCAAAGCGGGGGTACGCAGCTCGGGAGGCACTCCCCTCGATTTCTCTGTCATTGGGGTGTGCGATGGTATTGCCATGGGGCATGTGGGGATGAAATATTCGCTTGCCAGCCGTGAGCTGATAGCCGACTCAATTGAAATTATGGCTATGGCCCATCCTTTTGATGCGTTGGTGATGGTCCCCAATTGCGATAAAATTGTCCCGGCTATGCTGATGGCAGCTGCCCGCATCAATATTCCCACTGTGGTAGTTTCTGGCGGAGCAATGTTGGCGGGTCTGGTTCCCGGCACAAAGAAAGTCATCGATTTGACCAGCGTCTTTGAGGCTGTCGGCTCGTATGCCGCCGACCAAATGGATGCTGCTACACTGCTTGCCTACGAAAACAATGCCTGTCCCACCTGCGGCTCGTGTTCGGGAATGTTCACAGCCAACAGTATGAACTGTCTTACCGAAGCTTTGGGCATGGGACTGCCGGGGAACGGGACGATTCCTGCTGTGTATGCTGAGCGCGATCGGCTGGCCAAAGAGGCCGGTTATGCAGTGATGGAGTTGCTGAGAAATAATATCCGACCCCTAGATATTATGACCAAAGAGGCTTTTGAAAATGCTTTGACAGTCGATATGGCTTTGGGATGCAGTACCAACAGCATGCTCCATTTGCCAGCAATTGCTCATGAAGCCCACATCGAACTCGATATTTTCCAAGCCAATGCCATCAGCCAAAAAACACCCAATATTTGCCACCTTGCCCCTGCAGGAGCACACCACATTGAAGATTTGTATCGCGCGGGGGGAGTGATGGCGGTGATGAAAGAGCTCAATGCCAAACAATTGCTTCACACCGATGCATTGTGTGTTTCGGGCAAAACCATCGGTCAACAAATCGATGAGGCCATTAATTTTGACAAAGAGGTGATTCGCAGCGTCGATACCCCTTACAGCCCCACCGGCGGTATTGCGGTGCTTAAGGGTAACCTTGCCCCCAACGGTGCGGTGGTAAAACGCTCTGCTGTGGCAGCCGAAATGCTCAAGCATTCGGGACCTGCTCGGGTTTTCAACTCCGAAGAGGAGGCTGGCCAAGCTATTTACGGAGGAAAAATCAATAAAGGTGATGTGATAGTCATCCGTTACGAAGGACCCAAAGGGGGACCGGGAATGCGGGAGATGTTGGGACCAACGAGTGCCATTGCCGGTATGGGGTTGGATAAGGATGTGGCCCTGATCACCGACGGACGCTTTAGCGGAGCCACTCGCGGGGCCTCCATTGGGCACGTTTCACCCGAAGCTGCCGAAGGGGGTCTGATAGCTTTTGTCAACGAAGGAGACATTATTGAAATCGATATTGAAGCGGGAGTTTTACAGTTGAATGTCGAGCCTGAGGTGTTGCAAGAGCGTTCAGTGGGCTGGGAAGCTCCCACGCCTCCCATTACCACCGGTTATTTGGCCCGCTATGCCAAACAGGTGACCAATGCTGCAACAGGGGCAGTGTTCGCCGACAGATGATATGAGGTAGGAGTGTTGTATGCAGTTAAATGGTTCAGAAATCATCATCGAATGTCTTAAAGAGCAGGGTGTTGACACCGTATTTGGGTTTCCCGGAGGAGCTGTGCTGAATATCTACGATGCCCTCTATAAGGCTCGTTCCAGTATTCGCCATATTTTGACCAGTCACGAGCAGGGGGCGGCCCACGCTGCCGACGGCTATGCCCGCTCAACCGGCAAGCCGGCAGTGGTTTTTGCCACCAGCGGACCGGGAGCCACCAACTTGGTAACCGGTTTGGCAACTGCATATATGGACAGCATTCCTATCATTGCCTTTACCGGCAATGTGCCGACGGCACTGTTGGGCAGAGACAGCTTTCAAGAAGTCGACATCACCGGTATCACTTTGCCGATTACCAAGCACAATTACATTGTTAAGGATGTGACTAAGCTTGCCGATGTCATCCGAGAGGCTTTTTACATTGCCCAAGAGGGAAGACCCGGGCCGGTGCTCATCGATGTGCCCAAAGATGTGAGTGCCGAAATAACTACGTACGAGGCCAAAGAGTGCGTTGCTTATGAACCGTCCAAATACAAACCGCAACAAAAGGCGTTGGAAAAAACACTGAAGTTGCTTAAAGAATCGAGTAAGCCGATGCTCTATGTCGGCGGAGGAGTGGTTCTTTCCCAAGCCCAACAGGAGCTTGCCCAGTTTATTGAGAACATTGATGCTCCGATGGGCGTTTCTTTAATGGGCTATGGTACTGTTGATTCGGCTCATCGCCGCTTTACCGGTATGATTGGGATGCACGGCTCGCGAGTTTCCAATATTGCCGTCAATAATTGTGATTTGTTAATAGTCATCGGAGCTCGGTTCAGCGACCGCGTGGTCAGCAAAGCCAGTGCATTTGCCAAACGGGCCCGCATCGTTCACATTGATGTCGATCCGGCAGAGATTAATAAGAACGTTGTGACGTACCACCATGTTATCGGTGATGTAAAGTTAGTCCTTTCTGAGCTGAATAAGATGATAAAAACCCCCTTTGTCCATGAAAAATGGATGAACCAAATTAAAGGGTGGAAACAGGAACACCCGGTGCGGGTGGCTAAAGAGACTCGCCGTCCTTTTGAAATTCTGAAAGCCCTCAGCCACGTTATGCCTGAGGATGGGATTATGGTTACCGAAGTAGGTCAGCACCAAATGTGGGCCGCACAGTTTTACCGCCATACCCCCGCGGGAAGATTTCTGACCAGCGGAGGATTGGGAACAATGGGCTATGGGACTGGTTCGGCTATTGGAGCTCAGGTTGCCTGCCCCCATAAAAGGGTTGTCAATGTGGCAGGAGACGGATCGTTTAAAATGAACTGCAACGAATTGGCCACCATTGCCCGTTACGGCTTGCCGGTTGTCATCCTATTGATGAATAACCAAACATTGGGAATGGTCAGACAATGGCAGACGTTGTTTTATGAGAACCGCTACTCAGAAACAACATTGGATACCCATATCGATTGGGTGGCTTTGGCCAAAGCGTACGGTATCGAAGGGATGAGACTTACTTTAGACGATGATCCAGAGGCAGTTCTTAGTGCTGCTTTTGCCCTGAACAAGGCTGTTGTTATCGATTGTGAAGTTCCCAAAGATGATAAAGTGTATCCAATGGTAGCTCCGGGAGCCTCCATTGAGGAGATGATCGATGAGCCGTTAGGCTGACAGATTAAGACGTTGGCTGCCAATAAAGGCAGCCAACATGGTATTCATAGTTACCAAGCGCAATAACCGCCGTCAATCAGCACATCATTGCCACTCATATAATCGGAGGCTTCGCTTGCCAAATAGACAACAGCCCCTTGTAAGTCTTCAACTAAGGCCATGCGATTCATCGGTACCCGTTCCATCCACTTAGGAAGCATGCTTTGCCCTTCGGGGGTGACTAAGAGGTCTTCAACTAAAGCTGTTTTGGTGTAACCGGGACTGATGCTGTTAACACAAATATTGAAAGGGGCCCATTCGGCAGCCAAACTGCGGGTTAAATGAAGGACGCCTGCTTTGGAGGCGTTGTAAGCACATTGGTTTTGCGGTGTGTTGGAGATATGGGCCGACATGCTGGCTGTGTTGATAATTTTCCCATAGCCTTGGTTTTTCATCTGTACCCCTTCGGCTTGGGCACAGAGGAATACCGCATCAAGATTAAGTGCCAAAACTTTACGCCATTGCTCAAATTCCATACTCAGTGCATCGCTCCACATTCCCATACCGGCATTATTGACTCCGATGGTTAAGCTTCCCCATTTTTGAACAATGGTGGCTACCATCTGTTTGACGTGCTGAGGATTGGTTACATCGACTTTTAAAGCCATTGCTTCAGAGCCTTGGGCAGTAATTTCCTGAGCCGTTTGTTCGGCTAGCGGTAGATTCACATCGACAACAGCTACTTTGGCTTTCGCTTGGGCCAGTGCCAGACAAAAGGCTTTGCCGATTCCCTGAGCGCCGCCGGTAACCAAAGCGGTCCTCCCTTCCAAACTGAAACGCTCCAATATTGTTTTCATACTTCTACCTCTTAAATCCCACCCGATAATTTAATGTTCACTCCCGTGATATAGGAGGATTCATTGCTCATAAGAAACACCACTGCCGGCGGAATTTCCTCAATAAGACCGTAGCGACGCAAAGGAACAGCACCAATCATTTGCTGGGTAACCACCGCTCGATCAGTGTCGTAGTACTGCGAACCGACGGCAGCCTGTAAATCGATTTGTCGGTCCCACATAAATCCCGGTCCCATAAACCCCGGAGAGATGGAATTGGCCCGAATGCCAAACGGAGCCAAATCTTTGGCCGCTGTTTGGGTTAAACCGATGATGGCAAACTTAGATGCTCCATAAGCGGCCATATTCACCGGCCCATCGACTCCCGCCATGCTGGCAGTGTTGACAATGGTCCCTCCGCCGGTTTCTACCATATGGGCACTTACACAGCGTAAGACATGGAAAGCTCCGATAAGGTTAATCTGAATGACGCGGTGAAAGTCTTCGACGGGGTAGGTATGGAGCATCGCAAACTCCCCTTGGATTCCGGCATTGTTAAACAGCATGTCAATTTTGCCAAAATCCTTTACAACTGAGCTGACCATCTGCTCTACTTGCTGGTAATCGGTTACATCACACTCATAGGCTTTGGCATGTTTTCCCAAGACGGCCAAAGAGCTTTCCATCGATTTAATATCGACCAAAGCAATAGAGGCCCCTTCTATGGCAAACCGTTTGGCCGTAGCCAAGCCAATGTCGCCTGCTCCTCCGGTAATTAAAATTGTTTTGCCTTCAAATTGTCCCATACTTTTCTCCTACTGGTGGTCAGGGAACCATCATAACTTTCAACACATTATCACTGCCGCTTTCCAATATTTCGATTGCTTTGGCAAACTCTGTCAGTGGCAGGCGGTGAGAGATAAGCGAACTGACCTCTATTTTTTTATTCTGCAAAAGGCGTACTGCCTGAATTGAGTTGCGCACCGAAGTGTAGCTGGAAAGGAGGGTCAGCCCCTTTTCAAAAATAGTGAAGGCCGGAAGGCTAAGAAGGGCCTCTTTGTGGGGAACGCC
The DNA here is from genome assembly GCA_050950025.1 of Sphaerochaetaceae bacterium. GTDB lineage: Bacteria > Spirochaetota > Spirochaetia > Sphaerochaetales > Sphaerochaetaceae > JBMNGW01. Next base: position 13,208 of record JBMNGW010000006.1, on the reverse strand, counting down.
GAACAATAAAACAGAGCCCCCCTTACGCACATATTTCAGGCTCTCTTCCATTAAAAACGTTGCCCCGGAGGCATCCACCACCACATCAAAATAATCAAGTGGCAGATTGTCCAACGACGTTTCAACAGTATCGACTCCCAACGACAAGGCAGCCTGTAAGCGGGCTTCATTGCGATCAAGTTGGGTGATGTTGGCAGAGCCTTGGTTTTTAATGACTTGTGCTAAAAGCATCCCGATAGGACCCGATCCTAAAATCAACACATGGTCGGCCAAAGCAAAATGGGTTTTTTGCACTCCGTGGAGGACACAGGAAAGCGGTTCAACAAAAGCTCCCTCTTCCATGGGCAATGATCCGATACTAAAAACAGCTTTTTCGGGAGCCGCCACATATTCGGCCATCCCTCCCGGTCGTGTAACTCCCACTCCGCTCCAGTTTTCGCAAAAGTTTTGCCGATTGCTTAAACAAGCACTACAGTTGTCGCAGCTGATATTCGGTTCAACAGCCACCCGATCTGAAACCTTAAAACGGGTAACAGCCGAGCCTACTTTTTCTACCACTCCGGCAAATTCATGACCGGGAATAACAGGATACGTTCCCAAATAGTCTCCCCGATAGATATGAATGTCGGTACCGCAGACTCCGCAGCTGTCGACTTTAATTAGTACTTCATCCTCTTTAAGAGTGGGAATGGGTACCTCTTTAACTACCGCTTGATGCGGTTTTTCAATGACTAATGCTTTCATGTTCACCTCGGAATATATGTTGCAATGATGGATATAATTGAGTGTACAGTTGATACTGTTTTTCGTAGGAAGCGACGGTGTTCTTATCAGGTTCAATTAGCTGCATGGTTGTGTTTACCTGTTGGATGGCCTTTTCTACATTCGGAAACAATCCTACCGCCACAGCAGAACCAAAGGCCGCTCCGAGGGCAGTGGCATGAGTTGGCCAAGGGTGGATTGCCGTGCGCATGTTCAAGCATTGGGCAATAATAGAAGCCAGAAGATTTCCCCTAAGCGTTCCCCCCAGCAGGGAAAACTGCTTTACCGAAATGGATAGGTGGCTATATACCTTTACACACTGTTTGAGGGCAAAAGCGATGCCATCATACACCGAGCGCAATAAAGTCGCTGCATCTGTGTTGGCACTTAAGCCCACAAAAGCTCCCCTGGCAAAAGCATCCCACCAAGGGGTTCGCTCTCCGCTAAGGTAAGGAAGAAATAAAACCGGGGAGGGCGCATCACCAAGGGTTGCTGCCATTTTTTCTATCTGTTCAAAGCTTAAATCGGGAGCCAATAATTCAGCTGCCCAATCAAGGGCACTGCCGGCACTTTGAACAGTCCCACAGACGTTAATCAGTTCTCCTTCGATATCGTAGAAGTGTTGCATCCGCATCTCGGGGTCTTCAGTTATATGATCGGTGAGCACCGAGACCCAGGCACTTGAGCCAACTGCCGCATAAGCATGAGAAAAAGAGGCTACTAAGGCACCTCGGGTGGCACAAGAGGCATCCCCCGATCCGTAGCAAACAGGAATACCAGAAGGTAGGCCCAGCAATTGTGCAGCTTCGGGGCTCAGTTTTCCTCCAATTTCTGTTCCGCGATGGATGCTAGGGAGCATGGAAAGAGGGATACCCAACGTAGAGGCTATTTCGCTGTCCCAATCCTTTTTTTGTTGATTAAACAAGCCGGTAAGCGAGGCATCCGAATAATCGGTGGCACCCAGATTATTTGTCAATTTAAAGCGAAGCCAGTCTTTGGCATTTAAGAACCAAGCTCCCCCTTCAAACAAGGGGGGGTGATTATTTTTAAGCCACAGCAGTTTGGGCAAAGAGAGGTGGACGGCAATAGGGTTGCCCGTTCTTTTGTAAATCTCTTCTTTACCCCAGATCTTTTGGAGGGTTTGACACTCTTTAGTGCTGCGAATATCGCTGTGGATGATATGAGGATAAACTGGCTCTCCTGTTTTATCGACAACCAGTGAGCCGTTCATATGGGCACATAATCCGATGGCCACAATATCATTCGCCTTTACAGTTGAAACAACGTTCTTAGTCGCTTTTATGGCTGCATGCCAGTAATCATAAGGGTCCTGCTGAGCCCACCCACTATGGGGAGTATGGGTGGGATAGGGGAAAGAATCTGAAGCCACTAGCACGCCCCCTTCATCAAAGGCGGCTGCTTTCACACTTGTGGTGCCGGCATCAATGACCAGCAGTAGTGGTCTCATCCCTTTACAGCTCCCAATGTTAACCCCTTGACCAAGGCTTTTTGTGTCATCCAGCCCAAAATTATGGCCGGCAGGACGGCAATGGTGGAAGAGGCCGACAACTGGGCGACAAACATTCCCTGCTGCTCTCTGAAGCGGGACATGTAGACCGGCAGTGTTGCGGTGGGATTGCCTGTGAGGTTGAAGCCCAAGAAAAACTCGTTCCAAATAAAGACAACAACTAACAAGCCGGCACTTATAATACCGGTACGAGCCAATGGGATGGCAATTTTAGTTAACTGTTGGCGCTTAGTACAACCGTCTATTTCGGCAGCTTCAAAAATTTCAATCGGCAGGTCGCTGAAAAAAGAGTGGACCATCCATACCACAATGGGAATGTGGAACCCTATGTAAGCAAACATTACCCCAAAGGGGGTGTTAATCAGTCTTAACTTTTGATAAAGGGTAAACAGGGGAATCAAGACGGCTACCGGTGGTAATAAAATGGTAGTGATGAACCACAGATAATATTTGCCTTTGGAGTCGGCCTTTTTCAATTTGCCAAAGACAAGGGAAAAAGCCGCCGGAATACCTAAGGCTAAACTGACTCCTGCTCCCACGACGACTTGCAAAATTGAGTTGCGCAGATACTGGTACATGGTGGGATCGCTGAGAACTTTCTTGTAGGTATCTAAGGTTGGTTTGAAAAATATGGAAGGCATCACTGCCTGTTGCTCAGTTTTAAAGCCCGAAAGAAACATGTAAAGAATGGGAAAGAAATAGAGAATGGCAATCAAATAGATGGCAATGGTCATCAGTGATTTTTTCCCTAATTGCTTGCGCCTCATTGAGGCTCTAATTTTTTTAATTTCATGATTTGACATGGGGGCCTCCTTTAGGCGTAATGGGCACTGCGCTTGACTATCGAGCGGTAGATGAGGTTGACCAGTATCAGGGTCAAAATAACTGTCATGGTTGCCAATGCTCCGGCTCGTCCTACGTTGTTGGCACTGAAGACTTGCATGTAGACCGCATATGGCAGTGTGTAGGAGCGTGTTCCGGGCCCTCCGGCAGTGGTGACTAATATTAAGCCAAATTCTTTGATTAAGAAGACTAAACCGAGCATAATGACCACCCGCATGTGGTTCATAATCAACGGGAGCTTAATTTTGAAAATCCCTTGCAGCCAGCTCACCCCATCGATGCGCATGCTATCGATAAGGTCTTGAGGGATCCCTTGCAATCCTGCCAGCAATACAAGGATGAAAAAGGGCATCCATTGCCAGGTGAATAAGACAATGATGACTCCCAGCGGATGGTAGCTTACTAAATCGACCGGAGTGAATCCCAAAGCCTTCATGATGACCCCATACCAGCCGAACGTTGTATTGAAAATGGTTGTTTTCCAGATAACTCCACTGGCAGTCGACATGACAAAGAAGGGGCCTAGCATCAAGGTACGGGCGATATTAACTCCGGGAATGTCATGATCGAGCAGCAAAGCCAGCAAAAAGCCCCCAATAGAGCAGGCTAACAAAGTGATGCCTGTAATGAGGATTGTTTGCCAGAGAATGCTGTAAAACTCAGGCAGGTGCTCCAACGACTCGATTTTCAAGAAGTAGAGGTAGTTGTTGAACCCCGCAAAGGTGCGAGGAATGTCGGGGCGGGAGAGGTTCCAGCGCAAAAAGGAGTAGATGATGGTCAGCAAAAACGGAAGCTGGGTCATAATTGCCACCACAATGACTGCCGGCAGCAGAAACCGATAATCGTATGTTCGTGTTTTCATAAGGCCTTTTCACTTGGTAAAGCATCAGAAGCTCCCGAAAGAACTTCTGATGCAGTTCGTAAAAGAATAAACTACTTGCGGTAGTTTCCGTCGATGGCCACCTTGTCAAACACTTCTTGTGTTCTTCTGATAGCTTCGTCCAGCGAAATCTTGTCAACTACGTAGTCAGCAAGATATTCGGTCATTTTGGTTCCGGCATCGGCAAATTCAGGAATTGCGATGTACTGCAGTCCCACATAAGGAACCGGATCGAGTGTCGGTTTGGTGAAATCCATCCCTTCAAGCGTCTTAAGCGTCATGGGGGCATACGGAGCCTTAGCATAGACTGCAAGATCGTATGTCGAATAGCGGGATGCCGGAGGAGTACTTGCTCCGGTGGGATCCAAATCGAGTGACATCTTCACATAATCTTTGCTTGTTGCCCACAGCATGAAATCAAAAGCAGCCTGCTTTTTGGCAGCGGTAGTCTTGGGGTTGATTCCCATGGACCAGTTCCACAGCCAAGCGGTGTTTTTTCTCAGCTTTTGGTGAGGAGCCATAACATAACCGAGTTTACCCTGTACTTTAGAGTCGTCTGCCTCAAGCGGAGGAGCAATTGAGGTAGCATCGTAGTAGATGCCGCAATTGCCGCTTGCCATCAATGCAATACACTCGTTGTAGGTGTAAGCCAGAATGTCGGCCTGTCCCGCTTCGCGCAGGATTTTTTTGTACATGGCCCAAGCACCACGTTGTTCGGGAGTATCTACGGTGGCATTCCAATCCATGTCGAAGAAGCGTCCGCCATAAGCGTTGACCATTGTCACAAAAGGAGCTCCGCTCATACCCCATCCGGGGGTTCCTCTCATCGTCATACCAACGATGCCTTTGGAAGGATCATGGATTTTCTTGGCTAATTCGTAAATTTCGTCCCACGTCGGCTCATCGGGCATAACCAGTCCTTTTTGAGCAAAGAGTTCTTTGTTGTACATGATGAAAGAACTTTCGCCGTAGAAGGGCAGTCCATATTGGACTCCATCAAGAGCCAAAGAGTCGGCCATTCCTTTAATCAGGTCGCCTTTGTCATACCAAGCTGCCTTTTCGGCGGAAAGCTTGGCAAAGTAAGGATCCAGATTTTCCAGCCAGCCATTACGTGCCCACGTTTGAGCTTCATAGGGGCCGATGTAGAAAATGTCGTACGTGGTTCCCCCCGTGGATGCTTCGGTGGTAAGTCGTTGGCGTAAGTCGTTTTCGGGCAACACAGAGACATTGACTACAACCCCATCTGCCCTGTAACTTGTTTGTACTAGTTTCGCCATGGCCTGCGAGATCGGGTTGTTAGCAAGCGCAATGTTGACAGTTACCGGTCCGCCGGCCTCTTTTCCACCTCCGGCAAAGAGACTTGTCCCCATCGCTAACAAAGCGATCATCAGGATCAGAACAAACTTTTTCCTTTTCATATGTTCCTCCTTATTTTCGACAACCCATACGGGTCGTATATTTCTTAACTGGAGGTGCGTACAATAAGTTGCGTATCGATGCGAACCATTTGTGGTTCTCTTTGAACATTATTGCGCGCATCTTTAATACGTTCGTAAATCATTTTCCCGGCTGTATCACCGATGAGCTCCGGGTTTTGTGCAATGGCCGAAAGGGCGGGAGTTGTCATCGTCAACCAAAATGAATCATCAAAAGTGATGAAAGCTATATCGGCTGGAACATTGACCTTCTGTTCCATCAAACAACCAAACGAGCCGACAGTAGCCAAGTTGTTGCCCACAAACAAAGCCGTGACATCGTGGTTGGTTATTAAATCCAATGTATGGTGGTAAATCGAACCATGACGCAACTCGCTCTTACTAAGGGACATGCTTTCACCATACCGGATGAAATTGGCATTGATCGGAAGGCTGGCCTCCATCAAAGCCTGACGATACCCATCGGCACGTTCAATCATCGTTGAATCAAAGCGGGAGCCGATGAAAGCAATCTTCGTGTGTCCTTTGTCTATCAGATGTTTGACAGCTGCATAGCCTCCCTGCCTGTTGGAAGAAAGGACGATGTCGCTGGTAAACCCAGTTGGTTTGCGATCGACAAAGACCACCGGAATTGGGTGGTTGGCCAGCATTAAACTTAAATAGGAGCAGTCTTCGGTACTTGGAGCAATCACCAAAGCATCGATTGAACTGGCCAGCATATTTTGCACGTTTTCCATCTCAATCGACTTGCTCTCTTTAGAGTCGATGAGAATGGGACGATAGCCGTAACGGGAAAGCCTTTTTTCCAATCCCAAAGCAATGTCTTGGAAAAAGTAGTTGGCCAAATCGCAAACAACAAAGCCGACGAGCTTTGATTCTCCTTTTCTAAAGTTGCGTGCCAGAGGATTGATTTGATAATTCAGCTTTTGCACCGCATCAAGGACCCGCTTTTTCGTTTCGGGATAGACTCGCTTTGTGCCGTTTAGGACATATGAGACTGTAGCTACTGAGACCCCAGCAAGCTGGGCGACCTCTTTGATAGTCGCTTTCAACCTCTCCCCCTTGGTTAGTTAAACGGTTATCATCTATCTGCATCCTAAGGGATGAAAAACGGGTTGTCAAGAAAAAATTTTTGGTTAATTGTTAACCAATTATTGGTAACAGAAAGGAATATAAAGAATTACTCTTAAGCGAAACAGCAAAAATTTACTCTTTTAGAACATCTGGCATAAAGGTTAAACGTTTAAATGATGTAGGACAGAGTTAAAAAAAAGATATCGGGAAAAATTCATCGATTTTGCCATCTGGTGTTCAATTTGCCGGTAGATTATACTAAAAAGAAATAGCATCGCTCCATGCTTCCGCAGCAAGTAACCGAACCACTTAGAGCGTAGTTTCTTTGATGAAAGAAATTATGCTTCTTTTTTTATCTTTTTGCTTGACTTAATATAGTAGTGTAGTGTAGTGTAATAGCAAGCTTGTGGAGGGCCTATGGAATTAAAAGTCTTCACCAATAATAAGGGTAATGCCCTTTATTACATGCGCAGTGTTCGTAAAAAAGGGAAAAAGAACCCAACGAAGGAAAAAGTTAAGTTCCTTGGCTACGAAGAAGATCTTAAAAAGCTCTACGATGATCCTATTGCTCACTTCAGAGAAGAAGCTAAGAAACTTACAAGTAAAGAGAGAGAAGAAAAACGAGTTAATCTAAGCATTAATCTTGATGAGCACTTCCCTTTGGAAGAGCAAGACAGTAGTCTGACGGTTATTGATGATTTAGCATCAATAGGGCATCTGCCTTTGTCAGTCATTTACCATGAGCTTGAAATAGACCAGTTTGTCAAAAACAGGCGTAAGCATTGGCCAGTCAAAGCCAATGTTGAGAGTATCTTCCGGCTTTTAGTATTTGGCAGGATTCTGTTTCCGGCTTCAAAGTTCTCAACGTGGAAAAAGAGAGCAAAATTACTGCTAGGCAACAGTGAGTTCAGTGATGACGATGTGTATCGTTCATTAGAGTTTTTTGCTACGTACAGCGATGATTTACTTGTTCATTTGCATCAGAAGGTAAAAAAGCTCTATAAGCGTGACACATCACTGATGTTTTATGATGTGACTAACTATTTCTGGGAAATCGACAGCTGTGATGCAGATACAGTAGATGGAGAGGGATCTGTTGTCTTTGAAGGACTACGCAAGTATGGTCCTTCTAAAGAGCATCGTCCTGAGCCAATTGTTCAGCTTGGTCTGTTTATGGACACTGAGGGCTTACCGGTAGATTTTGGTCTGTTTGCTGGCAACAATAATGATGTGACGACTTTCTTACCGATGATTAAACACACTAAAGAGCGGATGGGTTTTAACAAAATGATTTACATTGGCGACAAAGGGATCATGAGTGGGACCAATGTAGCTAACATTCTTGCTCAGAAGCAGGGGTACATCATCAGCGATAGTGTGCGCAAGCAAGATAAAGAGACTGAGCGTTTTATTCTTGATGATGAAGGCTACCGCACTACAACTGCTGTGATGAAGTGCCACACCCTTCATGAAGAAGAGCGCCTTATGGATTACACCAACAGTATTGGTCCCTACCAAGGCTCAGAGGATGCAGTACAAGAAGTAGTAGTCTTTAAAATGAAGTCACGTTTAGTTCCTGCAGAAGAGAGTAGCTGGGTTGAAGATGGGTCTAAGAAAGTAAAGGTTACGATTAATAAGCGTCAAATCGTCTTTTTCAGTCGTAAATACCAAGTCCGCTCACGCATAGATCGCTGCAATTCCATAAAGAAAGCTCAGCAAACAGGTACTATTTACAACGGCCATGGGGCCAACACATATTTCACCAAGCAAGCCTATGATCCACAGACAGGGAAATTGTTACAAAAAGCAAAGCATATTCGCTACTTAGATGAAAAAAAGATTGCAAAAGATGAACTCTTTGACGGCTACTATTTGATTGAAACGAATGTGATTGGAACCAACGAAGATGAGAAGCCGTGGGATGGGCATGCACGCTTTAGGACATATGATTGCCTGTTTGAGTTGAATAGGCCAGTTACTGACCAAGACATTGTTGAGATGTACCGTGGTCTTTGGAAGATTGAAGAATCTTTTAAGATTACCAAGACTCATCTACGGGCACGGCCGGTGTTCGTCAGAAAGCCTCAGAGCATCCAAGCTCATTTTCTTAGTTGTTTTGTTGCATTGCTTCTCATTCGAATCTTAGAAATAAAGAAATTGCACAATAAGATGCCCTATTCAAAGATCATAGAAACCCTCCAAGCTGCAAAGGTGGGAGAAGTTCAGGGCAATATTTACAAGAATTACTGCTCTTCTCCCCACCTCAGAGAAATTGGGCTTGCTACGACCTTAGACTTATGGAAAGTGTTCTACACCAAGCAGGAATTACGCTCAATGAACAACAAAACCAAAGATATTTATTAATGTACTACAATCTGTAAGATGTTATGGAAGAGGGTTGTTGAATAATTGCCGTTAATGCAATTAGTTAGCAACCCTTTTTCTTGTTTTTACTGCGGAACTCAGGATCCTAAGGGATGAAAAACGGGTTGTCAAGAAAAAATTTTTGGTTAATTGTTAACCAATTATTGGTAACAGAAAGGAATATAAAGAATTACTCTTAAGCGAAACAGCAAAAATTTACTCTTTTAGAACATCTGGCATAAAGGTTAAACGTTTAAATGATGTAGGACAGAGTTAAAAAAAAGATATCGGGAAAAATTCATCGATTTTGCCATCTGGTGTTCAATTTGCCGGTAGATTATACTAAAAAGAAATAGCATCGCTGCAACGGGTGCGATTTTCTTACTCTTCAATGTGTTTGTGAAGAAAACGAACCATATCAAGGGCTTTGGGGGGACAACCGGGTAAAAAGTGGGTAAACCCATTGGTACAGATACCGACTCCAATTCCACAGCCGCTTTTGCCTTTGTAGTCTTGGCCGATATGAACTTTCTGCACCAAATCTTGTAAGAGCCCTTTCTCATCCAAACGAGCCAAAGCATGAATGAGGTTACCATAACAAGCGCTGCAAGCTGATGAAGCTTGGGTATAGCGTTCCAAAGTTTTAATGCGTCCGGTGGGCCGATGGGCAGCGGCAGTGGTATCGGCTTTCAGTTCCTTAATTGAGGCTTTTTCCACCTCTATGGAGCCTAGTTTCCATTGGGCCGCAATAGCCACATGTTTTATTTCTGCAGGCTCATAACCTAAGAGTGTGGCACCAAAAGCATCGATAAGAGTGCTGTCGAATCCCCCAAACATCCGGTTGGTTTGGACAGGGTTACCCCCTTCTTCAAAATCAAGATCACCGTTGATGCTATCGACAATGATTAAATCGGCTTGTTTGATTGCGTTCAATGCGGCAATCGGTTCATGCAACCCCCAACTGTGGAAGGCCCGTTTTGAGCGATCGGAAATGCACCCTTTCATATTTTTAAGGGCACAGGTGAGCTTAGTTTGACAATGCCCTTTAAGAACGGGAAGATTAATTAAAAAATCGGCTTCCATGATTTTCTTGGACATCTCAACTTCATAACCATGACTGCTAACGGTAACATAGCGGTCTTGTTTGACATCAACTAAACCGATGCCGTATTTGCGGGCCAAGGTGTCATACCCGTGGGCTTTAAATGAGCGTTGAGTGCTTTCACCAATCCATGAGCTTTCTACAATTGCAATATCGCTAAAGCCTTGAGCCTGGAGATGAACAATTAAGGCTTCAACTATTTGCGGGTGAGTAGTAGCTCCCTCAGAGGCTGGTTTGGCAACCACCAAATTGGGTTTTAAGACAATCGAAGCTGTTGGCTTCAGGTTCTTAAAAGGGTCCATCGCTTTTAGAAGTTCTAGTGTCATAGATGTTGGATCACTGCCGTATGTCACCCATATACTCATACAGATACTCCTACCAAGCTCAAAAGAACTGTTAAAGCTCCCGAGCCCAAGATGATGAAAATAGGATTAGCTTTTTTTATCCGCACAAAGAGAAACCCAATGCCAAAAAGGGCGATGGCATACCAGCTAATATGCTCTATGTTCCCCAAGATATCTTGTGTGCCAAAGAGAGCTAAAAAGAGAATAGAAAGACCAGCTGAGGCAATAAGGGCAACAACAGCCGGCTTAAGTCCATATAACACTCCTTGCATAATCTTCAGCGAGCGATATCGAAAATAAATCCAAGCCAGAATTAAGACAATCAGTAATGAAGGAAGCACATTGCCAAAGGTTGCCACAAGTGCTCCCGGAATTCCGGCCATTTTAGTACCGACAAAACTGGCGGCATTCAAAGAGATTGGACCGGGGGTCATTTGACTCATTGTCACCACATCGGCAAATTCTTGGACAGTAAGCCACCGGTGAAGGGTAACCACCTGTTCTTGAATTAACGGTAAAGCGGCATAGCCACCGCCGAAACTAAATACGCCGATTTGGATGAAGCTCCACAGCAATTGCAGTAAAATCATGGGTTCTCCTTATCTTTGACTGCCAACGTTGCTATGATGCCAACTACTGCACAGCTGAGGATAATCAACACAATGTTGAATTTTAGCAGGTAGGTGGCAACAAAAGCCCCTGCCATAATGAGAAGGGGGAGCACCTTTTTCTCGGAGGCCACCGTTTTAGCTAACGTGAATACGGCATCAAGGATAACAATGGCCACACCGATACTCATCCCATAAAAAAGGGTTTGAACAATGAGATTGTTTTTAATGGCCTCATAGATATAAGAAAGGAGAGTGAGGGTAATTAACGGGGGCAACACTGTTCCCAACAGTGATACCAAAGCCCCTCCAATGCCAAAGACTTTGTAACCGACCAAAATGGAGGTATTGACGGCAATCGGGCCGGGAGCCGATTGAGCTATGGCAATCAGATCAAGCATCTCTTGTTGGTCTATCCACTTTAATGTGTCAACAAATGACTTACGCATCAGTGGGACTATGACGTACCCTCCGCCAAAAGTAAAAGCACTGAGGGTAAATGTGGTGCGAAAAAGAATCAGTAAAAGATGTGCCACCTTGGGCTTATTGGTTTTCTCATTCACAATTGTTGGTACCTACGTCCAAAGCTAAAGCAATCATATCGGTTAGACTTTTCTCCCGTTGAGAGCTGTCCATCTCCTTTTGTTCAAAAGGCAAATCGCTGATGGTCAACAAACACAAGGCCTTTACAGCAGCACTTTGGGCAGCAATATATAAAGAGGCGGCTTCCATCTCAACTGCCAACACTCCCATCTGCTGCCAAGGCCTAAGGGCATCGCTTCCCTTTTGGTGGTAAAAGATATCGGAAGTAAGGACAGTTCCGGCATGCAATTTCAGCTGCTGCTTTGTTGCACATTGATGGGCTTGGCTCATCAGATCAAATGAGGCGGCGGGAGCCATAAAGCCCTCTAAGCCGTAGCGGCGGTTGTAATCGGCATCATAGCAAGCTGCTGTAGCCATTACCAAATCTCCAATGTGTAACCGATGATCTAAAGCTCCGGCCGATCCGATACGAATTAAGCGTTTCACATCGTAAGCGTGAATCAATTCATGGGCGTAAATACCCATGGAAGGGCCTCCCATGCCAGTGCCTTGGACGCTGATGAGCTGATTGTTGTAAGTACCGGTATATCCGTACATTCCTCGTACAGAGCTATAGCATGTAGCATCGGTTAAAAAATGCTCGGCAATAAATTTAGCTCTAAGCGGATCGCCTGGCAGTAGGATTGTGGGGGCAATGTCCCCTTTGGCTGCACCGATATGGACTGTTGGCGTTTTCATGCTCCCCTCCTTGCTTTGCCTTCTACGATACTATGGAAGTGATTCTTACACAACAGAAGCGCAAAAAGTTGACAATATTTTAAGAGTTAGTATCTTTACTCTAAGGAGTCAAAACAATGTTGTGGTTACTTATTCTCGGAATAATTATTTATTTGTGGGCTAAACCTGCCAAGGCGCCTGCAAGTGATGAGCCGCTTGAGATTCTTAGGCGTCGCTATGCACAAGGAGAGATAGAGCGGCAGGAGTTTTTGGACAAACAAAAAGATTTGCGACAAGGAAGGTAAGGTATGCACGGAATGTATTGGTCGGGTCGTTATATGCCCATGATGGGCAGATGGTATGTTATGAGCAACACCAGTTGGTGGTTTAAAGGGGGGATGCTGCTATTGCTGATTTTGGCAGTGGCCTTAGTTGTGCTGCTGGCAATTCATTTAGCTAGGCGCAATGAACGTCCTTCAGAAGCTTTAACCATTTTACAAAGGCGTTATGTTAATGGTGATATTGACAAAGAAACCTATGAGCAGATGAAAAAAGATTTACGCTGATTGCACCAACACAAGCTCTTTGGCATACTGCTTCTATGAAAGAGAAAATTATTCTGGATGTTGATACCGGTCATGATGACATGGTTGCCATTTTGATGGCTAGTGGGCTCTCAGAAATTGAAGTGCTGGGAATTGTGGCTGTTGCCGGTAATCAAGTGGTCGAAAAAACACTGCATAATACGCTGAATGTCTGTCAGTTGGTTAATCAAAAAGCCCCTGTATTTAAAGGAATGAGCCAGCCGATACTGCGAGAAGCAGTGGTAGCTGGCGATATTCACGGCATTTCGGGCTTAGATGGTCCGGTGTTTCCCCCACTGACAAAAAAGGCAGAACCTCAGCATGGAGTGCAATTCATCATAGATTCTGTGTTGGCTCATCCGCATGAAGTGACGCTGGTTCCCACCGGCCCTTTAACAGATATCGCCATGGCCTTTTTGCTGG